>JAJZRF010000025.1 GCA_021847425.1 Deltaproteobacteria bacterium | reverse complement strand
CTACGCGTTACTCACCCGTGCGCCACTCTACTCAGGACCGAAGTCCCTTTCTCGTTCGACTTGCATGTGTTAAGCACGCCGCCAGCGTTCAATCTGAGCCAGGATCAAACTCTCCAGTTAAATATCTGAACAAGACCCTAAGGTCTCACTCTTCTTCAACAGAGATTCTGATCTCTTTAATGCAATAAAAACTCCCGAAGCCATAGCTCCGGTTTCTTGGGGCCCATCTTCTACTTTGCTCACTATTCAGTTTTCAATGATCGCTGCGCCTTGGAAAACCAAGGCCGCCCACTTATTGGACGAAAAAAAGAAGATAACCGAAACACCAGAGCCAGTCAAGATGTTTTATGACGTTTTTCAAAGGCTCTCGTCATGGTGTTGGGTTATCGTTCGGGGGCCAAAATAGCCGAAGCGCCCACCCTTGTCAACAGCAATAATGCAGAAATTTTAAAAAGCACCCACCCCCAAAAGCCAAGCGCCGTAACTCATTGATTTTCTGCAGCACCCCAAAAAAATAACCTCCCTGCCCCAGCCGAAACTCCTGCCGTTTCAGTCGTCTCCTCTGGGGAAAAACATCCGATCCCAGAAAAAAGACATCACGATCCACCTGATCGGCCACCAATTTGCCTGCTGATACTTGCCGCCATACACGCGGCACCAAAGCCGTTGTCAATATTAACAACGGCAATCCCCGGGGCACAGCTATTGAGCATGCCCAGGAGCGCGGCGATGCCCCCCAATCCCGTCCCATAGCCAACACTGGTGGGCACCGCGATAATGGGCTTATCCACCAGACCAGCGACTACACTGGGAAGGGCTCCCTCCATCCCGGCGACAACAATCAATATGCCTGCCTTGTCGAGAAGATCCCGCCGTGACAGCAACCGATGGATCCCGGCCACCCCGACATCATACAACCGTTCAACCTCATTCCCCAGGCAACACAAGGTAACAAAAGCTTCCTCCGCCACAGGGATGTCAGAAGTTCCGGCGGTGAGCACCAGAACCAGACCTGTTCCGCCATCGGCACCGTGCTGTTTCTCTTTGAGCGGGGCAGTCAACATGCGGGCAGCCTCATGGTAGACAATGCCTGGAATTTCCAGACAAACCGCAGCCCCCTTTTCCTGACTCACCCGGGTGGCCATTACCGCTGAAGAAAACCGGAGAAGTCTTTTAAAAATATCCGCAATCTGACCTGCGGTCTTATTCTCTCCGTAAACCACTTCCGGCACCCCGGTTCGCAAGCTCCGGTGATGGTCGAGATGCGCCCATAACAGCATTTCGGCAGGAAAATTCTTCAACTCCGCCAAAGCATCGGCAACAGTGCATGCACCGCAACTCACCTTTACAAGGAGCTCCCGCATCTTTTTTTCATCCATTCCGCCAAGTCCGATATCATTATATGGATAAGAATACAGACAAGAAACGACCACAATCCGCGCCGTCACCTCAACTCGCTCTTGCCGGAGAATACAGCATCCAGTACACTACTGTACCCTGAGACTGTTTCCAGCTTATTTCTTTGCAACCATGTTTTTTCCCACAGGAATCCCGATGCCAGCAAAAACTTCAGCACATCCGCCAGCCAAATCGTGGCTGAAAATCACGATCACCGCCAGCGGGACCATCTCCGACCCCATTGCCGATTTCATCTGTGAACAGACCGGCGGGGTCGAACAGATTCCCGTCTCGGCACCCGGCGCGGCCCAGGAACAGATTGTCGGCTACCTGGAACATGGCCCCCTCGCACAAGAAAAACTGGGGAAAATCACTGAGTATCTCGCAGAACTTGCCGACCTCACCCCCGGGGAGAAAAAAACACGGGTCGAAACAGAAATCATCCCTGATGAAGATTGGAACAAAGCCTGGAAAGAACGATTCAAACCCCTGCCCATCACCGCCCACCTTGTCATCAAGCCCACCTGGGAAGCATACCAGCCAGGCCCCGGCGAAAAAGTTATCGAGATGGATCCGGGGATGGCCTTTGGCACTGGCCACCACGCCAGCACCAAGCTGGCCCTTGAGTTCATCGAAACGCTTTTTCATGGCACGGGAACCCCTCCCAAAACCGTTCTCGATGTCGGCACCGGCACGGGCATCCTGGCCATGGCCACCGCCCTTTTCGGCGCCCAGGAGGTGCTGGCCATTGACAATGACCCGGAGGCCGTGGTGGTGGCGGAGGAAAATATCCTGCGTAATGGCCTGCTTCCAACAATAAAAGCAAATGGCATCGCCCTGAAAGAAATCCCGCACCAATTTGATCTTGTCATCGCCAACATCATCCATGATACACTCATTGAACTTGCCGGCAGCCTCGCCGCACACCTGGCCCCAAACGGCAAACTCATCATGGCCGGAATCCTGACCGGAGCTCAGACAGACAGTATCCGCGCAGCCTATACCGTTCTTGGCCTGAAACATCAGGAAACCCGGTACGAAGGGGAATGGAGCGCTCTTCTCTTCGCACGGACATAAACGGCCATGAGCCTCCGACGCTTTTTTATAAACCCGACAGATATCGTGGGGGAAACCGCGACCCTGACAGGCCCGGAGGCCCATCACCTCCGAACCGTTCTCAGGCTTTGCCCCGGCGATTCCATTACTTTTTTTGACGGAACCGGCGCACGGTACCAGGCCCGCATCGAACAGATTCTCAAGAACCGAGTGACAGCAATCATCACCGGCCAAACCCGGGATCTCCCGGCAACGATTCGTCTCCACCTGGGACAAGCCCTGCTCAAGGGCCAGAAAATGGACCTCATCCTGCAAAAGGCCACCGAGCTGGGAGTCGATGCAATCTGGCCTTTTTACTCGGAACACGGTATCCACAAACCACTGAAAGATGCGCAGATGGAGCGTTGGCAACGCATCGTCCTTGAGTCCTGCAAACAATGCGACCGGGCCACGCCGCCGGAAATCCATGATACCCGAGGAATAACCGATCTCCTGGCCCATCCTCCGCCTTGCGACCTGAGGCTGATCTTCTGGGAACATGAAGCCAGGCAAAGGCTGGATGAGGTTCTTGCCGTTCAGAAAAAGGATTGCCGATCCGTCCTGTTCCTCCTCGGCCCTGAGGGCGGGTTCAGCGAAACCGAGGTTGCCTCTGCCCAACAAGAAGGCTTTATCCCCGTCTCCCTTGGCCCGCGCATTCTGCGCGCCGAGACGGCAACCCTTACGGCAACAGCCATCCTCCAATTCACCCTTGGCAATCTCAACCCACCCCGCCCGGAAAATCAGGAAGTCCCATGCGCGCCGTTGTCCAAAGGGTGAGCCAGGCCTCTGTTTGCGTAGATGGCGAGATTTGCGGCGCCATTGGCTCTGGGCTTCTGGTCCTTCTCGGCGTAGGGAAAAACGATTCTGCGCAGGACGCCGTGCTCCTTGCCGATAAGATTACCAATCTACGAATTTTTGAAGACGAGCATGGGCTGATGAATCTTTCCCTGCTCGACGTACAAGGAGAGATGCTGGTTGTTTCCCAGTTCACCCTGTTCGGCGACTGCCGCAAGGGAAGACGGCCATCCTACTCCACGGCCGCGCCACCGGCAGAAGCAGCGCAACTCTACGAACAATTCATCCGCGAAATCCGCGCGAGACAGATCACCGTGGCCACCGGCAAATTCCAGACCATGATGGACGTAACCCTGGTAAACAGCGGCCCGGTAACGCTGCTGCTTGACACGGAAAAACAATTTTAGCCCCCGCGCGAATCTCTTCCCCCTGTTTTTTTCAGCCCCGGCTTTACAAGTGTTGCAAATACAGCTATATATTGCTGCACATTACAGACGGCGCAATTCACGCCCAAAAAACCATTCATCATTCTTGCCCGGAGGGGGCTTTGCATGCAAGAGCTTTGGTCCGATGCCCCGAAGATCGTTGGAGAAGAAATCATCAGGATTGTCGGCCAGCGAATCCCTGTAACCCTTTTTCAAAAAGGGATGAATCCGCAAAAGCTCACGCCTTCCGAGATATTCACCAAAGAGACGGAGCCCCTTATCCTTTTTGCCAAGGAGACCCCTTTCCAGGCCCCCAAAAACCCATGCCTGTTTCTGTACCAACACCGAGATCAGCCCATGCGAGGCTTCCACGCCACCCCTGCACTTGAAACCAGCACCGAACTGGGAGTGCTCTTCCCTGCGGCAATTATTTTAATCCAACGAAGAAGATATCCCCGTTATGTGACGAGTTCCCGCTCCGTTGCGACCTTCACCCGCAAGGCAAGCCAATACCTGAATCATGGCACCATAGAAAATATCTCCCTCGAAGGAGCAAAGTTGGTGGGGAAATTTTCCCAGCATATCCAAAAAGGGAACAAAATCAGCCCGCTGAGCATGACCCTCCGTTTACGATTCGGCGATTTTGAGGAAAACATTACCGTACCAGAAGCCATTGTTCGCCGCGTTATCGAACGTGACCTGGAAACCAGGGAATTCGGCATTCAATTCACCCTAAAGGGTACGGACCTGGAAACCCTCGAACGCTACCTTACCATTTGCTCCATCGAAGATTCTCCGCCAAACGCAAGCTGAAGGTTCTGAATTCAATTTTATTTCGGGCCCCTCCTCGCAGCAAGATAACCTCCGGGGGACACCCCTGGGGAACCACCGGTATAGCCGGGGCTTGATTAACGCCCTATCGTGGCTTACCGCCATGGGATTTTCGCCACAGGGCGAGCAGGCGGGTTCGCAACTCCGCATCGCCGATGGCACCGATCAGCCGTTCAAACCCCCTCTGCTCCTCCGGATCAATCGGCTGCGGGGCAGCATCCTGCTTCGGGAGGATTGCAACCATTTTTCCTTCGCCGAGGGTGGCATCTATCTGGAAACGGATATCACTTATCTTCTCTAAACCATGCACATTCGCATTGATGTGTTCCAGCAGGGCCTGCTTTTGCAGATGAAGCTGCTGCATCCAGACCGAGTCGGAAACCGCGATCCAGAGCACCGTACCCCGAATCACCTGCGGTTCGGTCCGTTCCGCGATCTCCGGGCCGACAACCTGCAGCCAATTCCGGAAAACAGCGTGCAGGGCCAACCGTTTGTCCCATTGCCTTTTTTTGAAAAGTTCGGCAAGAAGCGAATCCATCCGGATAATTTTTTCGGGAGCGCCCATGGTAAATGTGCCTGATTGAGTGGAATTTAGTGCTTGGATTGTAAACAACCCTTGCCGCATTGCAAAGAAATCATTATATACTGGTCACAATTTTCGGTCATCTCCTGACTACCTTATTATCGAACCGTACAACAAGGACTTTTCCCCATGGGCTTTCGCTGTGGCATCGTCGGCCTGCCCAATGTCGGCAAATCAACCATCTTCAACGCCCTCACCTCCGCAGGCATCGAGTCGGCCAATTACCCGTTCTGCACCATCGAACCCAATGTGGGCATGGTGCCGGTTCCGGATTCCCGGCTCGACACCCTTGCCGAGATGGCCAAGACCAAGGTCAAGGTCAACGCCCAGATGGAGTTCGTCGATATCGCCGGCCTGGTGAGCGGGGCCAGCAAGGGCGAAGGTCTGGGCAACCAGTTCCTGGGCCATATCCGCCAGGTGGATGCCATCGCCCATGTGGTCCGCTGCTTTGAAGACGAGAACATCGTGCATGTGGAGGGCAGCATCGACCCCCTGCGCGACCGGGAGGTAATCAACACCGAACTCATCCTCTGCGATCTCGACACAGTGACTCGACGCATGGCCAAGACCGCTTCCCAGGCGAAATCCGGGGATGCGGTTTACAAGGCGCAGCTGGTTGTCCTGGAAAAGCTCTACGGCCTGCTCAATGACGGCAAACCGGCGCGGACTATCGAACTTGACGATACGGGCCAGAAACTAATGAAAGAACTCTGCCTGCTCACTGCCAAGCCCGTACTCTATGTGGCCAATGTCAGCGAGGCGGAGATCAACACCGGCAACCAATGGGTGGATGCACTCCGCAAGGCGGCAGCGGAAGAAAATGCCTCCGTGGTCATGATCTCCGGGGCGATCGAAGAGGAATTGAGCGCCCTGAGCGTGGCCGAACGCCAGGATTTCCTGGCCGATCTCGGCCTTGAGGAACCTGGGCTGAACCGGTTGATCAAGGCCGGATACGAACTGCTGGGGCTGATCAACTACTTCACCGTGGGCGAAAAGGAAACCAGGGCCTGGACCATCAAGCGCGGCACCAAGGCCCCGCAGGCCGCTGCGGTCATCCACACCGACTTCGAACGCGGCTTTATCCGGGCCGAGGTCATCTCCTACGCGGATTTCGTCGCCTGCGGCGGCGAGGCCAAGGCCAGAGAAAAAGGGTTGTTGCGGCTGGAAGGCAAGGAATACGTGGTGCAGGACGGCGACTGCATGAATTTCCGCTTCAACGTCTAGCAGCAAGGGGCGCACAACGATGATCACAACCAACACGGAACAGCTGGTCTGCCAATCGGTGATCGGCGAGATCACCTCGCCCCAGGGCGGGATCAATCCCTACCGGATCAACCCGGATGGCTATTCGGACGTCTACCCCGGCGTGGGCGGCATCACCTACAACCTGCGGATCGGGGATCTGGCCGGGGAGAAATTCGGCGACCATGTGGAGCCTGCGGTTTCCATCAGCAACTTCACGCAAGTTCAGGGACAGCCCGGCCCCAACCGGGCCTTGAACCAGTTTTCCTGCGTGGGCAACCTCGCCAAGGTGGTTTCCGGCGACGCCAAGGGCGAGACCGGCCGGGTGACCGGCAAGCATGGCGGCATCGAGCATGTGCTGGTGGATTTTTCCCCAAAGGTGCTGGAACGCCTCACCATCGGCGACAAGATCCAGATCAAGGCGTGCGGCTGCGGCCTGAACCTCCCGGATTTCCCAGGGATCAAGGTGATGAACCTGGACCCGGCTCTGCTTGCCGCAATTCCCTTGAAAAAACTCAAGGATGGCAGACTGCAGGTTCCGGTGACCCACACCGTGCCCGCCAAGATCATGGGCTCGGGCATCGGCGCCTCCCACAGCCACAGCGGCGACTACGACATCCAGATGTTCGACCAGGGGATTGTCAAGGAATACGGCCTGGGAGACCTGCGGCTGGGAGATTTCATCGCCATCCTGGATGCGGATGCCACCTATGGCCGGATCTACAAGACCGGCGGCGTGGTGATCGGCATTGTCGTCCACGCCAGTTGCGTGCTGGCCGGACACGGCCCCGGGGTGATGATCGCCATGACCTCGAAAGACGGCCTGCTGGCGCCAAAGATCAGCGCCAAGGCAAACTTGACCACCTATTTTGCAAAGATGCCCAAGATATAACAGGCCCCGCAAACCACACACCACAAAGGAATACTCCGTGAACCACAGGGAACAACTCAAACAACTGCTGCTGACCAAATCATACCGCCACGGGAAGTTCAAACTCTCCTCAGGCCGGGAATCGGATTTCTACATCGACGGCAAACAGACCACCCTGTCCGCGGAAGGCGCGTACCTCTGCGGCAAGCTGATCTTCGAAATCATCAAGAACAACCCGGAAAAGATCGACGCGGTGGGCGGCATGACCCTGGGAGCCGATCCTCTGGTCACTGCGGTTTCGGTGGTGAGCCATCTGGAACAGAACCCCATCCCCGCCTTTATCGTAAGGAAGGAATCCAAGGGCCACGGCACCGGCCAATACATCGAAGGCTTGAGCAACATGCCTCCGGGCTGCACTGTTGCCCTGCTGGAAGACGTGGTCACCACCGGCGGCACCCTGCTCACCGTGATCGAACGGGTTGAGGCGGCTGGCTTCAAAGTAGGGTTGGTGATTACCGTGGTTGACAGGCTGGAGGGCGGGGCCGAGGCCCTGGCCGCGAAAGGCTACCGACTGGAAGCCATCTTCACCCGGCACACCTTGTTGCAGTAGGATACGGAAGGGACAACGCAATGCAGTGCAAGAAATGCAAGGGCAGGCTGGAGGTTTCCCGGTCCTGCCGCCGGGTCCGCATGCGGTGCGGCACATGCGGGCACGAATACCAAATCCATGAGGTGGCTGACCAGCTGGATGCGGAAACAGAAGAAATTCTCTCCCGCTGGACCTGCATCATCTACGATTAATAGACGCTTCTTACCTTGAGCCTTTCACCTTTTGCCTCTCCTCCCGTCACCACTCCAGCCGCAGAACATTGTCCAGCGCATCCACCTTGGCCACCCGCACCGAAACGACATCACCCGGTTTTGCGGACACCGCCTGGCTCGGCGGCATATCGGCATCCAGAAGGCAATCAAGCAGAATCAGATTTATCCGCTTCGGCCCCTTGTTGACCAGCAGCGCTTCCATCCTGGACCCGACCTTCTGCTCCAGATACCTGAGCAGCCAGTAGCGGTGCCTGAGGCGACGCACCTGATTGACCTTGGCCTGCACCATATTGATATCCCCGGCAACCCCTGCGAGTTCATCGGCAGAGAACATTGCGCCCCGGCCAAGGAGCAGCTGCTTGAGCTGATGCTGCATGACCAGGTCGAGGAACCTCCGGATTGGGGAAGTAACCGTGGTGTACTGCATGACGCCAACCCCGCTGTGGGGTTTGGGATAAACCAGGAGCTCGCCCGGCTTCAACTGCTTGCGCTGGCGCAGCACCGAAAAGAGGTCCTTCTCCCCCCCGGCGATCAATCGCTGATGGGGCTCGTCCTGAGCCCGGAACAACCCCGGCGCCTGACGATCCGCCACAAACTGCGCGGAAAGAGAATTGGCCAGCACCATGAACTCCGCCACCAGACTGCGGGAGATGGTATCCACCGGGGACAGAGCCACCGCAACCCTGCCTGCCGGATCGACACTGATATTCACATCCGGCACCGGCAGGAGCAGCGCCCCTTTTTCAATACGGTGCTGCTTGAGCTGCTCGCTGAGCCGGGCAAGCGCCTGCAGCTCCCAATCGCCGCTTGCCACCAGCCTTTCCGCCTCCGGGTAGCTCAACTGCCGCTTCACCGTAACCAGGCTCGGGACAAGATCAAACTCCAGCACCTCGCCCTGTGGAGAGAGAAGAACCATGGCACTCAGGGCCGCCCTCGTTTTCCCGGCAACAAGGCTGCAAACTCCCTCGGAGAGCGCCCTCGGCAGCATGGGAATCTGGGTCTCGGGAAAATAGAGGGAGGTCATCCGCCGGGCAGCCTCTTCATAAATGGGCGTCCCAGGGACAACATAATGGGCCACGTCGGAGATATGAATACCCACCAGAAAATTATCATCCCTCCGTTCCACATGCAGGGCGTCATCATAATCGCGGGTTGATTCGCCATCAATGGTGAGCAGGGGCAGCGCCCGAAAATCCCGCCTGTTCCTGCCGACAAGTTCCTCGGCCACGGGCTCTGTCATCCGGGCCGCGACGGTGGTGATTTCCTCGGAAAAAGCCGCCGGGATGCAATAGCGCAGCAAGGCCACATTCTCATGGGGTTGCCAGACCCCGGCCTTGATCAGGAGATGGAAAATATCGTGGGTGCCGGTGAGTCCTGCTTTTTTAAGAAGCTCCCTGGCCAGCTCGCTCTCTTCTGATTCGCTGCCAAAGACATAGTAGTCGCCCAACAGAGCGAGGCAGCGGTCGCGTTCCGGCCACTCCGCCGTGGGCTCCCCCTCCCACAGGCGCTTAAGCCCCATGGCCCCGGTGCTCATCAGGGCCTCTTGCTCCTTTTCCCTTGCCTGCTTCAGACGTAACCCTGCAACCGCTTCCGGGGTGTGGGCCAGCACCATGCCTTCCTTGTATTTGAAATAGAGCCGATCCACAAAGATGGAGCGAAGGAAGGCGGCGACATGATTATCCGTGGCGTCTTCGCCAAAGGCCAGCTCGGCAAGGAAATCCGGAGTGAAGCTTACCCCGTCCTCCTCGCTGGCCAATTGCCAGATCCCGGCCAGGTCAATCTGGGACATCATGGCCTGCCGGACCTGGTCTGCCCCCTTGAGCAACCGGAGCTGCTCATCCCGGCTGAGAGTAAGAGCATGGCGCTTTGCGGATTGATGCAGCAGGCGCGACAGCGGAAGATTCACCTCCCTGCCGTTCTGGTTGACCAGGCGCAGCCGCTTGCTGTCCTCGTCGAGAACCATGGCACAGATAAACCTGCCCTGTTCCATGTATTCAATAATTGCGCCCTGCAAACCCATGTAATGTTCCTTTGTGATGCAAGAAAGCGCGCCGGAAACTCTGTCCGTTATTAATTGGGAGAAATCCAGGCTGCGCGGTTGGCTGATCTCGAGGAAAAACTGGCCTTTGTCTACCAGCTATTCCAGTGGTTGTCATCTCTTTCCGTGACCGCGGCAAAGACTGGTGATGCGAAAAACCAGGAATACTGGTATGTAACAGCGTGACTTCACCTATCAACACCCACGAATGCAGGGCAACCCCATGACCAACTCCCAGGAACAGGTAAAATCAGGCATTGTCGCCCTCATCGGGCCGCCCAACGTGGGCAAGTCCACGCTACTGAACAGCCTGCTCGGCCAGAAGATCTCCATTGTCTCGCCCAAGCCCCAGACCACCCGCAACCGGATCCTGGGCATCGTCAACGGCCCGGACTACCAGATCGTCATGCTGGACACCCCGGGCATCCACAAGGCGAGAAGCCCCTTGAACCTGGAGATGGTGAAGATCGCCCTCGGCAGCCTGGCCGAGGTGGACGCCATTGTTTTCATGGTTGACGTCACCATGCCCCTGCCGAACACGGCCAATACCCCGACCCGCTGCCTTGAGGGCATCGACAAACCGGTGCTGCTGCTGTTGAACAAGATGGATCTCATCGACAAGGAAAAACTGCTGCCCATTATCGCCACCTACCAAGGACTGTACCCGTTCCAAGCGATCCTGCCCCTGTCGGCCAAGGCCAGCGACGGCACCGATCTGGTCATCCGGGAACTCTGCCCCCTGCTTCCCACCGGGCCGCGACTCTACCCCGAGGATATTCCCACCGATGCCAGCGAACGGTTCATTGTCGCGGAGATCATCCGGGAAAAGATCTTTTTGCAAACCGGTCAGGAAATCCCCTATTCCACTGCGGTGACGATTGAGAGCTTCAAGGAAAATGCAGCCAAACAACTGATCACGATCCACGCCACCATCTATGTGGAAAAGGATTCGCAAAAGGGGATCATCATCGGCAAGAACGGCAGCAAGCTCAAGCAACTCGGGCAGGCGGCCCGGAAAGATATCGAAGAACTCCTTGACCAGCATGTGTTGCTCAAGCTTTGGGTGAAGGTACAAAAGGATTGGACCAGCGACCCGCGCTTTCTGAGGAAACTTGGCTTTTAAAACAGCAAAAAAAGAGGGGGCCGACTCCAGAGAATCGCCCCCGTTTGCAATCTTTCTATTTTTTTTACAGATCAGACAACCACATTCACCCCGCGTGATCGCTGTTGCGTCTGAGTCCTTTGTTCCTGCGGCTGTCGTGACGGCGGCAGCCGCTTCTCCGACTCACGCACCGATTCTTCAGGGGGATTCTGGTTGGCTGCCTGGCTCGCCTGGGTAAGAGCCCTGGAGGCATCCAGAGCGGCGGCGGAGATTTTGGTCACGACATCAGGGGAGGCCTGACTGGTCTGACCTGACTCCGCCCTGTTGTTTTTCGCCTTCTTTTCTCCTTCTGACCCGGCATAAGGAGAAACGGGACGCTCTGTCCTGACATTGGTTTGTGCTGAAGTGGCGCTGGGATCTAAAGGCATATTCCACCTCCATTGTGCGTAAACATCCGTTTCTGCGGAACAGTGCTGACAGACTGTCAGCGGATAGTTACAATTTTATAATACTATAATTTTCATTAAAGATAAAGCAATCCCTTGCAGGGAAAAATATGGCCCCATCCCGGCCTCCCCCCCCCCGCCTTCTCCTGCTTTTTCCCAAGCATCCTCTTGAATAACCCGGTAAAACGATATATAAAACACAGCTTGAATACGATCTGTCCGCAATGCGCAGCTTGGCTCCGCATCGCTCATTTTTTTTTGCAAGGAGAACACCATGACCGAGGTTCGCGTCCGCTTCCCCCCCAGCCCGACCGGCTATCTCCATATCGGCGGGGCCAGGACCGCTATCTACAACTGGCTGTTTGCCCGCAAGCACGGGGGCAAGCTGGTGCTGCGCATCGAGGATACGGACACGGAACGCTCCACCCAGGAATCCATCCAAGGTATCCTCGACGGCTTGGAGTGGCTTGGGGTGACTTGGGATGAGGGCCCCTATTTTCAGTCGGAATATGCCAAGGAGCATGTGGCCGCCGCCCAAAGGCTGCTGGCGGACGGCAATGCCTACAAGTGCTTTTGCAGCAAGGAAGAACTCGAAGCCAAACGGGAAGCAGCCGCCGCGGCCAAGGGCGATTACCGGTACGATGGCACCTGCCGCAAGCTCACTTCCGAACAAGTCCGGGAAAAAGAAGCCCAGGGCCTCCCCTATGTCATCCGTTTCAAGGTGCCGCAGGAACCGGGCAAGGTCGGGTTCGACGACCAGGTCTATGGCCGGGTTGAACGCGCCTACGAGGATATCGAGGATTTCGTCATCGTCCGCTCCAACGGCCTGCCCCTCTATCTGCTCTGCAACGTGGTGGACGACATCCGCGACCGCATCACCCACGTCATCCGGGGCCAGGACGGCCTGAGCAACACCCCACGCCAGATCCTGCTCTACCGGGCCCTGGGCGCGGAGCTGCCCACCTTCGCCCACATGCCGCTGACCCTTGACCTGAACAAGGCCAAGATCTCCAAGCGCAGCCACGGCGAGATCGTCTCGGTTCAATTTTACCGGGAACAGGGGTTTCTCCCCTGGGCCCTGGCAAATTTTCTTGTCCTGCTGGGCTGGTCCACCTCGGATGACCGCGAGATTTTCTCCCGGGAAGAACTCATCGAGGCCTTCGATCTTTCCGGCATCACCCGCTCCAACTCCATCTTCAACTACCGCAAGGACGACCCGAAATTTTTCACCGACCCAAAGGCGATCAACATCAACGCCCATTACCTGCGCACCCTGCCCATCGAGGAAATCGGCGGTCTGGTCAAGGTGGAATTCCGAAAAGAAGGGCTGTGGGATGCTGCCTACGATGGCGAGAAGAGGCAGTGGTTCCTGAAAACCCTGGATATGACCCGAGAACGGTTCCACACCTTGAAGGATTTTGCTTCCCTGGGCCGGGCCTGGTTTGCCGATGATTTTGTCATGGACGAGGCCGCCCTTGCCAAGAACGTGCTGAAACACCCGGACCTCAAGGAATGGCTGCCCAGGCTGGCCGACCGCTTCGAATCCCTGCCGGAACTCAGCCACGATGAGACGGAACGGGTCTGCCGGGAGTTTGCCGAGGAACTCGGGGTAAAGGTCGGGGTGCTGGTCAACGGCGCCCGGGCGGTGATCACCGGCCAGGTCAAGGGGCCGAGCATGTTCGAAGTATTTGCCCAGATCGGCAAACAACGGGTTGTCAGCCGATTGCGTGATGTGGCAAAATATTTCAGCTAAAAATCAGCCACGAAATCCACGAAAACAAAAAACTGATTAGCATTAATCAGGATAATAAATATCTCTTTCGTGAGTTTTCGTGGGGTCATCGGCACTGTTGCCGATGACTGACACGTGGCCCAAAAAACTATACGGGAAATACTCATATGACCAGCGACGAGACCCAGTCACAGGACTTCATTCGCACCATCATCGCCGACGACCTCGCCACCGGCAGGCACGACCATATCGTCACCCGCTTCCCGCCGGAGCCCAACGGCTATCTCCATATCGGCCATGCCAAGTCCATCTGCCTCAACTTCGGCATTGCCAAGGAAAACGAGAAGTCCCGCTGCCATCTTCGCTTCGACGACACCAATCCCACCAAGGAAGAGCAGGAGTATGTCGAGTCCATCAAGGACAATGTCCGCTGGCTCGGCTTTGACTGGGGCAAGCATCTCTACTTTGCCTCGGATTATTTCGGCCAGCTCTACGAATACGCCGAGCATCTGATCACCACCGGCAAGGCCTATGTCTGCGATCTTTCCGCCGAGGATACCCGTAGCTACCGCGGCACCCTCACCGAGCCGGGCAAAAACAGCCCGTACCGGGATCGGCCGGTCGCGGAAAATCTCGATCTGTTCCGGCGCATGCGGGCCGGGGAATTCCCCGATGGCGCCAGGGTTTTAAGGGCAAAGATCGACATGGCCTCCGGCAACATAAACATGCGCGATCCGGTGCTCTACCGCATCCTGCACGCCAGCCACCACCGCACCGGCGACACCTGGTGCATCTATCCGATGTACGACTATACCCACCCCATTTCCGATGCGCTGGAAGGGATCACCCACTCGCTCTGCACCCTGGAGTTTGCCGACCACCGGCCCCTGTACGACTGGACCCTCGATAACCTGCCGGTACCCTGCCACCCGCGGCAGATCGAATTCGCCCGCTTGAACCTCAGCTACACCGTGGTCAGCAAGCGCAAGCTCCTGCAGCTGGTCAACGAGGGGCATGTTTCCGGCTGGGACGACCCCCGGATGCCGACTCTCTCCGGCATCCGCCGCCGCGGCTATACCCCGGCGGCGCTGCGCAGCTTCTGTGACAAGATCGGCGTTGCCAAGAAAGACAGCATGGTGGATGTGGCTCTGCTGGAGCACTGCGTGCGTGACGATCTCAACGAGACCGCTATCCGGGTCATGGGGGTGCTCGCGCCGCTCAAGGTGGTGATCACCAACTACCCCGAAGACCGCACCGAGAACCTCACGGCCCAGAACCACCCGCAAAAGCCGGAGATGGGCGAGCGCCATGTCCCCTTTGGCCGGGAGGTGTATATCGAACGGGAAGATTTCATGGAGGAACCGGCGAAGAAATTCTTCCGTCTCGCTCCAGGCCGCGAGGTGCGGCTGCGCTACGCCTACTTCATCAAATGCGAAAAGGTAATCAAGAACCAGGCCACCGGCGAGATCATCGAGCTGCATTGCACCTATGACCCGGAGACCCTGGGAGGCTCCGCCCCGGACGGCCGCAAGGTCAAGGGCACCATCCACTGGGTCTCCGCCGCCCATGGAGTGCCCGCGGAGGTGCGCCTTTACGACCGGCTCTTTACCGAAGAAAACCCGGACGCGGGCGAAGCGGACTTCAAGACCTTTGTCAACCCGGAATCCCTGTTGGTGCTCAAGGATTGCCTGGTGGAACCGAGCCTGGCCAATGCCGAGCCCGGCAGCCATTACCAGTTCGAGCGCCAGGGATATTTCTGCGTGGACAGTAAGGATTCCAAGGATGGCAGACCCGTGTTCAACCGGACTGTCACCTTGCGCGACACCTGGGAGAAAGAAAAGGCCAAAAGTTAAAGGTTAAAGGTTTTAAAAATGAATGGCGCGGGAAGGATTCCCCGCGCCATTCATTTTTCCCGCTTATCCTGATCTTTCGCCTTTCGCCTTTAACCTTTTACCTTGCTTAACCCTTCACCTCGCCCCTGCCACAAACTCCTCGAACATATCCACTTCATGTCGGGAGCCGATAACCAGCGGCACCCGCTGGTGCAGGGATTTGGGCTGAATATCCATGATATTCACGCCCTCATCGGTAATGGCCCGGCCACCGGCCTGTTCCACCAGAAAAGCCAGGGGCGCGGCCTCGTACAGCAACCGCAGCTTGCCGTGGGGCTTGGCCGGATTCCGGTTATCACACGGATAGAGAAATATCCCGCCGGCAATGAGATTGCGGTGGAAATCCGCCACCAGTGAGCCGATATACCGGGCACTGTAAGGCCGCCCGGTCTCCTTGTCGTTTTCCTTCAAATAATCGACAAACCGCCGAACCTCGCTGTTCCAGAAGTTGTAATTCCCTTCATTGACGCTGAAATATCTGCTTCGTTCGGGCATCCTGATATCGGGATGCGACAGGTAGAACTCGCCCACGCTGGGATCAAGGGTAAAACCATGCACCCCCTCGCCGGTGGTAAATACCATCATGGTGCTGGAGCCGTAGATGATATATCCGGCAGCCACCTGCTCCCGCCCCTTTTGCAGCAGATCGGCCTCATCGCCCTGGGGGGTAAGATCGTTGGTGGATTTGCGCCTATGGATGGAAAAGATGGTGCCTATACTCACATTGACATCGATATTGGAGGAGCCATCCAACGGATCAAAGGCCAGGGTGTATTTGCCCGCGCTGCCCTCGGCCACGGGAATGATATCCGCCTCCTCCTCAGAGGTCATCACGCAGACATAGCCGCAACGGGCCATGCGGCGCTTGATGGTGTTATTGGCCAGCTCATCGAGCTTCTGCACGTGTTCGCCCTGGATATTCGTTTTTCCGGCCATTCCCAGGATGTCGGCCAGACCGGCCATATTGACTTCGGCGTTGATCGTTTTGGCGGCCACGATCAATTCACTGAGCAGGCCGGACAGGTCGCCGGTGGCCTCGGGATGCAGGCGCTGGCTGTCCATGATATGACGGCTTACGGTAATTCCAAACGGTTTGGTCATTTCATTCCCCATGAGGATCAGACAAAAAATTCAGCGCAACGGCTGGGTTGGCAGGGCGCATGCCCTGCGGAATAGTACGGAAGAAAACCATTGGGGTCAAACAAAAAGAGCCTGCCCAGAGGCAGACTCTTTTGCCAGGCAATCATGGCACAGGTAATCAGGCGAGCATCTGGCCGATCTTCGCCTTGAAATCATCCTTGGAAAAAGGCTTGGTGATAAAATCCGTCACCCCGGCCTGCCGGGCCAATTCCGACTGGGTCTTCTCCGACTCGGTGGTCGCCATCAGCACGGGAATTTTAGCCCATTCCGGCTTTTTTCTGATCTCGCGGGTCAACTCAATGCCGTCCATGTTCGGCATGTTCATGTCGGTGATGATCAGATCAAATTCGCTGTCCATCTGGAGGTAATCGAAGGCTTTTTTCCCGTCCTCCACCGTGACCATCTCCATGCCGAGGTCCGCGGCAATCCCCTTGTAGAAGAACAACATAGCCTTGGAGTCATCCGCGGCAAGAATGCGTTTTTCCTTGGCCCCACCCTCGCCCAGGCTCAATTGCTGGAGATCCTTGGCGGCTTGCTCACCGCCGATCTTGGCAAGTTCCGCCCGGAAAGCGCCAACGGCCTCGTGATCCCCCGATTTCCGCACCGCCGCAAGCAAGGTGTCACGCTGCCCGCCATCTTTATACAGGGCACCAAAGACCCGCCGGGCGTGGGAGGTGATGATGGCCGAAAGCACCCGCGTGCTCTGGGCGTCGCCCCTGGCAATGGTCTCATTCAGCACCTTGACCACGCCGGGATTGCACTGGTGATCAAGGGCAGTGACCACGGCAATGAGCACGAGATCGTCGCCTTCGGCCAGGCCGTCGGTCAGGCCGATCACGCTGCGCATGGAGCTGATCCGCCCCAAGGCCTCATAGATGGCGAATTTCAGATTGGCATCCCCACCCTTTTCCAGATGGGCAACCAGGATATCGGCTCCCCGCTTCCTCCCGGTCATGCCGATGACGTTGGCCGCCATGATCTTCTCGTCCTTGTCGCCGGCATCAAGACATTTTTCCAGGGCGGGCAAAATCTCTTCCCCCAGGCCGGCAAGGGTGGAGATAACAACCCTCCGGAACGAGGGGTTGGCATGGTGGATAAAACCGATGAGAAACCCGGCTGTTGTGTCATCGGGGAAATTGGCGATATTTTCCACGGCCAGAGCGGTGCGCAAATCGCACCCGGCATCAACATTGTGCACCTCCCGGCTCTCGGAGACCATGGCCATCAAGGCATCGCGGAACTTGAGGTCATGAATTCCGGTAAGACCGCGCATGGCCCAGGCAACAACGGAATAATCTTCATGCTTGAGATAGGGCAGGAGAATCCCGGTGAGGCCGGTATCCTTATAGCTGCCCAGAGCCCGAATGATCTCGGAGACAAGTTCATTGCCGGAGGCGGCAGCAAGCAGCTTGACCAGCGCGTCTTTCAGGGCGGCGGAGCCGCCGTCGGCGGCCCGCCGGATACAGATGAGACGGACAGCCTCTGATTCATGTGCCAACCCGGCGATAATCTCCTGCTCCCGCCCGGCAAGCAAATCAAAAAGGGTGTGATAAACCATTTCATCAACCGCCTGATCGCCAAGCGGATTGGCATACAGATTCAACAGGGACGGAATGGCCTCCACCGACCTGGACTCCTTGATCTCATCCAGGCAAACGATCTGTTCGATCATATCTTTTTGAGCAAAATCCTTTAAAAGATCCATGATGCTCCTTCTTGCGCGTTATCCTTGTCGCCTTGCCGGACCTTCCCAGGCAAAAACCAATGTTTGTCCGATACGTTATTATAGTATTATACCGCTTCCCATTTTAGAATCTTTTTTTAGAAGCCGTTACGGAATAACCATCGTCGTTTCACTGCTGTTCTTTTAACCATACGGCCCATTATGCCGTTTTGTGCCAACGGCTTATTTCCCGGCAATCACCGGGGCGATCTTTTCAAGGGACAGAATCTTATCCACCCCACCAAGGGCGATGGCTTCCTTGGGCATGCCGAAAACCACGCAGGACGCCTCGTCCTGGGCGATGGTGTATGCTCCGGCCTGGTGCATCTCGGCCATGCCCCGCGCCCCGTCATCTCCCATGCCGGTCATGATGATGCCGATGGCGTTTTTCCCCGCGTAGCGGGCAGTGGAACGGAAAAGGACATCCACCGAAGGCCGGTGCCGGCAGACCAGGGGACCGTCCTTTATCTCCACGAAATACCGGGCGCCGCTGCGCTTCAGCATCATGTGCCGGTTGCCGGGGGCAACCAGAGCCTGGCCGCGCAGCACGGTGTCGCCATCCTGCGCCTCCTTGACCCGAATGCGGCACAGCCCGTTCAACCGCTCGGAAAAGGCGCGGGTGAAACCCTCGGGCATGTGCTGGACAATGACGATGCCGGAGCAATCTCCAGGCAGGGCTTCGAGAAATATCCGCAGGGCTTCGGTGCCCCCGGTGGAGGCGCCCACCGCCACCACCTGTTCCGTGGTCTGCACCATGGCCTTGGGCGGGGGCGGGGCCAGCATGACATCGGCGGTGAGTTTTTTTTCCACAGGATGGGATTTGGCGGCAATACGCTTGACCATGACCCTGGCCGCGGCCTTGACCGAATCGCAGATCCGGATTCTCGATTCCTCGATGAACTGTTTCGTCCCGAGCTTGGGTTTCTGGATGATGTCGATGGCCCCATATTCCAAGGCCTTGAGCGTGGTTTCCGCCCCCTTTTCCGTGAGGGTCGAACACATGACCACCGGTATGGGATGCTGGCTCATAAGCTTGTGGAGAAAGGTGATCCCGTCCATCCGCGGCATCTCCACATCAAGCACGATGACGTCCGGCACCTCCTTGGCGATAAAATCGGCGGCCACGTAAGGGTCACGGGCCGCGCCCATCACCTCGATGTGCGGGTCCGATTCCAGCGTGTCGGTCAATGCCTGCCGCACCACGGCGGAGTCATCGACGATCAGCACTCTAATTTTTTTTCCCATTGACTCTCGCCTAATCAAATGACCGCGGAATACGCCGCAGTAAAACTTCTCCGGTGTGGGAATAGAAAAACAGCTTGCAGCCCTGCACGCCGCCCACCTCTTCCACGGCCACGGGAACATTGTACCGCGCCAGGGCCTCCCGCGCCGCCTTGATATTCATCGAGCCGATGCTTTTGGTTTTGGCTGCCGGGCCAAAACGAACATCCAGAACATCCGCCCCCCCAAAAATCTTTGCCACCAACCCGGCATTGGTGCACAAAACATCTCCGTTGGTCAGGATCTCAACCATGTACCGCACCGAAGTCTCCACGAAACGAAAACTGTCCTCCACGCTCAGATCCTCGCGGACCGGCATCACGCCATGGCACATGGCCCCGGTCTTCTGCCGGGGGCAAAAGAGGCAGACAGAAACGCAGGAACCGAGCAGGGTTGTGATCAGGGTCGGCGCCTGGGCAACAAAAAGCTCGCCCGGATGCAGGTTCACCACGGGAAGATCCGTATCCAGGATGTCCTTCATTTGCGACATCGATACACCGCCGCCGCAACCCGCTCCATCCGATCCCCTATGCCTTCCAGGGTCTCTGAATGCCCGGTGAACAGATAGCCATTTGGAGAAAACTGGCGATAAAACTTTTCAAAGAGCGTGCACTGGGTCTTCCGGTCAAAGTAGATAATGACGTTCCGGCAGAAGATAAGATCCATTTTCTGGTCAATACGGAAATCCCTATCCACGAAATTGAGCCGCTGAAATGTCACCTTCCGCTGAAGCTCCGGGACAACCCGGTGAAAGCCCTTGTACGATCCCTTTCCCTTCATCAGATATTTGTTGCGCAACACCGGGGGAACCGGCGCCACCACCTCGTCGGTATAAATCGCCTCTTCTGCCTTGGCAAGGACCTCGGTGCAGATATCCGTGGCGAGAATGGCATAGTCCAGCCCCGGATAGCGGGAAAAAAAATCATCAAGAACCATGGCCAGGGTGTACGGCTCTTCGCCGCTGGAACAACCCGCGCTCCAGACCCGGAGCGTCTTGTGGGACGAATGGGTCATCCGCTGCACATAGTCGGGAAGAACAAGGCTGGTCATCACATCAAAATGCTTCGCTTCCCGGAAAAAATCCGTCTTGTTGGTGCTGACCACGTCGATCATGTGGCTCAGCTCCTTGGCCTGGCCATCGGGACTCAGCACATAATCCAGGTAGGCGGTAAAAGATTCCAGATGCAGTTGCCGCAACCGCTTCTGCAGCCGGGCGGAAAGCATGGTCTTTTTAATGGGAGGCAGCTTGATGCCGCAGGTATCGTAAATAAAAGCGCTGAACCGGTTAAAATCCCGATCGGACAAACTCGGCGAACGCACAGTCCAATCCCCTGCTGTCCCTTTATTTTCGGAAAAAGTCATGCGTCCCCCAAATACCCGCAAGGTAGAAGGCAGAAGGTAGAAGGTGAAAGGCTAAAGGATAACCGAGAAGTCCGTACCTGACCTTTCACCTTTAGCCTTTCACCTTTAGCCTTCTACCTTTAGCCTTCTACCTTTAGCCTTCTACCTTTAGCCTTCCACCTTTAGCCTTCCACCTCGCCTTTTTACGCTTCCGCGCCGGCAGTTTCTTCCGGCTTGGACTCCCTCAACTGAATCGAACCACCGCTGTCCATTTCCCGCAAGGCTGCCTCGCCCTCGCTGGCCAAAACCTTATCGATATCGAGAATGATCAAAAATTTATCCTCGGTCTGCCGCCCCATGCCCTTGATGAATTCGGTGTTCAAGTTGGTTCCCATCTTGGGGACAGACTCGATGTCTTCCGGGCTCAGATCAAGAACCATCTGCACGGAGTCGGTCAGCACGCCCATCTCCACCAGATTGGCGTCCACCTCCAGCTCCACGATCATGATGCAGGTGTTCTTGCTGTACTCAATGCTCCCCATTCCCAGTTTCAGACCAAGATCCATAACCGGAACCACGTTGCCGCGCAGATTGATGACGCCGCTGAGGTAGGCCGGCATCCGGGGAATCCTGGTCATGGTGGTGACATCCAGCACCTCCCTGACCTTGGAAATTTCTATGGCAAATCCCTCCTCCCGAAGCATGAAGGTGAGATATTGCGTGGCCTGCGACTGAACCGCCTCATTTTTTGCACTCATGATTTCTCTCCCGTATGTTTTATTCAGTACAAGGCTGAAGGCTGAAGGCTGAAGGCCAAAGGCTAAAGGCCAAAGGCTAAAGGCTAAAGGCTAAAGGCTAAAGGCAAGGCTAAAGGCTAAAGGCTAAAGGCTAAAGGTGCAAGGTGCATGGTGCGAAAAAATCAGTCCTTTTCCCTTTATCCTTGCACCGTTACCCTTTCACCTTGTTCCTTTTTTTCAATTAGCCAAGGCGTCATGCTCTTCCTGCCGGGCGCATTTCATCACGTTGGCCACATCAAGGATCAGGGCGACATGCCCGTTGCCCAGAATTGTCGAGCCGGAAAGACCCGTGGCGTTCCGGTAGATCCAGCCCAGTGATTTCAAAACCGTCTGGTGCTCGCCCACCACATCGTCCAACACCAAGCCAAAACGTTCGCCGTTGATTCGGCTGATCACCATCTGTTCCCGCGCGGGCCTTTCTCCGGAAATGGCAAAAAAATCCCGAAGACGCACATAGGGAACAAGCTGCTCCCGCACCGGCAGCATCCGCCGATCATGGAACCTGGCGATATCCTCCCTGGTCAGCTCCACGCACTCCTCCACCTGGGAAAGGGGCAGGACAAAATGCGTGTCCGCGACCTTTACCAGCAGGCCGTCAATAATGGCCAGGGTCAGGGGCAGCATGATGGTGATGGTGGTGCCCTGGCCCTTGATGCTGCTGGTCACGGACACCGAGCCCTTGAGGGCGTCCACCGTGCTTTTCACCACATCCATGCCCACCCCGCGCCCGGAAACGCTGGTCACGGTCTTGGCCGTGGAAAACCCCGGCACGAAGATAGTATTCCAGATCTCCTGCTCGCTCAGTTCCATGTCCGCGCGGAGCAGCCCTTTTTCCAACCCTTTCTGCCGGAGTCTCTCCGTGTCGAGCCCCTTGCCGTCATCGGTGACGGTAATGACGACATTGGCCCCGGAATGCTGGGCTGCCAGGGTAATGGTGCCCTTGCGCGGCTTGCCAGCCTGCTGCCGCTCCTCCGGCGACTCGACCCCATGGTCGATGCTGTTGCGGATAAGGTGGACCATGGGGTCGCCCAGCTGGTCGATGACATTCTTGTCCAGCTCGGTCTCGGCGCCTTCGGTGACCATGGCCACTTCCTTGCCCAGCTCGGCGGAAAGATCCCGCACCAGCCGCTTGAATTTGGCAAAGGTGGTGCCGATGGGCAGCATCCGGATGTTGAGCACGCAATCCCGCAATTCAGCGGTAAGGCGCTCCACCTCCTCCACCGGCTCGACAAGATCGGAATCTTTATGGTGGGAGGCAACCTGGGTCAGCCGGGCCTGGGTGACAACCAATTCGCCCACCAGATTGATGAGCTGATCCAGTTTTTCCGAGGCCACCCGGATACTTTCCGCGCCCTTGGCCACCGTCGCTTTTTCCTTGGCCTCCCGGACCAATTTCTGTTCGGCAAGAGCTGCGTCAACGCTGGTTCGCGAGACAAGCTTTTCCCCCACCAGCAGTTCACCCAAGGGCTTTTGCCGGGCAAGCACTGTTTTCAGATCGTCGGGGGAGATTTCCCCCCGCTCCAGCAGGATCTCGCCGAGCTTTTTGTGCTCCACCAGATCCTCCTCGCCTTCCACGGCAAGGACCGTCACCGCCACCTGGCAGCTGGATTCGGCGAATACCAGCACATCCTCGATGGCGTTGCCCCCCCTGTCCGTGGTGAGCAGAATGAGCGCCCCTACGTCTTCCTGCTCCGCATCCATAAACACCGTGCTTTCACCAAGCTTATTCAGCTCGGCAAGCAGGGCTTCCATGGTGTTCCCGCCGACAAAAAAATCCGGGGACGGCTTGATGGATATCCGGTAATGGGTAGGCCTGCCCGCAGTAGGATCCTTTTCCTCCTCCGGGGCCGCCGGAGCGGAAGCCGCCTGCTCCTTGCCCAACGCTCCACCGCCCACCAAAACCTGCAACGCGGCGATGATCCGCTCTCCCTCGGCTGGGTCGGCCTGGCCGCCGCCGGTGGCGGCATCGAGCAGAGCGCGGATATAATCCCTGGAGGCCAGGGTCAGATCAATCAACTCCGTGCTCACCGGCACCGTGCCGTCCCGCACCTTGTCCAACGCGGTTTCCACATGATGGGTGAACCCGGCGATATCATCGAAGCCGAACATCGCGCCGGAGCCCTTGATCGTGTGCATGGCCCTGAAGACCCGGCTCACTATCTTAAGGTCGGCAGGGTCTTTTTCCAATTCGAGAAGAGACGTTTCCAGCTCCTCAAGCAGCTCCCCAGCTTCCTCGCGAAAAACCTCCGCGTATTCCGTATCAGCCATGCGTCACCTTTTCTGTTCTGCTATATCTTGCCGACATCGCGGTTAATAACGTTCAAAGTTATCTTGGTCATTCAGGGCAATCTTCGCCCCGCCAACCGGCGATGTCTGCTTGCCGCCATTCCCGGAGTGGGCAAATTTCCCTTTCTTTCCCGGAGGCAAGGAGAGATGCGTTTTTTGGGACGACCTCTGCCCGGCAACAACAGGGTTGCTTGCCTGGCGCCTTTTCCAGTCGGCATCATCGACCTTGAAAAAGCCGATGGTTTCCTGGAGCAGGGATGCCTGGGCGGTCAGTTCCTCGCTGGTGGAGGCCATTTCCTCCGCAGCCGCGCTGTTGGCCTGGATAACCTGATCAAACTGCTCGATGGCCTTGGCGTTTTCTTCAAGCCCCCTGGCCTGCTCGTTGGTGGCGGCATCGATCTCCTGCACCAGTTCGGCGGTTCTCTGGATCTGGGGCAGAATATCGTTGATCAGCCTGCCGGCATTGGTTGCCGTGGCCACACTGGCCGAAGCGACCCCCTTGATCTCCTGGGCCGACACCTGGCTGCGTTCAGCCAGCTTGCGCACCTCGGAGGCGACCACGGCAAAGCCCTTGCCGTGCTCCCCGGCCCGGGCCGCTTCGATGGCGGCGTTCAAGGCCAGCAGGTTGGTCTGCCGGGCGATCTCCTCGATCAACTCGATTTTTTCCGCGATATGCTGCATGGCGGTAACGGTTTCCGCCACCGCCTTGCCGCCGGCCCCGGCATCGGCTGCGGTCTTGCTGGCAATGGTCGTGGTTTGCCGGGCATTATCAGCGGTCTGGGCCACGGTGCTGGCCAGCTCTTCCATGGATGAGGAAATCTCCTCCACCGAGGCCGCCTGTTCACTGGCGCCTTGGGAAACCTCCTCCGAGCTGCTGCTCAACTCGTGACTGCCCGCCGCAACCTGGTCGGCCGCGGAGCGCACATCCTGAATAACCTCCCTGAGTTTCGCCACCATGTGCTTCAGCGCATCCGACAGTTGACCGGTTTCGTCCTTGCTGGCCACATTGAGCGTGCAGTTCAGGTTGCCTGCCGCCAACTCATTGGCAACACCAAGAGCCTCGAACAAGGGGCGGGTGATGGCTTTGGCAATGAAGAGTCCGAAGACAAAAGCCAACAACATGCCGACTATGGCACATCCAATCATCAGCCAACTGGCTGAGTTGGCAATCGCCGTATTTTGCTCGGAGGTTTGTTTGGCGCTTGCGATCTTTGCATCCTGAAGCTTGTTAACGAGATCATTTTCAGCCAATGCCGCTTTTTTCATCTCACCGTTGAGCAAGGCTTCCGCTTCCGCCTGCTTGCCGGACTGCATCAAAGCCACCAGCTGATCAACGCCCTTGCCGTAAACCGCATTGGCATCCTTGAACTGCTGGAACAACGTACGCACTTCATCGGTGAGAATGGTTTTTTCGAAATTATCAGAATCCACTCCAAGCTTTTGGCGCAGCTGCTTAATCTCATCCAAGGCTGCCTGGCGCGCTTGGGCCGTATCCGCCCCTGCATAGGCTCGGGCACTGATTCTCAGCTGTTCAAACCCCATCCCCATATCGCCCAAGTCCGCCAACGGGACCGTCATTTTCTCGTACAGTTTGACGCCGGCTGCCTCAATCACATGAATTTCCTTGACCCCGATAAGACCGATAATCCCTGCGATGAGAGCAACAGCCATAAAACCCGAGATAATTTTTTTCCCGATGGGCAGATCATTGAACCATTGCATACAGTAATCCTCTCTTCTTAATTTAAACTACTGGTTGTTCTGAGACATAAAATACAAATTTGACAATATCATATTTGTATTTTCGCAGAAACAAACATGCAATCATTAACATATTATGTCAATACTGAAAAAATACTAATATTACCTCTGTATAACCGTTTCAATAACAGAAAAAATCCACATTCAACAATATTTAGTCTCGGGCTTATTGAGCATTACCAGTGAATTCCGTCTCAAAAAAAGATTGCGCTGAGACAGTCGCAGCATCTGCCGCCCTCGCATCATCCCCATTTCTACGCCCCGGAACCGTTGGGCAGCCCTAATACCGTTCAAAATCCCCTTCTCCGGCCCCTGGCAGGGAGAGCTTAACCCCCTTGCCGCTGGATTTTTTCCCCCCTGCCGAATGGTTAGTCGAAACAGGCTGAGACTGCGGCCGTCCCTGCGGACGGGGGGTGGCTGCCGCGCCCGTCGCCCCCGTCTTGAAAAAAGCTATGGTTTCCTGCATCTGCGCCGCCTGGGCAGTCAGTTCCTCGCTGGTGGAAGCCATCTCCTCGGCGGCCGCGCTGTTGGACTGGATCACCTGATCAAACTGCTGGATGGCCCTGGCGTTTTCATCAATGCCACGGGCCTGCTCGTTGGCGGCCGCATCGATTTCATGAACCAGCTCGGCGGTTTTCTGGATCTGGGGCACAATATCGTTGATCAACCGCCCGGCCCTTGCCGCTGTTTCCACGCTGGTTGTGGCCACGCCCTTGATCTCCTGAGCCGACACCTGGCTGCGTTCGGCGAGCTTGCGCACCTCGGAGGCCACCACGGCGAAGCCTTTGCCGTGCTCGCCTGCCCGCGCCGCCTCGATGGCCGCATTCAGGGCCAGCAGGTTGGTCTGCCGGGCGATCTCCTCAATGAGTTCGATCTTTTCGGCAATATGCTGCATCGCGGTAACGGTTTCCGCCACAGCCTTCCCGCCATCCACGGCATCGGTGGCCGCCTTGTTGGAGATAACCGCGGTCTGCCGGGCATGATCGGCGGTCTGCGACACGGTGCTGGCCAGTTCCTCCATGGAGGAAGAAATCTCCTCCACCGCGGCTGCCTGTTCGCTTGCTCCTTGGGAGACTTGCTCGGAGCTGCTGCTCAGCTCCTGACTCCCGGAGGCTACCTGGTCGGCGGCAGTCCGCACGTCAGTGATAACCTGCCGCAATTTTTCAATCATAGCGGTCAAGGATTTACCCAGGGCATCCTTGGCGGAAAGCAGTTTAACCTCAACCCTGAGATCCCCGTTGGCAATCATTTCCGCATTGCCAGCGGTCCCCCTCAAGTTCTCGACCATTTTGGCAAGGGATTTGCCCAGAATGTCCTTGCCGGAAAGTATTGTTACATTCACATCAAGATCGCCCAAGGCAATTTGCTCTGCCATCTGCGCGGTTTTCTGGAGATTTGCCACCATGTTTTTCATGGCGGCCAGCATTTGCGAAACCTCGTCTTTTTTGTCCACCTTTATATCAACAGTCAAGTCCCCATCGGCAATCCTGTCGAAGGTAACAATGGCATCGTTGATCGGGAGAAACGCTTTCCGGACAAAGAAAAAAAGAACCGCAAGAATGATGCCCGCAAGAACGAGGTTGATGCCCACATTGGCAATTAATTTATTTTGCAGATCATCCACAATATCCTGCACGTTGTCCATGACGAGGATGGAACCAATCTCCTGGCCCTGGTAATCCGTCAGCGCCAGGGGATAGGTGATAAAAAACTTGCCGTTGATCTTGTATTCATCCTTTCCGGCCACATAGGCGCTTATGATGCTCTTGGCAAGATCGGAGGATGTTGCGTAAAAAACCAGATTATCCGCAAGGATATCCGTCCCCTTGTCCGCACGTTGCGCTTTTTTGAACACCTCCGGGCGGATGCCTATGGCATATTCTATCCCAAACGTCTCTTTAAGATTGTTCAGCAGGCCGCTGATCGAACCGCCGAACTCGATGGTGCCGATGTGTTTATTTTCATAGGAAACAGGGAATACCACGCGCAGTCCAGGCCCCGCGACACCGACTTCGAGACCGACGACCTTTTTCTTGTTCTGGTTGGCCTCGACAACCGTGTTGCGGAAGGCGGAAAGATCATCGCCAAACTTCCCGGGTTGATGAAGCCGTAAAAAACTGGTGGCCGGCGGGGTGTGAAATTGAAACTGGTCGATGTCGTATTCTTTCTTTAGTTTTTCATTATACTTGCCCAAGTCCTGAATCAGCCCGTCCCGGTTGCCCTCGGCAAAATAACGGATAACCTCTTTATCTTGCGTCAAGGTCTCCATTGCCAGGGAAAGATTTTGAAGTTGTTGCGCCAGAGAGCTCTTGAAGGTAGCCCTTACCCTGGCAGCCCGCGTTTTTTTGGCCGAGGCCAATGTTTTGTCAAAATCGACATATTGCTTTCCCATGTTGAACAGGGTCATAACCAAAATTCCGCTCAGGACGAGAACTAAAATTTTTGCTTTTATGCTGAGATTTTTAAACATGCGGTATCTCCTTTTTAACATGCAGTATCTCCAAAGAATGATGCGAAAAACAGGCTATGTATTGAGGACTCGCCTGATGGCGGTTGCCAGATCATTTTTGCTTATCGGTTTCATGAGGTATTCACGTATCCCCAGGACTTTGGCCTTTTCTTCGTTGATTATTTCACTGAAGCCCGTACACAGGATCACAGGTATATCCTGCCGAAGCTTCATAATTTTGGTTGCTAATTCAATGCCACTCATGTGCGGCATGGCCATATCCGTGATAATCAGATCAAAGCGGTCAGGATGCGCCTCAAATACTTGCCAGGCCTCAACACTCTTTGTGGTTGCGGTCACCTGGTAGCCCAGGCTTTCCAAAAGTTGCTGCTCCAGCTGGGTAATTACCGCTTCATCATCGACCACCAGCAGGCGTTCATTCCCCCCTTGTAGCGAGTGCACAGGAAGGGATTCCTGGCTGGCAAAGGATACTATCCGAGGAAAATAGACATGGAACGTTGTCCCCGTACCGAGCTCACTGTAAACGGTGACCCCGCCGCCCATATTCCTGGCAATGCCATGCACCACAGCAAGACCCAGGCCTGTTCCTTCTCCTGATGCTTTGGTGGTGAAATAGGGCTCAAATATTCTCTCCAACACTGACTTACTCATGCCTTGCCCCGCATCACTCACCTCAAGCCTCACATATGGTCCTGGCCGCAGATCTATTTTATTTTGCATGGTCTCGCAACCAAGCTCCACAGAGGTTAAGCCCACCCCTAACACCCCCCCTTTTTTTTCACGCATGGCATGATAGGCATTGGTGCAAAGATTCATGACAACTTGATGGATCTGCGTCGGATCGGCGAGAATTGCCCCGCAACCTTCATCAATATTCAGTTTAAACTCAATGGTGGTTGGAATGCTGGCACGCAGGAGCTTAAGGACTTCCGTAACAATCTGCTGAACCTGAAGCGGCCTCCGTTCCTGTTCCCCTCTGCGGCTGAAAGTTAGAATTTGTTTGACCAAATCAGAAGCGCGCCTGCCGGCCATTACAACGTGCTTCTGTTGTTCCCGCAACGGACTGTCTTCGGGAAGTCCGTGCATAACCATTTCACCATAACCCAGGATAGCGGTGAGAATGTTGTTAAAGTCGTGGGCAATCCCCCCCGCCAAGGTACCGATGGACTCAAGCTTTTGAGCTTGCAGCAGTTGTTTTTCAAGCTGAATCCTCTTGGTAACATCATGCTTTACAGCCACATAGTTGATAATGTATCCAGCGCCATCCAGGATGGGAGAAATAGCAGCATCTTCCTCAAAAAATGCACCATCCTTTTTTCTGTTTATAAAATGACCGGACCAGGATTCACCACGGCGAAGGGTGTCCCACATTTTTCCATAAAATAATTGATCATGTTGGCCGCCTTGCAAAATGCGCGGATTTTGACCGACAACCTCTTCCCGGCTATAGCCGGTGACTTTTGTAAAGGCGGGATTCACATACTCGATAGTGCCATCCTGGTCCGTAATGATGATGGATTCCGCCGCATATTCCACGGCCTTGACCAGGCGGGTTCGTTCCTGCTCAAGGATCTTGCGCTCGGTGATATCCTGAACAATGCCCACCATTTTGGCCGGTTTGCCATCGGCAGCCCAAAAAACTTCGCCCTGTTCATGCACATGACGCTCTGTTCCGCCGGGAAGCACAAGACGATGTTCCACGCTGTATACGCCGCGCTTTTCCAAGGCATCAACAACAGCGCGGCTCACCATCTCCCGGTCATCAGGATGGACCGCCGCGATGAATGACTCATAGGAGGGAAGAGATTTCCCCGGCTCAAAACCGTAAATACGATATGCTTCGACAGACCACCGGACTTCGTTTTCCGGGATCAGCCATTCCCAGTTCCCCAGATGCGCGATGCGTTGCGCCTCGGCCAGGGATGATTCGCTTTTTTTGAGTTCAGCCGTGCGCTCTTTCACAAATTGTTCCAAATGCAGGCTGTATTGGTTCAATTCCGCCTCGGCCTTCTTGCGGGCCTCAATATCATGCACTACCGCCAGGATCCTATCCTGCCCGCCGATGTTTGCCAGCTTGAGGTTGACCTCAACCCAGAAGAGGTCGCCGCTTCTCCGTTTGGCGAGCCATTCGAAGTTTTGTAGTCCATCGGCCAGGGTTTTAGCAATAAACTGAGCGGCATCCATGCTCGTAAAAGGCGGCTCACCAGCACTCAAATCACCCACTGATAGGAGAAGAACCTCGTCCCGGGAATACCCATACATCTCACACATGGCCTTGTTCACGTCGAGAATGGCGCCTGAGGCCAAATCATGCACAAAAAAGGCATCGTTGGTGGAATGAAAAATTTCTCGATAGTTCCTCTCCGATTCTTGCAAGGCCTTCTGCGCGAACCTTACTGTTTCAAGCTGTTCTGCGAGTTCCGCCTGGGCGGAAACAAGTTTCCGATTGAGTCGCACGGTATAGCTTGTGAAAATAAGCAGGAAAACAAAAAGAATGGAGATGATGAGGAGCCAGGTCCAGTATTGCTTGACGAAATCGACAAAGTGAATAGGCCCAAAAGGATGCGCATAGGGTGGGAGTTCCAACTCCTGAAGGAGTTCGTGCACTGGCTGATAATCAAGGGGTACGGTCCAGCCGCCAATATGTGGGGCTTGAGCGGCCATACTTTGTGGGGACATGCTCAACAAGGCTATGGCAACATCTTCGGAGAGTTTCTCCGCTGTATGTTTGAGCTTGGCAAAGGGCCATTCCGGATAGAGCCTGGTACTATGCAGATAAGAAAAATTATCCTGAGTACTTTGAGGATTGAGTATTTTAAGCGAGGCAAGGTTTAGCCTACCTTCTTCCGCCATCTTCTCCAAGATATCCGTTCTTACCGTGCCGGCATCCGCTTTACCGCTGAGCACTGCCGAAACCACAGCATCATGGGTGCCGGCAAATCTGAGCGCCTTAAAATCACGCCCAGGGTTTATTCCCTGAGCGTGGAACTCGCGCAAGGCCATCAGCCAGCCGCCAAGGGATTCCTGGTCAACGGCACAAAAAGATTTGCCGGTTAAATCGCGCAGCCCGTTAATATCAGTGCGGCCCGACCGGGTGAATATTACGCCGCCGAACAGGGTCTTGGGAACATGGTTGAACAGATTTTTCATCGTGGCGATGCGGCTGACCCCGAACTCGTATTCCAAGGCAACATAGTAGCCGCTGTTGGTAATCAAGAAATCGATGGTTCGATCTTTTACTGCTTGGCGTACCTGGGCAAAATCAAGGGGCACGATCTCGAAAGAGTGCGCAGGAATCGCTCTGCTCAGATACTCTGCGGTAGGGGTCCATTTTTGCACCACATTCTCACTCCCCCTTTTTGCCAGCACCCCGATTTTGACCGTGGTAAGTTCTGAACCAACAGCGGACAGGGGCAAGAAAACCGGAATAAAAAATAAGAGCGCCAAGAGAAAATAGCGGCAAATGAATGAAACTTGCTCAGATGTAGCTTTCACAACGTCCCCATGGGAAGACAGCACTATATTAACGTCGGTCCGCAATAGTATTTCTTCATAGCCAAGCCTCCCTGGGTTGATTATGAAGAAATTGCAGCTCACTATTTACGATATTTCAAGGTTGGCGTGACACCAGATTCAATACCGCTCGAAATCCCCTTCACCGGCTCCTGGCAGGGAGAGCTTCACCCCTTTGCCCTTGCCTAAGGATGCTTTTTTTCTGGCCGGACTTACCAAGACAGGCGGGGGCAAAGACCGTCCCTGGGGCCGTGGCCTGCTTTCCGTTTCCACCTTAAAAAAAGAGATGGCATCCTGCAGGTGAGCGGCCTGGGCGGTCAGCTCCTCGCTGGTGGAGGCCATTTCCTCGGCAGCCGCGCTGTTGGCCTGGATTACCTGGTCGAATTGCTGAATGGCCCTGGCATTTTCATCTATGCCACGGGCCTGCTCGTTACTGGCTGCGTCGATCTCATGGACCAGCTCCGCGGTTTTCTGAATCTGCGGCACAATCTCGTTAATCAGTTTGCCCGCGTTGGAAGCGGTTTCCACGCTGGCTCCGGCAACCCCCTTGATCTCCTGAGCCGATACCTGACTGCGTTCGGCGAGCTTACGCACCTCCGAGGCCACCACGGCAAAGCCCTTGCCGTGCTCCCCTGCCCGGGCTGCTTCGATGGCGGCGTTTAGGGCCAACAGGTTGGTCTGCCGGGCGATCTCCTCGATGAGTTCGATCTTGGTGGCGATAAGCTGCATGGCTGCCACGGTTTCCACCACCGCCTTGCCGCCATCCACGGCATCGGCGGCGGCCTTGGTGGAAATGGCCGCCGTCTGCCGGGCGTGATCGGCGGTCTGAGCCACGGTGCTGGCCAGTTCCTCCATGGAGGAAGAAATCTCCTCCACCGAGGCGGCCTGCTCGCTGGCCCCCTGGGAAACTTCCTGGGAGCTGCTGCTCAGCTCCTGACTGCCGCTGGCCACCTGATCCGCGGCGCCGCGCACATCGGTGATGATTTCCTTGAGCTTCTCAACCATGTCCTGCAGGGCCTGGATGAGTTCATCCTGCTCACTGCGCTTCTTCATCTTGACCAGAAGATTGCCGCCGGCAATTTCACGGGCCGCGCCGGTGATCTCGTTCAATGCGTTGATGAGGACGCCCAACGCCGAGCCAATGCCGTCAAAGATCTGCTTCACCGAATCGGTATCCCCATCGGCCGGTTCGGTTTCGATGGCCAGGGAGAGATCGCCCTCGGCAATCTTTTCCAGGCATTCCACCAACTTATGGGTTTCGACAGACTGGTACTTCGCGATTTTTTCCGCAACCCTGGCGGCCTGCTTGATCGCGGTCTGGTCACTCACCACCTCAAAGGCGCCGATAATCTTGCCCTGCTCATCGCGGAGCGGCGTGGCGATGTAGCTGATATCCAGATCCAACCCCGCCGGATGGGCATCGGTTTCACTGTTGGCATTTTGCCCGTTTCGCATGGCCTGACCGCAGGCACACCGCTCGGTCTTGCAGTCCGAAGTCTTGAAATGGTCGTAGCATCTGACGCCGATCAACTGGGCCGGGGTCTTGCCGCCGACCTTGGCGCCCAGTTCGTTCATGTATTGCACGTTGAAATCATTGTCGATGATCATGGCCGGGGTGGGCATGGTGTCCAGCAACCCCACCAGCCTGGACATGGTATTATTGACTCCTTCGATGATATTTTTGAATTCCCCCTGGTGTTTGACTGCGTCGGCGCGGGTATTCAGCTTGCCTTCCACCGCTGCCCTGGAAAGCATGCCCACATCAGCGACCAGGGCATTGACCACCGCAGTGCAGGCATTGAAGGCCTCGGCAATGGACTGGAAGGTCTTGCGCACTTCGGCGGTATCGGCATCACCTGTGGCTGGAGTAATGGAGCAGGAGGTATCGCCCTTGGCGAGCTTGCTCATGCAGGAGACGACCTTTTCGGTTTCAAGGTTCTGATACTCGGCAATCTTCTGGGACTGTCGAGCAGCCTTCTTAACCGCAGTCTGGTCGCTCACCACCTCGAAGGCTCCTATGATCTTGCCTGTTTCGTCACGAACCGGCGCGCCGAAATAAGCAATATCCAGGTCAAGTCCACCCGGATGAGCGTCGGTTTCGCTGTTAATCACTGATCCGCTTCGCATGGCGCTGCCGCAGGCACATTTGTCGGTTCTGCAGTCGCTGGTTCTGAAATGATCGTAGCACTTGGTGCCAATCATCTGATCCGGAGTTTTGCCGCCCACTTTGGCGCCGATTTCGTTCATATAGAGAATATTGAACTCGGAATCGATGAGCATGGACGGAGCAGGCATGGCGTCGAGCATGCCAACCAGACGGTTGAAGACATTGTTGACCCCTGCGATGAGCTTTTTGAAATCACCCTGATGCCTGGCGGCATCGGCACGGGTGGTCAACTTCCCCTGCCAGGCGGCATTTGAAAGCATGTTCACCTCATCGACCACTCCGGTGATCGCTTTCACCATTTGCGCCATGGCTTTCTGAAGCAGCCCGAATTCATCACTGGCGCTGGTGTCGAGCTGCACATCGGTGTTGCCCGCAGCGATCAGCTGGGCAACGCCGATCATTTTCCCAAGGGCCGAGCTGATTCGCCCGGAGAATATCCAGGCGAGAATGAGGGTAAGGATAATGATGATAACGGAAAGGATACCGCCAACGATATTATTCAACCGTATTGCATCCATGCCCCCCTTGATGCTGTTTTGCGCATTGGTGGACATTTCATCTTCAATGGCGTTCAACTGCCTGGTCAACTTATCCGCAGAGGCGTCGAACTCCCCCATCGCCTTATTGCCAAGATCAGGTCCGCCTTTGATATACTGCCCCGCAGTCCATTTCCCCTTTTCATAATAATGGGCAAAGGCGCTATCAAGATCATCAAATTCCTTGTGAAGTCCCGGATAAATTACCCGCAGCTCCGCAAGATGTTTTTCAAAAAGTACGGCAAATTTTTCCGCCTGTTTAAAGCCGTCGTTAAATCCCTCTGCCCCCCTGGTCGCACTGATATCCGAGAGATACTGTTGGACCTGCACCACATCAAGCTCGAGTTCCTTGGCCAAGCCATTGCCTGCATAGCCGACATCACGGGCATAGGTTACGGAGCGGACCACCCGGGCCTGCAAATAGAGTGAAAGGACAAGCTGAAACAGCATGGCCACACAGACCATGCCAAAGGCCAACAGCATCTTGTTTCTGATATTCTTTTTCATTTTCCATCCACCACATTCTAATCTTGATATGATTTCGGCCCTTGCCCGCGCCTGCACTCCGTTGCCGGTTTTTCCGTACCGTTCAAAATTCTCTTCTTCCCAACACAAGGCCAAACATTGCCCCCTGACCGAGGACATAGAGATGGCCTCCGCTCATATACCCCCTTTGGGGAAAAAATGGTTCCTGCATCTGCATCGAATGGAAGGGCAGCTCCAGATAGGGGCAAAACCTAATATATCCATGCTATGAAAATTCAGCAGCCAAAGTCAAACACAAAAAATACGGAATAATACTGCGAAGGCTACTCTGAAAGCTAGGAATAGCGGGCGGCAAGGGACAGACAGCGCTGGCCTTCCTCGTAGCGATTATGCTTGAGGCAGCCGTTCCCGTAGAGCACGGCCTTGCGGACCAGCTCTGCACTGGCCAGACGAAACTGTTCCGGTATGAGGGGGGTAGAGGACAGAAGCTTTTCCATGGCCCGGATACGGAAAAGGTCCATACCGGTCCTGAACTGGACGGAAACCTGATCCTCCCTGCCGCCGTGCTTGATGGTCAACGGTGCGTCAACCAGAAGAAAGGGATGGTGGGCGCTGACCCTGAGCCAGAGTTCGTAATCCTCGCAGCAGGGAAAACTTTCGTCGAACAGGCCGACCAGGTCGAACAACTCCCGCCGGGCCATGACCGTGGACATGCCCACCACGCACAGCTCCAGACTGCGGGCAAAAAGATCGCCGCTTTCCTTGGCGTGCCGTCTCTTCTGGTTGAGATGGTGGCCGTTGCGAAACCAGGTTTCCTGGGTGTGGGAGATGAGCAGCTCCGGCTGCGCCTCCATGGCGGCAACCTGGAGAGCCAGCTTGTTTTTGGTAAACTGGTCGTCGGAATCGAGGAAGGCAAGAAGGGAATGGCGGGCCGCGCTGATCCCGGCATTCCGGGCCGCAGCCGGGCCACAATTTTCCTGGCGCAGGCTGGTAAGCGCCGTGCCGTAGGAGGCGAGCAGCGATTGAGTTTCGTCGATGGAGCCGTCGTCCACCACGATGAGTTCGAAGTTGGCGTAGGCTTGAGAGAGGACCGAATCAATGGCCTGGGCCAGGAATCCGGCCCGGTTATAGGTGGGGATGATGACGGAGACTGGGGTGGCTGGTGATGACATGGCGGAAAGACTCCGCCACGAAACCCACGAAATCCACAAGAACAGTCAGACAAGCCAGGGTGGACACGATTTTCTTTTCGTGTTTTTCGTGGGTTTCGTGGCAAAAAGACATCAATCAATATACAGCAATTCCCCGGAATGTTCGACGACCTCGGCCCCGCTTTCAAGATGCCGGAGCACGATGCCTCCGTCCGGGGCCAACCCCAACACCTCGGCCCGGTACTGGGGCTCTCGCTGGACATCGAAACCGAACCAGACCCGGCGGCCCACGGTGTCGCTCAACTCCCGCCAGGCACCAAGCAGCAGGCTGTCCGGCAGGTGCGCGCCGGAGCCGTCGTCCGCGGCCAGTCGTTGGGCCTCGTCAAAACAGAGCAGGCCGAAGGACCAGGAAAACTTGGCCAGCAGCCGGGCGGCAAAACCGGCCAGATCGGTATCGTGCCCGAGGAGTTCCTTCATGGACACCGCCGTTGCGCCCAACTCGGCGGGGAAGGCCAGGTTGTTGATGTTGAGCCCCACCCCGGTCAGCACATATTCCTCGGCAAAGGCGGCGCTGGCAAACGATTCGCAGAGCACCCCGCAGATCTTTCGCCCAGCCACCTGCACGTCATTAACCCATTTGATCCGCGCATCGAGGCCATAACTCCGCACCGCCTCGCAGCAGGCCATGCCGGCCGCCAGCGGATACAGGCGCATGCTTTCCGGCAGCAGGGTGTTGGCCATGACCAGGGTCAGCCAGAGACCGCCGACCGGAGCGTGCCAGGAGCGCTGGAACCGGCCCCGGCCGCCGGTGAGTTCATCGGCGGAAAAAACCATGCCGCTGGGGCAGGAATGGCCACGCGCCTCACATTCGTTGATCCGCTGCCGGGCAAGGGGCATCAGCCTTTCGGCCTGGGGCAGATGATGAATGACACTGCCCACCGGAGCGCCGTAGCGATATACAGCCTGGACAACTTCAGACGGATAATGGAGCAGACGGGAAGGAATCTCCTCAGCGGCGATGAGTTGCTGAATGGCAGAAAAAGAGAGAGGCTCAACCATTGGTTTTATTTAACCAAAATCAAAAAAACAGATTCAAAAGAGTAACGGTCCAGCAGTGCCGCAGATGCGCGAAAGAGGCCTGTGAAGTGTGCTAGTGCACACGAGCAGGCCGATGACAGCTAAGCGAGCGCAGAGCGAGACTGCGAAGCAGATGTGGTGCTGCTGGACCGTTACTCCCATTCCGCCTTGACCCTAGTAATGATCCTCTGGATCATGGGCAGCTTCTCCTGGGAACAGATGCCCAGCAGCGGCTCGCCCTGGGGAATGCTGATTCCGGGCTGAAAATACACGGAATGGATGATTCCCGGCTCTCCCGCATAATAGACCGGAGTATCGCGCTTCATCAGGGACATGGTGAGGATCTCGTCGCCGGGCTTGATGGAAACCCCCCGCTGGCCGTGCTTGTCGATCTTGGCCTGCAGATCGAGGGAAAAGAAATACTTGGCCCGCTCGGGCGCGTTGAAGGGCTCCAGGACCTGACGGAGTATATTCTCGATGATTTCGCGTTTTTTCAGCGGATGCCGGATGGTGAGAATCTTCTCGCCCGCTTCGACAAACTTCCCTTCCAAGTCGCTGCGAATGAAAGAAACCACCCCGTTGGTCGAGGAGAAAATCTTCTTCTGGTTCCCCTCCCGCAACAGTTCATAGAGAAGAGTGCCCCGGACATGGTGCCACTCGCCGGACACCCCTTCCACCTCGGCGTCTTCCTTCACCCGGAACCTGACCTGGCCGGTATGGGCGGTCCGCACGTCCAGATAATCAAAAGGATCAGAACGATACTTGCCAATTATTGCGTCGAAATCTATTTCGTCAGTCATGATATATGAGGGAAGGTTAAAGGTTAAAGGTGCAAGGTCAAAGGTCTCATTCATCTTCTCGCAGAAAACTGCGCCGTGCTTTTATAAGCCCGGCCAGCATCGAGGAAATTTCCACGGTTTCCTGCCGCCATTCCTTGCCTTTCTGGCTTTCTATATAACCGATGCCCATACCAATGTATATCTGGGTACGAAGTTCCCCGCAGGAACCCTTTGCATATGAGAAAAAATTGATACTCTCTTTTATCGATTCGCGTTCAAAACCTTCCGCAATGTTGCTCGGGATAGAAAGCCCCGCCCGCGTAATCTGATCCCGGAAGCCAAAGTCCTTTAATTCCCGTAACACCTTGTACAATTCAGTACTCAAGCGGGCTGAACGCTTCCATACCTCAAAGTCCTCAAAAACCTGCGGCACCGACAACTTTCCTTCCCCCCCAAAGCCTCTACCTTTATAGCCTTGAACCTTTGGCCTTTGGCCTTAGCGGTAGTACAAATTGCCGCCGCCCATGGTCAGCAGGGACTTATGGAGATTCCGCCTAAACTCGCGGCGGTCCCAGATGCCCTGGATATGACCACGTTGCAGGGCATTGCGGGCGTTATGGTAATCGGGCGGGATATCCTCGCCGGTGGTGTCGCGGATAACCCGAGGCCCGGCAAAACCCACCCGGCTGGAACGGATGGCGAACTGATACGGCGAACAGCCCAGGAAACTCGCCACCGGCCCGGCATAGGAATTGTTGTCGTAGACCACGATGTACAGGCCACCGGAGTCGATGTATTCCCGCACCGCCATGGTGCACTTGGGCATCTGCACCACGCCCAGGGTGCCCTCGTGGATGCGGATGCCGCCGGTGGTGTGCACATAGGAAAGCAAGGGGCGCCGTTTCAGCTTGGCCGATTCACAGGCCCGCACGAATTTTTCGCCCTCGGCGGCCCCGACCGTGCCGTTTCTGAAATCGCTGTACAGCATGGCCACCACCAGATCAACGCCCATGACCCTGGCATCGAAGGTGATGATGCCGCTTTTCCGGCCGGTTTTGGCAATGGCGGATTGCAATTTCTTTTCAAAGCCCGGATAGGTCAGGGGATTGCCCGCGCAGACCCCTCCATTGAATTCCCGGATGGAATCCGGATCAAAAAGATGCTTGAGATACCATTGATATTCCAGAGGGAAATGGTGGCCGCAATTTTCGCAGACCCCGCCGAATTCGCCGTACAGGTCGGGCACCCAGAGATCCTTGCACCCCTGCTTCTCGGCATTGGGGCAGGTGACGGTGCGGTCCTCGTTGGCCAGCGGGCTGGTATAGATATCTCCGAACTCGATGGGGTCTTCCCCGCCACCGCTGCCTGGGACGGGAGGTTTTCCCGGACGAACCCCAGGCTTTCGCGAAATAAAATCGTAGGCTGCGGTGATCGGTGAAGAAACCTGCTTGAGCAGCACCGAGCCCTCGCCGGACACATCCTGAAAAACCTTTTTCACCTGTTTCTGCTGACTCTTCAGCAAATCATAGCGGAAGCTGTAGTACAGTTTGGCCATGCTCCTTCTCGCCTTCCGGCAGAAGGCGGAACAGGTCGAGCCCTCTTCGCTGTAAGCCTGACAGGACATGGCCCGGTATTTTCTCGAACGGTAACAGAGCAACCGCTTGACTTCATCCTCGTTGAGCTCCCAGGAAATCTCGATGTGCGGTTCCTCAACAACCTGTCCTTCCCTCTTCTTCATGGTCAACTCATAGGCGCGAAAAGCCCTGAGGCTCTTGGTTTTCAGCACCACCTCGTCGGTGGCCCGGATGATCTCGCTCTTGAGCTGCCGGAAAAAGCCGAAGTCATCCCGTTTTGCGCCCAGGGCCGGCTCGTAGACAATCCGGTCGATGGTCCCGAGCTTGAGGTTTTCTTCCGCCGTGATGTGCAGCCGCTCGGCGCAGGCCTCCACCAGCTCCTTGGGCATCTTCTCGCCCTCGCGGATCTTGCCCTCGATGGCTGCCGCGCCTTCCGGGGAGATAACCGAGTAGTAGCCGTGGGAAAACATCAACCGGGCATCGGCCATGCCCACGGCCTCGGCCCCGCCGGAACCGCCTTCCGAGGTAACGGAAATCATCGGCACCCGCAGCTTGGCCATGGCGTAGAGATTCCGCGCGATCTGCTGGCCCGCGCCGGGATAATCCTCCACCGGAAAAGAACCGGGGGTGAAGATATAGAAATGGATGGGAATGCCTTCGGTTTCGGCGACCTTCATGTAACGGAGAGCCTTCTCGTTGCCCCAGGGCTTGCTGCAGCCGCCGTTGCGGTACTCCTCGCCATGCCCTTTTTCATGACCGATGACCATGACCTGCTGCATCACCGACTTGTTTTTCACCCTCCGCACGATACTCGCCCTGGCCGCGACCATGGAAGGGTCAATGCTGACCTCCTCGGCGCCGCCAAGTTCGGTGTAATCCTCATAGACATTCTCAAGGATGTCTTTCAGGGAAAACCGGTGGGGATTGCGGACAATGCGCACCCGGTCCATGGAGGTCAGGGTCTCTTCGCAACGACCTTCCAGAAAGGACAGGGACTCTTCAAAGGCCCCGATTTCCTCGGACAACTGTTCTTCCGTGTACTCATAAAACCTGTCCCGCAGGGTGACAAATTTCTCCCGCAGGCCGGAAAGATTCCCCCACTCAACACCGTCCTTGATCTGGCTCAGGTAGTTGGTGCGTTCTTCCGTCTTGAGCAGCCGCTTTCGTAAATCATCCATAGAGTAATTACCTGTGCCGTTGACCGCAGCGCAAACAGTGCTGCCGGCTCATCAAAAGGTGAGCAGCCGGGCTATGTTTTCCTGAAGATAAGGGAGGTTGGTCATGATCTGGCCACCCGCGGCGTTGCTGCCTTCGATGGCCACTTCCGCCAGAAATTTCCGGCCCCGTTCCTTGGCTTCCTCCATGGTGTCGCCCCAGACCAGGGCCAAGGCCAGGTTGGGATCATACTCGCTGGGGATCGCGTAGGTTCGGTCGGTGGGCACATGGCTGTATACCGCGGACCAATCATACTGGGGGTAGGAGAACCGGGAGATCGTCCCGATCCAGGGAGCAAAACCGCGGGCCGTGTCTTCCGCGACAATCCTGAACTCGATGCTCGCCCCGCGGGAGGCGATATCATTCTGGCCGTACCCCATCTTGTCGCCGAGAGCCAATCGGATCTGCTCGCGGATGAGATTGGGATGTTTGTTGTTTATGTAGCTCACCCGGGCCGAGACATCGTTTTCCACCTGAATTCTGGTGTTGACCTCAAGAAGGTAGGGCTGGCCGTCCCTCGTTACGATCCACTCCCAGGTGCCGACGTTATCGTAGCGAACATGGGCGGCAAGCTTGAGCGAGTATTCAACGACCTTGTCCAGCACCTCTTTGCCGTCAAAATCGTAGGTGAAACAGGTATTGTCGAATCCGGGCGCGGCCTCAAGCCGCTTCTGGCGGCCGGTACTCTGGATGGTGCAGTTCCGGGTGCCGAAATGAACCCGCTCGCCGTGCCGGCTGCACACCAGCTGCACCTCCAGGTGGTTGAAGTCGCGGATCCGCTGCTCGATGAGCACCCCGCCATCGCCGAACTGCCGCTTGGCATAGTTCTGAACCTGGCGGTAGATGCGGCGGAACTGCTCGATCTGGTAAACTTCTTCGATGCCCATGCCGCCGCCGCCCGCAGCCGCCTTAACCAGAATGGAGGGGTTCTTGATCTTCTGACGGTCCTGGCTTTCCAGAAGATGCTGGGCGATATCCTCGGCTTCCATCTCGTTATAGATGGGGCCGTCGGTGCCTGGGATGGTGGGAATGCCAAGCCTGTTGGCAACCCGCTTGGTATTGATCTTGTCGCCGAGATCCTTGACCACTTCCCATTTCGGGCCGATGAAGGTCAGGGGTCGGTTGCGGATCGTGACCCGCCTGGCAAAACGGAAATCCTCGGAAAAAAAGCCGTAGCCGGGATGGATGGCGGTGCAATTGGTGTGATCCGCCACGGAAAGGATATCGTTGGGATCGGTGTAGGCCGATACCCGCCAGGCCCGGCGGACATTGCTCCGGCTGTCCAGGTTGCGGCGGACATGTTCGGATTCCTCATCCGCCGCGGTGTAGATCACGGTATAATCAAGGCCCAGGTCTTTACAGGCAT
>JAJZRF010000024.1 GCA_021847425.1 Deltaproteobacteria bacterium | reverse complement strand
TCAGATGCCGCTCCATCCGCAGGGCCAGGGTGTCCAGACCCAGCATGGTCAGATAGGCATGGAGCGGCGCCGCCGTGGTGCCGAAGTTGATGTGCAGCTCCCGCCAGACCCGGTCCAGATAGGCAAGATCGCCCTTGCGCTCGACAAAAGGGGCGAAATCGGGAAACCGCTCGCCGCCCCAGTTGAACCGCGCCCCGTCGATAACCACCCCGCCCGCCGCGTCGCCGTGGCCGCTGAGGTACTTGGTCGTGGAGTGGATGACGATGTCCGCGCCCAGCTCCAGGGGCCGACACAGATACGGGGTGGCCAGGGTATTGTCCACCACCAGGGGCAGGCCGTGGCTGTGGGCGAGCTCCGCTGCCCGGGCCAGGTCCGGCACATCCATCTTCGGGTTGCCGATGGTTTCAAGGTAGAGAAAGCGGGTCTTCTCGTTGATCGCCGCCTCGATGGCCGCAAGATCGGTGGACTCGACAAAGCGGGCCGTGATCCCGTATTTCTTGAACACGTTGGCAAAGAGAACGTAGGTGGACATGAAGAGCGAGTTGCCGCAGACAAACTCGTCCCCGGCCCGCAGCAGGGCCAGACAGCCGTTGGTGATCGCCGCCATGCCCGAAGCCATGAACACTGCGGCCCGCCCCCCTTCCAAGGCAGCCAGCTTCTGCTCCAGCACCCTGTTGGTGGGGTTGGTGAGCCGCGCATAGATATGGTCCGTGGTCCGCCCGCCAAAGGTATCGCTCAGGTTCTCCGCCGTCTCGTGGCAATGGGCCGCGGTCTGGAAAATGGGGGGCAGGGTGGCGCCCTGCCATTCCCCCGGGGTTAAAGCGGCATGAATCACCCGGGTATGAAAATGCATTTTTCTTTCAGATTCCATGACGTTTCTCCGGTTCTGTTCGTAAACGGGGGCGAGCAGCTGTTTGCCGGGGCCTTTTCGGCCCCATCTCCCGAACAAAGTACCACATTGTGGCAGCTTTTCGGTAGAGAAAAAGCCCGCCGCCATTCACTTTTCATGCTTCACCCTTTTCCCTCTCGGGTGAAATCCGCCAATTGCCCGACCAGTTCGGCATGGATCCTGCCATTGCTCGCCACCAACTCCGGGATATAGGGGGTATACCCTTTGCCGCTGTAAGTGGTCAGCCTGCCCCCGGCCTCGCTCACCAGCAGCATCCCGGCGGCGGTGTCCCAGGGCTTGAGATTGATCTCCCAGAAGCCGTCGGTCCGGCCGCAGGCCAGATAGGCGAGATCGATGGGGCCGCCGCCCCGGCCCGCCGCACCCCCTGGCAGCGCGTCAGCAATCGCTTAAGAGCCTCCATTACCCCTTCGACCTCCTGCTCGATGGCATAGGGAAAGCCCGTGGCCAGGAGGGAGTCCTGCAGCGTTGACACTCCAGAAACCCGGATAGGACGCCCATTGAGCCAGGCGCCGCTTCCTTGGCAGGCGCAGAAAAGCTCATCCTGCATGGGCGCATACACCACGCCGACCTTGCTGGTTGCGCCCTCGGCATAGGCGATGGACACGGCAAAAAACGGGAAGTCATGGGCAAAATTGGTGGTGCCGTCCAGGGGGTCGATGACCCAGACCGGGCCTTGGGGCAGGGTTTCATAGGAGGAGTGCGACTCTTCGGCCAAAAAACCGATGCCGGGGCCTGCTTGCCGCAAGGTGGCAAGCACGGTCTGTTCCGCGGCCACGTCCGCCTCGGTGACCAGATCAATGACCCCCTTGTGGGTAATCCGGTGGGGCTTGTCGTACAAATCGCGCAAGATGCTGCCCCCAGCCAGGGCAGCCCTTGCCGCCGTCCGCAGAATCCCGCCCAGGGCCTGGTCCTTGCAAGCCGCGACACACCGGGCAATTCTTTCATCCTCGCCTTCGGTTCGAGTACACGCCATTTTTTCCCTCAAAATCAGTATGATTTCCCGTCGTAAGATTCCATCGTTACAGCAATCCCCTTTGCAGGATCAACCGACTTGCGATACACTACAAAAAATCAGCCACCGCCACTGAATCCGGCGCGCGAATCCCCTTCTTTTTCCCCCGAGGCAACAGACCCCTTCCGTGTCTTCCCCTGCAAACAAATGGCCCATCTTCCTCATCGTGGCCACCGGCGTTTTCATGTCCACCCTGGACAGCAGCATGGTGAATATCGCCCTGCCTTTCATCATGAAAGACTTCCACAGCTCGCTGGCCGACACCCAGTGGGTGGTGATGAGCTACCTGCTCACCATCACGGCCTCCCTGCTCTTCTGGGGGCATCTTTCCGACCGGCTGGGGCGGGGTAAAATTTATACCGCGGGGTTGTTGATCTTCGGCCTGGGCTCCCTGGCCTGCGCCTACGCCCCGGTCCTGGCCGTCCTTGTTTTCGCCAGATTCTGTCAAGCCCTGGGCGCCGCCATGCTGATGGCCGTGGGGCCCGCGATCATCAAGGAAACCTTCCCCCGCGAACAGCTGGGCCGCGGCCTGGGTCTGATCGGCATGGCCGTTTCCCTCGGCCTGATGAGCGGCCCGAGCCTGGGGGGATTGCTGCTCGAACTCGCCTCCTGGCGCGTTCTGTTTTTTATCACTGTCCCTTTTGGGTTGATCTTCGCCTTCCTGGCCATCCGGATCCTGCCCGGACCGGGCAAGCCTCAGACCGGACCGTTGGACTGGCTGGGGAGCCTTACCTGGGCTGCGGCCCTGGCTCTGCTCTCCCTGGCCCTGGCCAATGCCTCCTCACCCGGCTGGTCAGCCGGCCGCTTGCTCTGCACCGGCGGGGCCGGGGCGGGAATCCTGTGCTGTTTTATCGCCATCGAAAACCGGTTGCCCCACCCGCTTCTGACGATGTCGCTTTTCCGCAGCCGGCATTTCAGCCTGGCCGTAGTGAGCGCCGTGCTTTCCTTCATGGTCCTCTTTGGTGTGATCCTGCTCATCCCTTTTCATCTTGACCGGGTTCTCTGCCTGCCGCCTTCAAAAATCGGCCTGGTCATGCTGGCCATTCCCTCTTCAATCATGGTGGTCTCCCCCCTGGCCGGCTGGCTTTCCGATTATGTCGGCGCGCGGGTCATCAGCACGTTCGGCATGGCCGTTGCCACCCTGGGAGTGTTCCTGCTCTCCGGGATTCAGGCCTCAACCCCGCCCCTCATTATTGCCGGACACCTGATGCTGCTTGGCCTGGGCCAGTCTCTGTTTCTTTCGCCAAACAGCGCCTCGGTCCTGAGTCATGTTGAGGCCAACAAGGCGGGGGCGGCCGCGGCCCTGCTGGCCACGGCCAGAAATCTGGGCATGCTCCTGGGCATCGCCCAGGGCGCCCTGATTTTCTCCCTGTATTTCAGAAGGCTTACCAACGGACTTGACCTGCGGGATTTCAGACCGGAGCATACGGCGGCCTTCCTGATTGCCCTGCACGGCGCCTTGCTGGGGGCGGCCGTTACCGGTCTGCTCGGCACGGCAGCCTCGTGGTTCCGGGGCAATTCGCAACACCTTCACCAGGAAGAAGGGCCTCCTGCGGTCAGGCCTTCAGATCGACGATCCTGACGCTGTCCATCTGCGCCGCAGCCTCAATGCCGGTTTTCAACGATTCCAGCATGCCGGTCTTGGCGACGCGGCAGGAGAAATGGACCGGCCCGTAGCCGAGCTTGCCGAGCAGCGCCTCAAGTTCAGCAAGCTGCGGGGCCAGATGCTCCCGCACCGCTTCCCCGTTCACGACACATTCCCCCTGCACGGCCTGGTCCTTGACCCGGAGTTGAATCTGCACCTCCCCCAACCGGCTCATCTCCAGAAAAAAAGAAAGCGTATAGCCCCGCTCCCCGGCTGTTGCCCCGGCATCCTCCCCCTGGTCCATGGTAAAAAGCCACTGACCCACCCCGGCGCCCATGGCAAAAACGCAAGGAAACAAGAGAAACTGGGCCTGCTGGGGTGAGGCGGGCAGACTATTGAGCTCGCCCTGCAATTGCAAAAGCAGGCCGAGCTTCTGCATGGCGGAAGCATTCGCTTTGCCAAGAACCCCACCCCGATCCTCAGCCAGGAAGGCGATCAATTCATGGAGCTGTTTTTCCGGACCCGGCGCTGCCTGGCCCCTGGTGTTACTTTCCGCGGTTCCCCCCCCGGTCAGCATGGCAAGCAGCCGGATGATCCGGTCAGGGTCGGCCTCCGGTCCCATTGCGGTATTGGCAAAATTTTGCAGCACTCCGGCCTGATCCGTCAGACTCTGTTCCGTCTCCGAAAGAAAAGCCATGCCCAGCAGGGCTCGCAACCCTTTCCCCATGGCAGCAGGATCACCATAGTACTGCCGGAGAAACTCCTGGGCCGCCCCTTTTTTGTCGGCCACCCGCAGCCACAGAGGCTCCGTCTGCTGCACCTCAAGCCAGAGAACACTCCCTTGCTTAAGCGCCACCTCGCTTTTCGCCTCAACAACCTGCCCGCCGATGTCAATAAGAACCTTGCCCTCCGGGGTAAAGCCAGCCACCTCCCCCTTGACCAGTTGTCCCTGCCCGAGCAGCAGCGAGGCAGGGACACCCGCCTTGGGCCCACCATCACTCCGGCCCGAAGTGACCATCTGGATCCCCTTCAGCAGAAATGGGAGGTCTCCGATTTTCATGCGTTACCCGCCTCGCCTGCCTGAGAAGCCGAAAATGTCTGTAAAAAGCCGTGGACGCTACTGGAGAGGCAGAACAACCTGGACTTCCAAGCCGCCGCCCGGGTGGGGCTTGAGAGAAAAACTGCCGCCATGGGCGCTGATAATCCGTTCAACCAGGGTCAGCCCCATGCCGGTGCCGTATGTTTTTGTGGTAAAAAACGGGTCCTTGGCCTTGTCCAGATAGGATTCCGGGATACCGGGCCCCGTATCGATGATCGAAACAATGGCCTGCCCCTCGGCGCTGGCCGCGACAATGGTCAATCTGCCCCCATCACCCATGGCCTCCAAGGCGTTCCTGAACAGATGGAGAAACACCTGGCGGATCTGATGCATATCCCCCAGGATAACCGGCTCCGGCTCGGGACATTCCATCTCCCAGGTTACGCCATGTTTCGCCATGCTCGACTGGAGCAGGAGGGCGGTTTTTCGGATCAGCACACAGAGCGAGAGCTCCTCCTTGTGGATCTCCCCCTGCCCCACGAAGTCAAAGAGATCTTCCAGGGTGGACTCCACCCGCTCTGTTTCATGGATAATGACATTGAGGTATTTTGCCCACTCGGCATCGACGTTTTTTTTGCTCAGGATGCGGGAGACCCCGCCGATGGAGGTGATGGGATTTCTGATGATGTGGACCAGCTGGGCGGCCATGTGGCCCAGGGCGGAATAACGCTCCGCCTCGACCAGCAGATCCTTGCTCCGGTCGAGCTCCTGGTTGACCGCTTCAAGCTCGGCGACCTTGTGCTGCATCTCGTGGTACAGATGGCCCTGCTCGATGGCGAGACTGGCCTGGCTGGCAAAAAGCTCCAGCGCGCTTATGTGGCTGTCGAGAATGGGCCGCCTGGTCACATAGTTGTCGGCAATGATTACCCCGAAGGAACGGCCAGGAGAGTACAGCGGCACCACGGCAAAGGAATCCTCGTCAAGAATATTGATGAGATCCCTGGGCACACCGAGGGAAGGGGCAACCTCCTCCTCCACCTTTTCCCGGCGCTCATGAACCAGTGCCCCATTGTTTCGCCTGCCGCCAGACCCATTGCGCCGTTCCAGGGGCACGGGCACCCAGCCGCTTTCCGGCGAAACCCTGAAGCTCCTCCGACCCAGCGCGGCGTTGACCAGGATGTTCTCCGTGTCCCCGGCCGGAACCACCAAGGCCCTGGCAATGTTGTTGACCGCAGCGTCCTGGGTCTTGCTGGTTTCTTTAAGATTGTCCACGATCTGAAGGAAGTTGAGCTCCCGCTCCTCGATCTCCCCCCAGACCCGTCCGGCTTCTTCCCGTGAGCTCGGGCCAATGGCCATCCTTCCCCGCAAAAACCGGCCATCGTCGTCGAACAGGGCCAGAAACGCCCGGTTAAAGCCCAACCCCTCCCGCGAGGTGATTCCCACCAAAACGGCGCGCAAAATCTGATCAATCTCCACGGTGCTCAGATAGACGGTGTTCATCTTCACCGACAACTGATGGAGAAGCTGGATCCTGAAATGCGCCTCTTCCAGCTCTTCCTGGTATTTGCGGTTTTCAAAAACCAGCCGCCGCTTTTCCAGGGCCTTGCGCGCCACATGAAATATTTCTTCAAACTGCACCGGTTTGGACAGATAGTCCGTGGCGCCCTTGCGCATGCAGTCCAGAGCCACCCGCAGATCGGCGACGCCGGTGAGCATGACCACGGCGGCATCGGGGTACAGATCTACAACCCGGGGCAAAAGAGAAAGGCCGTCGGTATCCGGAAGACCGATGTCAAGAAGAACCAGGGCCACATTCCGGGAACCCATCACCTGCATGAGCTCTGTCGCCGTGGCGCATTCCGCCACAGGCAGGCCATGCTCTTCAAAATAGATTCTAAGCGGTTCGCGGATTGCCGCGTCATCATCGACAATGGCGACAATCTCGCCGTTTTGCAGCAGTTGCCCCAAGGAGATGGAAACATGTTGGTGCAACCCGGAAACCGCCTCGACCATAAAAACACCCTGCGGACACGAAAAAAGAGTGACGCGCCTCGACATGAGGCATACCCCAATGCTAGGACGACAGGCAAAGCGCTGTCAAGGGAAATAACCGCGGTGCTTACCAGGCCGCGGGATGCAGGGCAAAAAAAAATCGTATTCCCCGGGAACGCCGGGGAATACGATCTGCTCCAGCCCATGCCGCCAAACGGCATGAGGTTAAGGCTTACATCTCCACCATGAGCTTGCCGGTATCCTCGTTCCAGCTGACGATCAGGTACCAGAGACACATGGCCAGCGCGATCACCGCCAGGGAGCCGCCGTAGCCCAGGGTATCCGGCATATAGACCCATTTGCCCAGCGGGCCGCTCGCCTCGGCGGTGCCCTCGGTCAGCCCCCACTGTTTGAAGAGCGGATTCATGAGGGCGTTGGTCACCCCGAAGAAAGGCACCACCAGCCACAGCTTGATCTGGCCCTCGCCCACCCGCCAGAGGGTGCCGGAGCCGCAACCGCCGGCCAGCATGGCGCCCAGGCCAAAGATAAAGCCGCCGAGCACGCCGCCGATCCCAAAGGTGCCGCGCACATACTGCACCGGCTCACGCAACCCGGTGGCCTTGACCACCGCGATCCCGACGGCGAGCAGCAGGATGCTCACCATGACGCCCCGCGCCATGGTCCAATCGCCGGTCATGTGCGGCTCACGGAAACCCTGCACCATGCACCAACGGCCGCGCTGCATGGTATAACCAAGACCGGCGGCAATCACCAACAAGCCGCTCAACCCGCCGGCAATGCCGAGATATTCCCCGTCCCCGAGGTTGTTATAATCCGCTACACTGATCACCTTATCCCCATAGGCATAGGCGCCCCAGATCAGACCAGCCAAACCGGCCACCGCCAGCAACCGGCGCAGGACCACGGGGACCTCGATGGTCTTGGCGCCACCGGAACCCCAGGAGATATGCTCCATCTCCCAGTAGATGTACTTGAGGCCGAGAACCACGCCCAGCACCAGCCCGAGCCACATGGCAAAACCGTTGGCCGCGAGGTTGCCGATGGCGTTGTACATGCCGCCGACGTTACAGCCGCCGGCCAGGGTCGAACCAATACCCATGAGGATACCGGCAACCATGGCCTTGACCATCTCCAAAACCGGCGGGATGCGGATATCGAAGTTGTCGCCCAGATTGGCGGAGACAAAGGCTCCGGCAATAAAACCGATGCCGATGACCGAGCCGGTGTCCAGCAGGGCGCTCTTCGGCGTCGCCGCATCCCAGAAGCCCAGCTTGTCCCAAAAACCGAGGCCGTAGATGATCCACTCGCCCCAGTTCCGCATGGCGCCTACCGCACCCCAAGGCCTGGCCCACACCAGGATCAGCACGCTCAAAAAGGCGACAATGATCCCTGCGGTGACGGAATTCCACTCGTCCTTGCACAGCTTTTTATACAGACCCTTGACCTTGCTCCCCATAACGCTTTCTTCGCCCATCCCGGACCTCCTCTTGCCAGTTTTTCCTAATAACTACATACCGATAAGCCGTTCGACAAAAAAACAGAAAATTCCTGTTACGATTTCCTACTCATTGATGAAACTGTACCGATACCCCCTTTACCCGCGCCATAAAATTTTGTCAAGTTTGGCAAAGCGTTTCCTCGGCATTTCCCGGCCTGATCTGCTCGTATTCCGGCAGCAGCATCCCCCCTAATCCTCTTGAAAAACGGCCTCTTTTTCTCTCTCTCCAACCATGAACCGCCATTCATAAATTCCCTTGACATGCCCCATGAATATTGGTAGAGACCCAATGTTACATGAAAGAGTCTTGGCTTTTTTTGTGTAAAAAATCCTCCCCATCTCCGGAGGAATTTGAGTCGCAGCGCAGCGCGAAATCTGCGCCGCTTTTTTTAGTTTACAGAAATTATCCCTACACCCTTTTTAAGGAGGAAACCATGAGCGACGATATCAAAGTAGCCCCGGATGGTATCACCCCGACCCGCACCCTGGATGCAAAAGGCCTGAGCTGCCCCATGCCCCTGCTGCGCACCAAGAAAGAAATGGACAAGATCAACGCCGGCGAGATTCTGGAGATCCTCGGCACCGATCCCGGCTCCCGTAACGACCTGCCCGGCTGGTGCACCCGTTCCGGCCATATCTACCTGGGCGAGAAGGAAGATTCCGGCTTCATCCGCTTCTACCTCCAGAAGAAATAAGGCTCTTTTACTCCATACGACGCGGTGCAGGCAAAAGCCTTGCGCCTTATAATTTTGCATCAGGAGACAGAAAATGGCTAAAAGTTTAGGTATTTTTGTTACCTCTCCCCAGAACATGCGCCATGTAATGGGGATCACCAAGGCCGCCAAGGCCAAGGGCTCCAAGGTTAAGGTTTTCTTCAGCTGGTACGGCGTTCATCTGACCAAGTGCAAGGAGTTTCCGGCCCTCTGCGAACTGGCGGACGACGTGTCCATCTGCGTGGACAGCTACAAGAACGCAGGCTATGATCCCGCCGATATCCCCCAGGGTCTTGAGGCCAAGAAAATGGCCACCCAGTCCCAGCATGGCGAAATCATCGAAGACTACGAATGCTACCTGACCTTATAAGGAGAGAACCATGTCCAAGAAAGTAGGTTTTCTGTTGGTAAACAAGGAGTACACCCTGGACGGCATCCGCTCCACGCTGGGCTTGGCTGTCGAGAACATGTACTCGTATGCCTATGTCATGAACAACGAACTTGCCGAGCTGAGCGACTACCACAAGGAGAACATCGAGTGGGTTCGCGACATGGAAGGCGAGGTCTACACCACCGTGGACGCCAATGTCGAGAAACACGGCATGGTCAAGATCACCCTCGAGGAGATCGGCAAGCAGCTGCGCGACCTGGAAATCATTATCCCCTACGGCATTCTTCGCTCCGACAAGAGCTAAGACAGATAATCATTGACCAATCAACAACAAGGAGTGTTCCGATGAAACTCTTGAATGTATATCGTTCTGAGCCCAGTGACGACACCAAGAAACTGGTGGAGATCGTCTCCGAGGGTCGTGACGTTGAGTCCTTTAATCTCAATGTTGAAAGCCCGGACTACGATGCCTTGCTGGATAAGGTTTTTACGGTGGACCAGACCATCTGCTGGTGGTGAGCCCGCCTTTTTTCAACCGAGGCGGACTGAGGAAAATCCCTGGTCATTATTGACCGGGGATTTTTTTTACGCCGGCACGCAGGTTTTTTGTGCATTTTAACCAGGAATATCGTATGATTTTTAAGGTTTTATGTCGATGAGTGGTGTGAACTTCGTCTCCTTGCCTTAGGTTTCCGGCAAGGAGACGAACCAAGAGCGTGCCTGCGAATCAACTTCAAGATGGACTTCGCACTATGATCTGGAAATCGCGACTCTCCGTTCCGGGGTCATCAACCCCGCCCGCTTTTCTCTTCCTGCTTCTCCTCCTTTCCTTCGCCTTTCTGCAAAGCGGCTGCGCCACAAATAATTCTCCGCCCCCCCCACCACAAATCGCCCAGCTCCCGCCGCCTGAGCCACCCTGCGCTACCCCTCCGCCGCAGGATGAAGATCGTGATTCAGGCCTGCCAGTCACCGCTCCCCTCAAGGACCCTAAAATAGTCATCAAAAAATCCCAAAAAAAGCTTTTCCTCTACTCTGAGAAAAAGCTGCTCCGCACCTACCCGGTCAAGCTTGGCTTCAACCCGGTTGGGGACAAGGTCCGCCAGGGAGACAAACGTACCCCGGAAGGATGTTATTATATCTGCATGAAAAACCCGCGCAGCAAATACCATCTCTCCCTGGGTTTAAGCTATCCGGGCATTCAGGACGCCGAGCGGGGTCTTGAGCATAAGCTCATCACCGAGGCAGACTACCACCGGATCATCGAGAGAATCTCCCGAAAATCCATCCCTCCTTGGGACACCCCTTTGGGCGGCGAGATCTTCATCCATGGCGGCGGCGAAACCTGGGACTGGACTTATGGCTGCGTGGCCTTGCGCAACAAGGATATTGAGGAATTATTCAAGGTCGTCACCGTTGGCACCGAGGTCGTCATTCAACAATAACCCGGCTTCACTTCCCCATGGCCACCGGAGGCTCATGCACCCAGACCCAGGTTCCCGGATCGGACCGAGTCGCCTCCTGCCAATTTCTCTTGTTGCTTTTCGGGCTGGTCCACTCAAACAGCCAGAGAGCGTCCTTTGGCGCAAGATTCACGCAGCCGTGGGAGTTTGGCAGACCGAAATAGTCGTGCCAGTATGAGGTGTGCAGCCCGTACGATTTATAAAAATACATATTCCATGGCACGTTATCCACATAATAGTAGTCCGAATCATCCTCACCACCGCTCATTTTGCCGATCTTGACCTTGGCCCAAATCCGGAACAACCCTTGGATCGTTGGAAAACGCTCGTCACCGGAAGAGACCAGGGTGGCAAAAACCAGCTGGTCTCCCTCATAGGCGGACAAGGTCTGCTCGGTGAGATTCACCTCGATCCAGCGTTCCGACGCCCCCACTCCTTCCGGACGGCTACTCTTGATCACCATGGCGAGGCGACCATAAGGAACCCAGGCCCCGGTGCCGATTCTGCACCACTTGCGCTTGTCGACTTCCCGTATTTCATGAATAATGACCAGGGATCTCGCTGGTACCACGGCCGGGTCCTCCTCTTCAACCGGAGGCACTCCCGGGCCAGGCGAAACACGGGTGTGGAAAATCATCCAGGCGAATCTCTTGTTAAAATCCCGCGGCACCATTACCCCTTGAAAATTCGAGGGCTTGGCCAGCCGGAGCTTGTCGGCCCGCATGTATTCCCGTTCGTTGATTTTGTACCAGCCCTGGCCGCCCACCATGACCGGTCGGGGGTCACTGAGGCTGACCCAGATAAAACCCTTTCTGGTAACCCGGACCGGGGGAATCCCGACTGACTCATCCTGGGGCCGGGCATAGACGGGAACGGCATCCTCTTTGACCTGGGCATAGGTCATGGGCAAAACATCGGTTGTCGTCTCCGGCAACGGACAGACAAACTGTTTTTCCGTAAGCTCGTCTTCCGTCTCGGCCCGGCACAACCCGGCCTGGAAAGAGAAAACAAACCCCATGCACAGTAATAAAAAAACCGCTCTTCCCACGATCAGCCCCTACGCCTTGATATGTTCGTCCGCCAGCATCCGGTCAAGAAAATCAAGCAGAAATTGACGCTGGGTCGGGGTGGAATAACTGATGCATGAGCAATGCAGGTTGCTCTGGCTGCGGACCAGAAATTCCGCAATCAACCGGCTTCGCCCCAACTCGATGCCGAAAAAAAATGGGCCGCATTGCTCGTGCCCTTGCTGGGCTTCGGCCAGCAGATCGTCCGGGACCGGCAGCCAGAAAATCCCTTCCATGGGGCCTGCCTTTAAGGTCCGCTTCAGATATGACTCCAGATTGTCCTGTTCCTCTTTACTCAACTCATCAACAACAAACTGACGCATGGCAAGTCCTCTATCGGTTTTCCGGTACATTCGTGATTATTTGCCCTGACAATTCCCCTGCGCCAAAGCACGTTTCAATAATACCAGAATCGCCACGGGCTGTCATCAAAGAGACTACCCTCCACCATCTCCGCCGCTGTGCTTTACATTTGACAGAACCCGGCCCGGACAGTATTCTGCCGCTTCGTGGTTAAAAAAATCAGGACGGCTTTTTCAGCACCCGGTCAGGAAACGCGAAAAACAAGGAGAAGCGGATGAGCAGCCCCTGTATCTTCTGCAAGATCATCAACGGTGAAATCCCCGTCAAAAAACTGTATGAAGACGAGGAGGTCTTCGCCTTCTGGGACATCTCTCCCCAAGCGCCCACGCATTTCCTGGTCATTCCCAAAAAACATCTCAGCGGCCCGGGTGCGGTTTTAAGCGAAGACGAAGCGCTCATCGGCAAGGTCGTCCGGATCGGGGCGGAACTTGCCAGGGAAAACGGCGCCGAGCAATGCCGTCTGGTCATGAATAACGGCGCGGCGGCCGGGCAAACCGTCTTTCATCTGCATCTTCACGTTCTCGGAGGCCGGGCCATGTCCTGGCCTCCCGGCTGAACGGCAACCTTCCTCCTGCACACGGCAATCACAGACCATGCCCCCAGTCATCGCATTCATCGGCAAGCCCGACTCCGGCAAGACCACGCTTCTTGAAAAGCTTATCCCGGAGTTGCGTCACCGCGGCTATCGCATCGGCACCATCAAGCACCATGTTCACACCTTTGAAATGGACAAACCCGGCAAGGACACCTGGCGCCACAAGCAGGCCGGTGCCTCCACCGTGGCCCTCTCTTCCCCCACCGGACTGGGCATTATCCGCGACGTGGACGAAGACCTGACCCTGGAAGAGCTGGTGGGCCGCTATTACGGCGATATTGACCTGGTGATCACCGAAGGCTACAAACGGCTGACTCTTCCCAAGATCGAGGTCTTTCGCAGCGCCTTGCATGAAGAGCCGTTGCCGGGCAGGGATGAAACCTGGGTCGCCATGGTCAGCGACACTGCAGGGGCCGCAGATCTCCCCTGCTTTCCCCTGGACGATGTCATGGGTCTGGCCGATTTTCTGGAGAGCCGGTTCATCAAGCCCTTTCCAAAACAAAAAACCAGCCTGCTGGTGAACGGCCAGCCGGTCCAGCTCAACGCCTTCGTGGAGAGCTTTCTCCGCCAGGCCATCACCGGCATGACCTGCTCGCTCAAGGGGTGCCAGGATCCCCGGGAGATTATTATCACCATCCGCCAGGGCCCGCCGGAATGATCGCCCAGGTTGCCGGGGTGATTCTGGCGGGGGGGAAAAGTTCGCGTTTCGGGAGCAACAAGGCCCTGGCCCTCCATCAAGGCGCCGCTCTGATCCAGGGGATTGCCCGCAAACTTGCCGGACTTTTCCCGGAAACCCTGCTCGTCACCAATACGCCCGAGGACTACGGTTTTCTCGGCTGGCCCATGGTTGCCGACCATTACCACAATTGCGGGCCGCTGGCCGGAATCCATGCCGCCCTGCGGACGATCTCCCAGCCCCGCGCCTTTATCTGCGGCTGCGACATGCCGCTGATCAATCCGGAGCTGATCCGCTTCCTCTGCGAACTGGACGGCGACCACGACATGGCGCTGCCTTGGCTGGACGAAGGGCCGGAGCCGCTCTATGCGGTCTACAGCAAAAATGGGCTGGCGGTCATTGAGGCGCATCTCGCCCAAAAACAGTGCAAGATCGGGACATTGTACGAAAAGCTGCGCATCCGCAAGGTCACAGCCGAAGAGATCTTGCAGATCCTTCCGGATTTCACCACCTTCCAGAACATCAACCACCAGCATGACCTTGCCCGTCTTGCCATCATGGGCCATTGAGCCATGCCGATCCTCTCGCTTACGGACGCACAACGGCTGATTGTCAGCCATTGCCCTGCCCTGGCGCCGGAGGCTGTCCCCCTGCCGGAAGCTGACAATCGCATCGCCGCACAAGCCATTAAGGCCGACCGCGCAGTCCCGGACTTTGCCCGTTCCGCCATGGACGGGTATGCCGTCCACAGCCGCGATCTGACCGGGGGCGCAGAACCGGTATCCCTGCGGGTAACCGGCGAGATTGCCGCTGGCACCACTACTCTGCCACGGCTTACCGGAAAAACCGCCATCGCAATCATGACCGGCGGTGCCTTGCCGCCCGGGGCGAATCAGGTTGTCCCCTTTGAGCACTGCCGGAGAAAAAATGACCTGGTGCTGGTGGACAGCCCGCCCCGTCCCGGTCTTTTCATCCGCGCCAAAGGCACGGACCTCGCCGCCAGCCAGACCATTGTCCGGGCAGGGGCGAAGATCCAGGGCCAGCACCTGCCGCTCCTTGCCGAAAGCGGTCTGTCCCGGGTCTTTGTTATTGGCCGCCCGGAACTCGCCATCATCTGCACGGGCAGCGAATTGCTCGATACACTGGATACCCCGGAAACCGGCCAAATCATCGGCGGCAACCGTTTCCTGCTCGCCGCCCTTATCAAGAACGCGGGGGCAACTTCCCGCGATCTCGGGCTGGTGGACGATGACTGCGACCGGATTGTCGCCACCCTGCAAGAAGCCTTGCACGGCCCGTCCCACGGGGTGGTCACCACCGGCGGCATGGGGCCGGGCAACTACGATCTTTTGCCCCAGGCCTTTGCCAAACTGGGGATTCGCCCCGTGTACACGGCACTGGCGGTCCGCCCTGGTCGCTCAACCATGTTCGGCCTTTACCGGAACAAACCGATTTTTGCCCTGCCTGGTCCGCCGCCTGCGGTTTTCTTGCTGTTTCACGAACTTGTCCTCCCGGCCTTGCGCACCATGCAGGGGCAGCGACGCCCTTTGCCGCCACTCGTGCGCGCCACCCTCACCACCCCTGTCCTCTTAAAAAAAAGAGGGCTGCTCAACCTGAAGGGCGCGGTGGCCCGCCTGAACGGCAAGACCCTCGCCATCCGGCCCACCGGCAAGAATGAATCGGCCAACGCCATCATCCATCTGCCGGCAAACCGGAAGCATCTGCTGGCCGGGGAAGATGTCTCCCTTCGCCTGTGCAGCCCCGATTTTCTCTAAAATTGAGCAGGCGTCCACCCTCTTGATTTCTGTCCTGCGCCATGATACAACCCCCTCTGACAGAACAATTGTAAACTAGGCAACAGAGTTAAGAGGTTATCCATGCTTGAATTGCGTTTTATCAGGGAAAATCTGGATCTCGTCAAAGAGAAGCTTGCCTTTCGCGGCATCAGCGATTCCCGCATTGACGATTTTGCCGCCATCGACCTAAAGCGCCGCACCCTGCTCTCCGAGGTGGAATCCCTGCGCAACAAACGCAAGATCGCTTCCCAGGAAATCGGCAAGCTGAAAAAGGCGGGGGGTGACGCCGAAGGCCCCATGGCCGAGATGCGGCAGGTGGGAGACCGGATCAAGGAGATCGAAACCGGTCTGGTCAGCCTGGAGGAAGATCTCCAGTCCATCGTCATGACCCTGCCCAACCTCTGCGACGATTCCGTGCCCAAAGGCTCCGACGACAAGGACAACCTGGAAATCAAGCGCTGGGGCACGCTGCCGCAATTCTCCTTTGCAGCCAAAGCACACCATGAGCTGGGGGAAGCGGCAGGGGTCATCGACTTTGAACGGGCGGCCAAGCTTGCCGGGGCCCGCTTTGCCGTGCTCAAGGGGTTCGCTTCCCGGCTCGAACGGGCGCTGATCAACTTCATGCTCGATCTCCACACCCAGAGGCACGGCTACACCGAAATCCTCCCCCCGTTTCTGGTCAATTCCCAGACCATGACCGCCACTGGCCAGCTGCCGAAATTCGAGGCGGATCTGTTCCGCATCAAGGACTGGGACCTGTGGCTGATCCCCACCGCCGAGGTGCCGGTGACCAACCTGCACCGGGACGAAACCCTGGCCGAGCACGAGCTGCCCATCAAGTACACGGCCTACACCCCCTGCTTCCGTTCCGAGGCCGGGGCCTATGGCCGGGACACCAGGGGGCTTATCCGCCAGCACCAGTTCGACAAGGTGGAGCTGGTGAAATTCACCACTCCGGAAACCTCCAGCGGTGAACTGGAAAGCCTGCTGGCGGACGCGGAAGAGGTGCTGCAGCTCCTGGAGCTGCCCTACCGGGTGGTGCAGCTCTGCAGCGGGGATCTCGGCTTTTCCGCCAACAAAACCTACGACATCGAGGTGTGGATGCCCGCCCAGAAGACCTACCGGGAGATATCCTCATGCAGTAATTTCGGGGAGTTTCAAGCCCGGCGCGGCGGGATCAGGTATCGGCCCAAGGGCCAGAGCAAAAGCAGGCTGGTCCATACCTTGAACGGCAGCGGCCTGGCCGTGGGCCGGACCCTGGCCGCCATCTTTGAGAACTACCAGCAGGGTGATGGCAGTATTGCCATTCCCAAGGTGCTTGCGCCCTATTTTGAAAAAAGATTTTGAGGGAGGTGCGGACGGCTTAACTGACGCCGTCTTGGGGGACTTCACTTCAGAACATAGCGGTTCTTCCCGCTCTGCTTGGCCTCGTACATATTCTGATCGGCCCGCTCCACCAAACTCTGCCCGCTTTCGCCCGCCTGGTATTGGGTCACGCCAATGCTTATTGTTTTTCGCACCGTTTCCTGGGGAGTCGGCTGGAAAACCTCCCCGGCAAAACGTGCTCTGATCCGCTCCGCCACCACGGTTGCCTGTTCGCCGCTAGTCACCGGCAGGATGATGGTAAATTCCTCCCCGCCGTAGCGGCAGGGAACGTCATTGACCCGAAGCGATTCGGCGATCACCTGACCCAGCCGGGCCAGAACCCGGTCGCCATCCGCATGCCCGTATGTGTCATTATGGTGTTTGAAATTGTCGATATCCAGAAGGAGCAGGGAAAGCGGCTGGCCATGCCGATTGGCCCGCTCCACCTCAAGCTGTAGTTGCGTGTTGAAGTAGCGCTTGTTAAAAAGCCGGGTCAGCTCATCAACCAGACTGAGCTCCTTGTAGCGGTGTTCGCTTTCGGCCAGGGCCTTTTCAGCCTTGACCCGTTCGGTGATATCGGTGATATGCTCGACAACCCCAAGGAGATCCCCGGACGGCCCTTTGAACGGCGTGGAAATCATACTGTAATAGACAATCTTCCCCCCCGGACCTTCCTTTTCTATCTCGCTTTCAATGCGCTTCTCCCCTTTTCTGATCCGCTGCAAAGGGCATTCCTCGGTGTTGCACAGGCACGAGTGAAAAATCTCGTAGCACTTCCGGTCATGCAGTTTCTCCCGTTTCACCCCGGCCATCTTGAGAAATGCATCGTTGCAGCGCAAGATACTGCAGTGTTTGTCCACCAGGATAATGCCGCCGGCAACGGTCTTGAATATCTGGTTGATCTCGATATAGGCCTGCTCCGCCTCCATGGCCATGGCATTGGCCCGGCCCAAAGCCGCTTCCAGCTGAAGGTTGTTCTCTTCCAGATCTTCCTTGGTTTTAGCCAGAGCCAGGTCATCCGCTTCCCGTTGCAGGCAATCCTGCACATGCTTGGAAGAAGCAGACAGCCAGATGTCGAGAACCTTCCTTTCAACGGGCTTGGCCATGAAGTAATTCACCCCGGCGGCGATGGCCGTGGCAATATCCTCCGGGCTGTCTTTGCCGGAAATCATCAGGATGGTGAGGTATTTTCCCCGGCCGGAGGTGCGGAACATCCTGGAGAGCTCCAGGCCGTCCATGTCCGGCAGCAACCAATCCATGAGAATGAGATGGGGGTATCCCGCGGCAAAGGCCTCCATGGCCGAAGCGGCGGTGGTGCAGACAACAGCGGCGTAACCCCGGGCTTCCACGATCCTTTGCAAAAGATCGCAGGCTGCCTGGTCTTCCTCGACAATCAAGGCGGAAAATTCTGCTTTTCCCGGCACACATTCTCCCAAGACAGCTTCTCCGCTGATGTTACGCCGCTCCGAAATACCCAGCGCCGTCAGCAGCAGCGCAACCGCGCTGCTGCTGCAATCATTCTTGAACTGCGGCTTTCCGGCAAGTATTCCGCCTGGATCTTCTCGCACCTCTTTGTAAAGTATAGCAAATCTGTCCGATTTGTTTCAAGAAATCTGGTGCCAGGCTCATTTCTCCGCCAAGGCCAGTTCGATCAGACGGTCAAGCAGGGCCGCAAAAGGCAAGCCATGGGCGGCGGCCGCCTGGGGCAGCAGGCTGGTCGGAGTCATTCCAGGTATGGTGTTGGTCTCAAGGACATAGATGCCATCGGCACCAACAATCATGTCCGTCCGGCTGTACCCCTTGAGCTGCAAGGCCCGGTGCGCGGTAAGCGCGATCGCCTGAGCCCTGACGGTTACCTCCGGCTCCAACTCCGCCGGGCAGACCTCCCGTGAAGCGCCCGGCTGGTATTTGGCCTGATAATCAAAAAAAGCGTACTCCTCGCCGGGGATAATCTCGACCAAGGGCAGGGCGGTGAGCTCCTTGTTGCCCAGCACCCCGCCGGTGATCTCCCTCCCCCGCACATACTGTTCAACCATGACCTCGCTGTCAAAGGCAAACGCCTTGGCCAACCCCTGGACCAGCTCCTCCTCGCTCCGGGCCAGGCTCATCCCCAGGCTGGAGCCCTGACGGATGGGCTTGATGACCACCGGCAAGGAAAGATGCGCCAGCAGACGGCGGGGATTTTGCTGATCGTCAGGCTGCGCCATCTCCCAGGGTGCCACGGTGAGCCCGGCCTGCTGGTAGAGGATCTTGGCCAGATTCTTGTCCATGGCCAGGGCGGAGCCAAGAACCCCGGCTCCCTGATAGGGGATCCCAAGCAGATCGAGGAACCCCTGCATGGTGCCGTCTTCGCCCAAGGGGCCATGGAGCAGGATAAAGGCCATGTCAATCTTGTCACCATCCGCAGCCAGCCGGGCCAGATCCGTGGCCGGGTCATAGCGGCGGACCTCATATTTTTCCCGGCTGAGCGCCTTTTCCACCCCTTTGGCTCCGGCCAGCGAGACCTCACGCTCGCCGGATTTGCCCCCGGCGATAAGGGCCAATCGAATCTTCTTTTCCATAGCTTTTTCCCGAATAGTTGCGTACTGAATTGTAAGGAATCATGCTGTCAATGCGAAGCACCAGCGAAGTGTCTGCCAAGTACGTATCCTTATAATAACTTCCCTGCCTATTTTGTAGGGATTTTTACTCCTACCACACGGAAAAACCACCAAATGAACCAGGACACCATCCAGAGACTGCGGGAAATTGTCGGCCAGGACCAGGTTACCACAGTCCCGGAAGAGCTGGCCTGCTACGCCTATGACGGCACCGGTCAGGAATATCCCCCCGCTGCCGTGGCCTTCCCCGGCTCAAGCGAGGAAATTTGCCGCATCATGCAGCTCGCCTCCGCCACCCCGTTTCCCGTGGTGCCGCGGGGGGCGGGTACCGGCATGAGCGGCGGCGCCTTGCCGGTTGCCGGTGGCCTGGTCATGGTCATGAGCCGCCTCAACCGCATCCTGGAAATCGACCAAAACAACCAGATCGGAGTGGTCGAACCAGGGGTCATCACCGGGGATCTGCGCAACGAGGCGGCTCGGCTCGGCCTCTATTATCCGCCGGACCCGGCCAGCCTGAAATTCTGCACCATGGGCGGCAATGTCGCCGAATGCGCCGGCGGACCGAGCGCGGTGAAGTATGGGGTGACCCGCGACTATGTTCTTGGCCTGGAAGCGGTGCTGCCCGATGGGAGCCTCATCCATACCGGGGTCAGAACCGCAAAAGGGGTGGTGGGCTACGATCTGACCCGGTTGCTGGTGGGCTCCGAAGGAACCCTGGCCGTCATCACCAGGATCACGGTCAAGCTCCTCCCCGCCCCGGAGGCACGCTCCACCCTGCTGGTTCTTTGTCGCACCATGGCCGAGGCAACCGGCCTGGTGGCAACCATTCTCGCCCACCATACCCCCTGCACCCTGGAATACATGGATCGAACCGCCCTGGCCATTGTCCGGGACAAACTGCCCTTCCCCTTGCCGGAAGAGGCCGGAGCCCTTCTCCTGATCGAGCTTGACGGACATAAGGACACCGTGCCCCTTGCCACCGAGCGGCTGACGGAATTTTTACAGACCCAGCCGGGGATCGTCCAGAGCCGCACCGCCGCCAGCCCGGCCGAGGCCCAGCAGCTCTGGGCCGCCCGCCGCGCCATCTCCCCTGCGGCCTTCAGCCTCAAGCCCCATAAGATGAGCGAAGACGTGGTGGTTCCCCGCAGCCGGTTGCCGCAACTGGTCTCCTGCACCGAGGCCTTGAGCCGGGATCTCGGGGTGGTCATCTTCACCTTCGGCCACGCCGGAGACGGCAATATTCATGTCAATATCATGCTCGACAGGAATGTCCCCCAGGAGGTCCGCCAGGCCAATACCGCCAAGCAGCTTCTTTTTGAGGAGGTGCTGCGGTTGGGCGGCACCCTGTCCGGCGAACACGGCGTTGGCCTGACCAAGGCACCGTATCTGGACATGGAGCTTGACCCGCCGACCCTTGCGCTCATGCGCCAGATCAAAAACCTCTTTGACCCGCTCAACATTCTCAATCCGGGCAAGATCTTTCCTCCCCAGAGTGCGCCGGAAAAAAATATTTGACAATCAGAGCCCCGATCGGCTATATAAACGGTTTCTTTTTAAGCCGTTGAAGTTAAGATACTATCGATACACCGGATGGCAAAAACGGCATAAGGAGCCGTACCGAAATGATCGGCAAGGCAGAGATTATTTCGTAACGGCTCCTAAAAATCTGCGCCATTTCAACTTGTTCTGAAACAGGCGTTGCCTAAAAAATTCTGAACCGTGACGTTGCAACCCGCATACTGGAGAAATCATGATTGAAATAGAAGTAAGAGGGGATATCGAACAGGCGATCCGGCTGCTCAAGAAAAAAATGCAGCTCGATGGGATGAAAAAAGAACTCAAGCGCCGCGAGTACTACGAAAAGCCCAGCGCCAAACGCCGTCGCAAGCAGGCCGAGTCCAAACGCAAACTCCGCAAGCTGATGATGCGCACCGAGCGCGACTAACATGCCGCTCTTCCTCGCTGGATAGATGAACAGCAAACGAGGAAAACCTGCCGATAATCCCCCACGCTCCGACCGGGTCCGGCCTCAGCCGCCGTCTTCAATCCCTCCATCCGGCGGAGCGTTTCTTTTTTCCGAGCCTTTTCTCGACCAGTTCCTCCAGTACCTCACCCTGGAACGCCGCCTGGCCGCCAATACCATCCTGGCCTATCAGGCTGATCTTGCCTCCTTTCTTGATTATCTTCGCCCTCGCCGCCTCACCCAGCTGGCCGAGATTGACGTCGGCCATATCCGCGCCTATCTAAGCCATTGCCAGACCAAAGGCATCTCCAACCGGAGCAATGCCCGCCGGATCTCTTCGTTGCGCGCTTTTTTCAAATTTCTCCTGGCGGAAAAATGCCTCGACACCGACCCCTGCGCCATCCTGGATCTGCCCAAACCGGGCCACCCGCTCCCCAAGGTGCTCACCATCCCCGAGGTGAACCGGCTCCTTGCCCCCCCAGCCAATGATAATTCCCTGGCCCTGCGCAATAACGCCATGCTGCACCTGCTTTACGCCACCGGCATGCGGGTCTCGGAGCTGGTCAATCTGCCCCTGGCCGGGGTCAATCTCATGGGCGGCTATATCCGGGTTTTCGGCAAAGGCTCCAAGGAACGGCTTATCCCCTTTGGCGAGGCGGCCCGCGAATACCTCAAACTCTACACCACGGATGCACGCCCTCGAATCCTCAAAAAAAAGGCGAGCGATCTCCTCTTCGTCACCGGACACGGCAAGGGTATGACCCGTCTGCGCTTTTGGCAGATCGTCCAGCAAAGCGCACGGTTGGCGGGGATCACCAAGAAAATCAGCCCCCATGTGCTCCGCCATTCCTTTGCCACCCACCTGCTGGCACATGGCGCGGACCTCCGCTCCGTGCAGATGATGCTGGGCCATGCCGACATCGCCACCACCCAGATTTACACCCATGTGGACAGCAACCGTCTCAAGTCCGCCCACCAGAAATTCCACCCCCGGGGCTGAGCCGTCGTAATCGGCAGCAGTGCTAACGGCGTAAGGAGCCGTAACGAAATGGGCAAGGTACTCATGATTTCGTAACGGCTCCTAAATCTCATTGCTCGCCCGGAATGATCGTCTATAATCATTCCAAGAGCTTGCCCTGCGGGCATGGCATCTCTCCCCGTATTTTTTCCCCGCGCATGTTTGCCTTAGGCAACAGAGGGCTTACCCGATATGGAAGTCATCACCACCCATGTAAACGCCGATTTTGACGGGCTGGCCTCCATGATCGCCGCGCACAAGCTCTACCCCGAGGCGGTGCTCGCCTTTTCCGGCTCCCAGGAAAAAAATCTGCGGGATTTCCTCGCCCAATCGGTGCAGTACCACTACACCTTCCAGCGACTGAAAAACATCCCCCAGGACCAGATCCGACGGCTCATCGTGGTGGACACCCGCCAGGGTTCGCGCATTGGCGACTTCAGCCAATGCCTGAACAACCCCGGCCTGGACATCCACCTCTACGACCACCATCCCGACACCCCCGGCGACCTGCACGGCTCGGTGGAAGAGGTCCGGCTGGTTGGCTCCACCACCACCATCTTTGTCCACCTCCTCCGGGATAAGGGTATCCGGCTCACCCAAGAAGAAGCCACCCTCATGGCCATGGCCATCTACGAGGACACCGGCTCCTTCGCCTTTGACACCACCAGCCCGGAAGATCTGGAAGCCGCGGCCTGGTTGCTTGGTCAGGGGGCAAACCTCAACGCCATCTCCCAGTTCATTGCCCAGGAGCTCACCAGCCAGCAAGTCACCCTGCTCCATGCCCTGATCAAATCCGCCACCACCTACACCATCCACGGCCTTGACCTGGTGGTGGCCAAAATAGAACTGCCCGAATATGTTGATGAATTTTCCGTCATTGTCCGGCGCTTCATGGTGATGGAAAACCTGGACACCCTGTTCGCCCTGACCCACATGGCAGGGCGAACCCATCTCATTGCCCGCAGCCGGATCCCGGAGGTGAATGTCGGCGCCATTGCCCGTGATTTCGGCGGAGGCGGCCATGCCTCGGCCGCCTCCGCCACCATCAAGGATCTCACCCTCATCGAGGCGGAAGAACGGTTGATCCAGCTGCTGCACAAGCATGTCCGCCCGCAACGGTTGGCCAGGGAGCTCATGTCCTCGCCGGTGATCTCCGGCCCGCCGACCCTGACGATCAACGGGGCGGACGAGCTGCTCAACCGCTACAACATCACGGTGCTGCTCATCGTCAATGCACAGCATGAGGCAATCGGCCTCATCTCCCGTCTGGTGGTGGGCAAATCTATTCATCTAGGCTTGGGGGACTCCCCGGTAAACGACTACATGACCACCGATTTCGCCACCCTGCCCCCCACCGCCACCCTGGCCGATATCCAGGAGCTCATCATCGAACACCGCCAGCGCTTTATCCCGGTGGCGGAAGAGGGCAAGGTCTTGGGGGTCATTACCCGCACCGACCTTCTCCACCTGCTGGTCAGCGATCCGGCCCACATCCCGCGCCGTCTGCTGGCCGAGACCGACCAACCCTCCACGGCCCGCAACCGCAACCTGACCAGCCTGATGGCGGAGGTCTTGAACCGCGAGATCATCCTTCTTTTGCAAACCCTGGGCGAGGTGGCGCAGGAAACCGGCTGCCACGCCTATGCGGTGGGCGGTTTTGTCCGCGACCTGCTGCTGCACATCAAAAACCTCGATCTTGATGTGGTCATCGAGGGCGATGGGTTGGCCTATGCCAAAAAACTCGTTAAAAAACTGGACGGCAGGGTGCGCACCCATGAAAAGTTCGGCACCGCCGTGGTAAAACTGCCCGACGGCTTCAAGATCGACATCGCCACCGCCCGGCTGGAATACTATGAATATCCGGCCGCCATGCCCACCGTGGAGCTGAGCTCCATCAAGCTCGATCTCTACCGCCGCGATTTCACCATCAATGCCATGGCCATCCACCTCAACCCGGACACCTTCGGCACCCTGGTTGACTTCTTCAACTGCCAGAACGACCTGAAAGACCGGCAGATCAGAATCCTGCACAACTTAAGCTTTGTGGAAGACCCGACCCGAATCTTCCGCGCCATCCGTTTCGAACAGCGCATGGGCTTCAAGATCGGCAAGCACACGGAAAAGCTCATTAAAAACGCGGTAAAGATGGAGCTTTTCGACCGCTTCTTCGGCCATCGTTTTTTCAACGAACTCACCAGCATCCTCTCCGAGGAGAATCCCATCCCGGCCATAAGCCGCATGGCAGACCTGGGGCTGCTCAGATTCCTCCACCCCACCCTCCGCATCGACCCCAAGCTCACCACGGTTCTGGATCAAACCCGGCAGGCCCTGGCCTGGCACCGGCTCCTCTACCTGGACCAACCATGCCGCCAGTGGCTCGTCTATCTGCTCGCCCTCATGACCAGCCTTTCCGCCCAAGAGGCGGCTGCCTTTTGCGAACGCTTCGAAGTGCCGCCGCGCCACAGGCAGTTTATCCTGCGGGAAAAAAGCGCCGTTGCCCGGATTGCTCAGCTCATGAAACGCGCCATGCCCGAACGCCCCAGCGGGCTCTATCACCTGCTTAAAGACCTTTCCCCGGAGGGGCTCCTGCATCTCATGGGGCTCATGAAGAAGAAAGCCTGCAAAAAAGCCATTTCCCTCCATGTTACGGAGTGGAGCCACCTGCGGCCGGAAACCAACGGCAACGACCTGGCAGAAATGGGCTATCGGGCTGGCCCGCTCTATGGTACCATCCTGCGCCGGTTGCTCGACGCACGGCTGGATGGCCTGGCGCATGACCGGGCCACGGAAACCGCCTTCATCAAGGAACACTATCCTCTTCCGGATCAAAAAAATCAGGCCGCCGACCATGGACATCCCTAAACTCATTCAGGAAATTGCCATCCTTGCCCCCCCGTTTTTGCTGGCCCTCACGCTCCACGAGTTTGCCCACGGCTTCGTTGCCTACAAGCTTGGCGACCCCACGGCCCAACGCTTGGGGAGGCTCAGCCTGAACCCGCTGCGCCATCTTGATCCCCTCGGGGTGCTGGCCTTTCTGATCATGAAGATCGGCTGGGCCAAACCGGTGCCTGTGGATGCCCGCTATTTTAAAAATCCGCGGCAGGGCATGGTCTGGGTCTCGCTGGCCGGGATTTCCGCGAACCTGCTGCTGGCTGTGGCCAGCGGCCTTGGTGCCCGGCTGCTGATCCCAGTCGCAAATGTGCTGCCCATGTCCATCTTCTGGCCGCTTATCCAGATGATCGCCGCCAGCGTCTGGATCAACGTGATGCTGGCCGTCTTCAACCTGATTCCCATCCCGCCCCTGGACGGCAGCCAGGTGCTCCGCAACCTTCTGCCCCCTAATCTAGCCAGGATCTACGGCAAGCTGGAGCCCCTCGGCTTTTTCATCCTGCTGGCCCTGTTTTACACCGGCATCATCCCAAAGATCATGGACCCCCTGATCGCCTTTGCCCAGGGGCTGATCCTGGGCTGAAAAATTGTTGCCTGAACGCCACCACCCTCTATGCTACACTTGCTTGCAGGACAACACCCAGCCCAGACCGCGCCATTGCAGACAGACCCCAAAAAGGAGTGCGTTGAATGAGCCCGGACATCCACGAAGTGCTTGCCTATGAGATAAAAAAGGAGATTGCCGACCGTTATTTCGGCTTTAGAAAACTCATCGAGGATGACAAACTCGATTTTGTTGAAAGGACGCGACAATATTCTTTTATCCTGGAAAAACGGATCAGTTTTGATCTGATCCGCATCTACATCATTCTTCAAGACGCAGATCTTATCCACCGTTTTTTAACGCTTACCGGCCTGCCGGAAAATCTGTTCTACGACCCCTACCTGATACAATCAGCCACTATCCGGCAAAGGGTTTTTTCCGGGGTGCGCATCCACGGGCTTACCCATGCCGGTCGCTTTAAAAACATGGTATTCGATTGCTACGGGCGCCTTGAGGTCCATGTTGCCGAATACCGGACAAAATTTGACGAACTCAACAAATACCGAAAGGAAATCAACGAAGAAATCGAGACCTTTTACCGGAAGAACGATCTGGGCTCCATCATGGATTTTCTCAAAAGCCTGGGCGATCCAAACAAAGTGGGCAGTATGGAGGGGGGAATGGAAAAGGGGATGGCTCAGAGCATGGAAGCAAAAATGCGTATCGATCCGCAACTGCCGCCGGAACACTACCTGCCGGTTATCCCGCCACTGCCCTATCTGGCCAGTATCCGGCCCGCGCTCAAGGAGCTCATTCACGCGGCCTATGAGGATCACGGCACGGAACTGATCCGCCTTTTGTCCCGGAAAGACCGCCAGGCAGCGCGATAAACATCAGCAGTGGAAATTTGTTTTGCTTTTTGGGAAAACACCCGGTAAACTCTCAAGTAACACGTTATTTATTAATGTAACACTGGAGAAACGAATGAATTCCCTTCCCGCATCTGCTGTATCCCACATTCACCGCCTGTCGGTCATTACTACTGTGTTCTTCGGCGCCTTTTCCTGCTCGGCTGCCGCTTTTGCCGCCCACCCCCTGATTACGGATGACGCCGGCACCGTGGGTCTGGGCAAGGCCCAATTAGAGGTGAATGGACAGTATGGCCATGACAAGGAAGCCAGTGGCATCTCCACCGAATCAGAGGGCGCGGCATTCTTCACCTATGGCCTCACTGAGGCGGTGGACCTGGTTTTCGGCCTCCCCTTTCAGCATCTCAAAAATGAAGGAGCCGACACCACCACGACCGAAAGCGGCATCTCCGACACCTCCATTGATGTAAAATTGCGGTTCTATGAACATGACGATTTCAGTCTTGCCATCAAGCCCGGGCTCACCCTGCCCATCGGGGATGATGACAAAGGCTTGGGCTCCGGCAAAGCAACCTACAGACTTTTCTTCATCACCTCCAAGGAGCTTGCCCCGTGGGCCTTCCATCTGAACCTCGGCTATATCAGAAATGAAAACACTCTAGGGGACGAAAAGGACCTCTGGCATGCCTCTTTTGCTTCCACTGTTGCCGTAGCCGAACATCTCACCGCCGTCGCAAATATAGGCGTTGAGCGCAACCCGGACAAACTCGCCGATGCCGATCCTGCCTTTCTCCTTGGCGGCTTGATCTACTCACTGTCTGAAGGGCTTGATCTCGATTGCGGACTCAAATACGGACTTACAGGTTCCGAGACTGACTACACAGCGCTTGCGGGAGTCACCTGGAAATTTTAGCACCGTTGGCAAAAAAAAGCCGCATCTTGAAGATGCGGCTTTTTAACGTTCTATACAACAAGGAGAACGGAACGAATTAGTTGGCCGGTGCAGCAGCGGGCTCAGCAGCAGGCTCAGCAGCCTTCTTTGCCTTCTTTGCTTTCTTTGCTTTTTTGGCTTTCTTGGCTTTCTTGGCATGATGCTTTGCCGTCGGTGCAGCTGCTGCGGGTGCTGCAGTCACGGCGGAATCAGTCGTGGCGGCTGTTTCAGGTTCAGCGGCGCTGACCACCGCAACAAAGGAAATGGCTGCGATACCTGCAACAAGGGCGGACAGTACTTTCTTCATGGTATTCTCCTAACTGTATTTTGGGTTGCCACCGTGACCCATGCCACGGCACACAATGCTATTATAATGCGCGAAAAGAAGTAACACTGTCAAGAGGAGAATTCTCTTTTTAACACTTTAAAAAGGAGGATACAAAGCGGTACAGCACCAACAAAGTGAGTCGGTCGGAAACAGTGGAGACAAAATTGGCCAGCGTCCCTTCCGGGATGCCTTCAAGGAAAAAATAGTGATAAAGCCTATTCAACGGTACTTGCAGATGAACGACCAGGACGCTTTGCAGGTGTACCAATCGGCTGCGTCCTTGACCAAAGACGCTAAACGTTCGCACAACGCCTAGCATACTCCAGAAGGAGAAGAAACGAACCCATAAAGAAATATTTCTTCAATGAGCATGGGCCTGGATTGGCCGAACACGGTCTATCCTTGCTTTACGCTTTGGGGAGTGCATTGCGTTCCAGATATAGTTTCTTTTTTGCAGGTTCAGCCAAAAATCAGCGGTATTCCCGAAGACCTTTGCCAGAATCAAAGCCGTATCGACCGTGATTGCCCGCTTGTTGTTGCACAGCTCATTAACCGTCTTCCGGCTTACCATCATCGCTTTTGCAAGGCCATCCTGGGTAATCCCTAGCAGGTTGTTGAAAAATGATTTTTTGCAGAAAAAATGTCTGATTTTTAGTTTTTGCTCAACGTAAATTCAATCAGTTACAACCAGCATTGTCCGGTAAGGATATTGCATTGAAAATACATGAAAAAAATATCACGGGATAGCGATTTTTCTCTTGCCATCTTAGAGACTGGCTTACCAGATTCTTGGTCATCCTGTTGCTCATTGCGTAGCCGACAATTTCAGAGGTACAGATATCTTTGTGCCCGGCCAGATAAAGCCACCCTTCATCGGTGGGGATATAGGTGATGTCCGTAAGCCAAACCCGATTGGGAGCATCGGCCACAAAGTTCTGGGCCAGCAAGTTCTCGGCCACCGGCAGGGAATGGTTGGAGTTGGTATTTTCAGCCTACCTCAATCTGCGAAATGGGCCACTTGTAGGACCGCATCATCGAATCGAATCTATCCATCCGCAGTTACGAATTATCGATCCAGACCATGGCAAAGACTGTCCTGGAATATCCGACGCTGAATTTGTTCGCATAAGGAAAAAATTTAACGATGGCGAACAGAAAGCCTAACCAAAAAAAAGGCCTACCTGGAAACCCAGGCAGGCCAAAAATCTTAATTTTGCTTCACTCCCGGTGAAAGACTAGCTCAACCTCAACACCCCTTGCCACCGCCGCCGATGGCGCAAGCCGCGCCGTCTTTTTTATCTCCGCCTTCCATGCCCGCCACCGAGCCCAGGATATAGGAGCGGGCGATCTTCACCCGCACATTCTCGGCAATCTCAAGGGTCGCCACCCGGTCGGTCAACCCGGTGATCTTGCCCTGAAGGCCGCCACTGGTGAGAACCTCGTCGCCCTTCTTGAGATTGGTGATAAATTCCTGATGCTCCTTGGCCTTTTTCTGCTGGGGGCGGATCAGAAGAAAGTAGAACACGACAAAGATCAAAATAAGCGGCAAAAAGCTCATCAAGCCCTGCGGTCCGCCCGCACCAGCCACAGCGTCTGCGGCATACGCTACACCAACCATAATAATTCCCCTCCGATTCAAATTAAGCCGTTGTTTAAAACTACTGTAACAGTATAATGCGTAACTGGTAAAGGGGCCATAACAAAGCAACGCTGCTTCCGCTGCTGTCGACGGCCATGGTTATTTCGTAACAGCCCCTAATTTTCCAGGCAGGCCGAAAGCTGCCTGCACCCTTAATTACTCCACCGTCCGCTTGGCATAAAACTCCTGCCGGAACTGGCTGAAACGATCTTCTTTAATGGCCTTGCGAATCCGGGCCATGAGCCCCACATAATAATGCAGGTTGTGGATGGTGTTCAACTGCGAGGAAAGAATCTCCCTGGCCATGAACAGATGCCGCAGATAGGCGCGGGAATAATTCCGGCAGGTGTAGCAGTCGCACTCCTCATCCACGGGGTGCTGGTCATCCTGATGGCGAGCGTTTTTTATAACAAGCCTGCCGCTTGAAGTAAAGAGCATTCCGTTTCTGGCATTCCGCGTGGGCATGACGCAGTCGAACATGTCGATGCCGCGATAGACCGCCTCCACCAGATTTTCCGGGGTCCCGACCCCCATGAGGTAACGGGGATAATCACCGGGCATCAGGGCCGCGATCTGTTCGGTGATCTCCATCATCAGTTCGGCGGGTTCACCCACGCTCAGGCCCCCAAGGGCATAGCCGTCAAAGCCGATCTCCACCAGCTCTTCCACCGCCCTGGTCCGCAGGTCGGGATACATGCCGCCCTGGATGATGCCGAACAACAGCTGCCCCCGTTCTTTATGGGCAGCGCGGGAACGTTTGGCCCAGCGGCAGGTAAGGTCGGTGGACTCAATGGCCTCCTCGCGGGTGGCCGGGTAAGGGATGCAGGTGTCCAGACACATCATGATGTCCGAACCCAGGGCCTCCTGCACGGCCACGGCATCCTCCGGGCTCAAAAAAAGATTGCTGCCGTCGAGATGGGATTTGAAGGCAGCGCCTTTTTCGGTGATCTTGGTGAGATCCTTGAGGCTGAAGATCTGAAAACCGCCGCTGTCGGTAAGGATGGGCCGGTCCCAATTCATAAATTTATGCAGGCCGCCGAAGCTGCGGATCAGCTCGTGGCCGGGCCGGATGTAGAGATGGTAGGTGTTGCCGAGGATGATCTGGGCGCCCAGCTCTTTGAGGTTTTCCGGGGTCACGCCCTTGACCGTACCCTGGGTGCCCACCGGCATGAAAACCGGGGTCTGCACCGTGCCATGCAGGGTACGCACCTCGCCGCGGCGGGCTGCGCAGTCACTGGCTTTACCGTGCAGGGTAAAGGGCGAGGTCATCACAGGGTCCATAGGGTGAACAACTCGTCGATGCCCTTGCGGGCCAGGACCGCCATCCGGCCGAAATCCTCTGGCCAGAAGGGCTTGCCTTCGGCGGTGCATTGGGTCTCCACCCAGCGGCCATCGCCGGTCATGACAAAATTCGCATCCACCTCGGCCTTGGAATCCTCGGCGTAATTGAGATCAAGCATGGCTTGGCCTTCAACTATGCCCGCGCTGATCGCCGCCACCGGCAGAATCTCCGGCGCGATGGCCAGAACCCCCTCCCGGTGCATGCGCTCAAGCGCATCCCGCATGGCAATGGCCGCGCCGGTGATCGAGGCGGTCCGGGTGCCGCCATCGGCCTTGAGCACGTCGCAGTCCACCCGGAGGGTCACTTCGCCCAAACGAGCAAGATCAACCATGGTCCGCAGCGAGCGGCCCAGAAGCCGCTGAATCTCGAAGGTGCGGCCGGATCTGCCCTTGGCCGCCTCACGAGCCATGCGGCTGTTGGTCGAGCAGGGCAGCATGCCGTACTCCGCCGTGATCCAGCCCTGACCGGTTCCCCTTAAAAATGGAGGAACACTGGCCTCCAGGGTGACGGCGCAGGCAACCTGGGTGCCGCCCATGGTTATGAGCAGCGAGGCATAGGCCTGGGGCTGGAAGCCCTTTTCAATAGTGATGGGCCGCAGCGCATCCGCGGCCCGTTGATCGTTTCGCATGATTAATTTCCTGGAAATAATAAAAAGATACTGCTCTTAAAGATCCAGAAAGGTGGTGTCCCGATTCAGCACCCTGCACCCCTCTTTTTCAACCACGGCCATGTTTTCCAACCGGATTCCGCCCCAGCCCGGAATATACACCCCCGGCTCCACCGTGACCACCATCCCGGCTCCAAGGGGCTTGCGGTTCCGGTAGTTGAGCGAGGGGCCTTCGTGGACATTGAGGCCCACCCCGTGCCCCAGGCCGTGGCCGAACCGCTCGCCCAAGCCCGCCCGCTCGATCACCCCACGGGCGATCTTGTCCACCGCCGTGCCGCTTATCCCGGCCCGCAGGCTACCCAGCCCGGCCAGCTGTGCCTTGCGCACCAAGCGGAACAGCGCAACCGTTTTGGCGTCCGGCGTCCCCAGCACCACGGTGCGGGTCATGTCCGAACAGTAGCCGTCCAGAACCAAGCCCATGTCGATGACAATGGTTTCCCCCGCAGCCAGCGGCCGGCCGGAGGGTTCCGCATGGGGCAGGGCCGCGTTGGGGCCGGAAGCGACGATGGTCTCGAAACTCGGCCGCTCCGCGCCCTTAAGCCGCATGATGTTTTCGATGGCGTGGGCCACCTCTTTTTCGGTCTGGCCAGGGTGCAGGGTGGGGTAGATCTCCTGAAACACCGCTTCGTTAAGAAGAACCGCCCGTTCGATTCGGGCCAGCTCAGCCGCGTCTTTTTCCAGCCTCAACTCCTCGATAACACCGGTGAGCGGCGCCAGCTCCACCTTGAGGGCGTCCGCCAGCTTTACCAGGGTCAGGGAGGTGGAATGGAGGAAATAATGGCTCTCAAAGGCCAGCCGTTTGATGCGAAGCTTCTTGAGCAGCAGGCGCAACAGGGGAAACAAGCCACGGGGATAGAGCTTGACCCGAAAACCCGTGGCCTCCTGTTCCGCCTGCAGGTCAAACCGGGAGTCGGTGAGCAGGTAGGGCTCGCCCTTGCAGGGGATAAGCAGGACGCCGGCGCTTTCGTTGATCGAGTGATCCCTGGCCGTATAGCCGCTCAGATACCTCCGGTTTTCCGGCTGGGTCACCAGGATACCGTCAAGCTGGCGCCGTTTGAGGCTGCGCCTGATCCGCTCAAGGGCGCCCAGCCTCGGCATGGGCTCAATGCATGAAATGGACAAAAACCTTGACCCCGAAGCGAAAGAGCTTGCCATGCAGCCCCTGAATGGACTGGGTGAGGTCGGCCTGCCCGAAATCCACCTGGTAGCGGTACGGTTTGTCCAGCACCGTGAGGAAGGCAAAGCACGGCTTGTTGTAGCGCGCTTCCGCCCCGGCGGCGTACCAGTCTCTGAATCTTTTTTCAACCTCGGGCAGATCCTTGGGGTCCGCCTCTTCCACGTCGAGCCAGATTTCTGCTTCCACGCCTTTCTCCTTTCCTGAACCGGCCACCCCTTGGTTACGGGGCAACCTCCATGACCAGATGGTGTTCGACCAAATCCTTCAGCTGTTGCAGGGCCTGGCCGTACTGCTCGTTAAGCTGGCCTTGAATACGGGCCCATTCCTCCTGAAACTTGGGGTGCTGGGCTGGTTGCAACTTCATGGCCATGCCGGTCTGCTTGGCCAGATTCTGCTCCATCATCGCCATCTGCTGGCTGAACTGGGCTTCAAGCTGTGTTTTGAGCTGCTCGCCATGCTGCCGGTAGCCATCGAGAATCTTTTTCATTTCAGCCAGGATCTTGAGCAGCTCTCCATCGCCCTGCCCGATTTCAACCAGGCCGTGCATGGCTTTTTCGGCCAACGCCTGCTTTTCCGGTTCGCGGGCCAGGAAAATATTGCGCAACAGGGCCTGCACCGCCCCTTTCCGCATCGGCCCTAACTCCGTAGACGGCAAAGCGGCAAGCTTTTCTCCCAGGCCCGGTTCCCCCCGCATATAGGCGGCGCCAAGACGCATGCCTTCCTTGAGCTGCTCATCTGCGAGATAATTGGTTTCCTCCGCCCCGGCAGCCATCCGGGCCGCCCGCTCCAACACCATCTCCATGGTACTTTTTATTTCCGCCACGGGAAACCGCCTCCTTGAGTCTTCATTTTTACTCGTATCTTGGGCAAACATACACCAAGGGGACAACCATTTCCAGCCCTGTCTTTCCTTTTAGCGCGGGAAGGCGGCCATGATCCCGCCATCCACCGGCAAAGTGGCGCCGGTGGTGGGGGTCTGCTCGCTGGCGAAAAAAACCACCGCGTTGCCGACATGGTCGGCATGCACCGTGGTTTTCAGGAGATTGCGCTGGCGGTAATAATCCTTGAGCCCTTCCGGGTCGAGGTTGCGGGAGCGCATCCGTTCGGGTCCCACCACATCCCAGAGGCCCGAGGAAACCCCGGTGTCATCGAAAATCGCATCGGCATTGATCATGTTCACCCGCACGCCGAACTCGGCCAGCTCCAAGGCGGCAATCTTGCCCAGCTGGTGCGCCCCGGCCTTGGAGGCGCTGTAGGCGCCAAAGGCTGCGCCAGGGGCGAAGACATTTTTCGAGCTGTTGATCACGATGGAGCCGCCGGTCCCCTGGCGCTTGAAAATCGGAATCGCGCCCTTGATCACCTGAAACACCCCCATGCAGTTGACATCCATCACCTGCCTGAAGGCCGGTTCGCTGAGATCAACAAGCTTTGCCACGTGGGCAATGCCGGCGTTGGGCACCAGGATATCCAGGCCGCCGCACTGCATGACCAGTTGCTCCATGCCGACCCGCACCGATTCTTCGCTGGTCACATCCATGAGCAGCGGGGAAACCAGCCGGCTGCCGAAGGTGTCGGCCAGGTTATGGCAGACGATTTCCAGCCGTTCCTGATTGATGTCGGTCATGAAAACCCTGGCCCCGGCCTCCAAGAGCTTGCGGCCGATGCCCATGGCAATGGCCCCGCCCCCGCCGGTCACCAGCGCGGCCCTGCCCTCAAGGGGCTTGGGCTTTGTCTTGCCCAGCTTGGCCTGCTCCAGGGACCAGTATTCCATGTCGAAAATAAAGTCCGGCGCAAGCTCGCGATACGGACCCAGCGCCGCGCCGCGCAGCTTGGCCGCGATGGTGTGTTCGGCGATATCCGCGGCAATCCCGGCATCCTTCTCGCTGAATCCTGCCGCGACCACCCCCAGCTCCGGCACCAGCACAACCCGGGGCAGGGAATCAAGCTTGGTGCGGCTGACCTTTTTTGCCGCCACCTGGGTTGCGAAGTACAGGTCATACTCCTCCTGGTACCGGGCAAGACCGCTTTGCACCGCGGCCAGGGTCTCTTCCTCGTCCAGCCCCGCCGCCTCAAGCCACAGGGGGTAATTCTTGGCCCTGATCACATGATCCGGGGTAAGCACCCCGCTGATGAAAAGTTCCTTGGCATCCGGCCGGGCGAGGGCAGCCAGGATTTCCTTATTCTGCCGGACAGCCAGCTGCATGGTGCGGCGGCGCCCCGATTCCTCGACAAAACTCAAAGCGCCGCGCAGGATGGGCAGCACCACCGAAGGTTGCACCGCCCCAGGGTCAATGGCGCCGCTTGCGGTTATCCCGGTGCCGCGCCCGGCAAGATACACCTCGGCCCGGCTCACACAGTCGATCATTCGGTCATAGGAGGTTTTCGCGTCATCGCCAAAGGTGAAGATGCCGTGATTTTTCAGAATGATGCAGTCGATTCCCGGCCTTTTTTCATAGAGTTCGGCCATGGCGCGGGCCAGGGGCAGCCCCGGCATGATAAAGGGCAGGATGCCGATATTTTCGCCCAGGGCCCCGTGCAGATGCTTTTCCGCGTCTTCCCGGTTGGTCAGGGTGACAATGGCGTCGGCATGGGTATGATCAATGAACCTCTGCGGCAGAAAGGCATGCACCAGGGTTTCGATGGAGGGGTTGGGCGAACCGGCGTCAAGGAGATGGGTGCGGAACTGGTTGACCATCTCCGCATCCGTTAAATTCTGAACCAAGCGCAGCTTGCGGAGATAGGCCAGATCAAGACCGGGAAAACCCCGGGGCGCGATGACCCCCAGATCCCAGCCGCTGCCCTTGATGTAGAGGATTTCCTGCGCTTCACCGACCAGGTTGGTGATGACGCCCTTCACCGAGGTATTGCCGCCGCCATGCAAAACAAGATCTTCTTCCGCGCCCAAAAGCCGCGAGGTATAGACCCTGATGGCAAGTTCCGGCGGGCACCGGGGATAGGCCCCGACAAAGGCCTGGGCCTCTTTTTCATCATAACGGTTCTTCATGAAACTGTTTCTCCTGAAAAAAACGACCGCGAACCGGAAAAAATCTTCAACAGTTTAATTATTTAATAAAATCTTTACGCGAAAAACACCCTAAAAAGTTGACTTTTCTACGTTTTTTCCTTGACACCCCCCTCAGATGGATTACTAAGAAAGTTGGGTATTATACAACAGTTGTTGCGGGGCGCGCATCTTTCCTTTTGCTCAAGAGGTCTTTTTGACGGTATGGCTGTATATCAGGGTGAAGATACAGTCCAGCTCATCAAGGACGCCGCGGACATCGCCGAAATCATCGGCGAGCACGTCTCCCTCAAGCGCGCCGGCGCCAACCTCAAGGGGCTCTGCCCCTTTCATTCCGAAAAAACGCCTTCCTTCACCGTCAATCCCGAGCGCAAGACATACCACTGCTTTGGTTGCGGCGAGGGGGGGGATGTGTTCAGCTTCATGATGAATTTTCACCGCCTGAGCTTTGCCGAGGCGCTGAAAGAGCTGGCCCGCAAATACCAGATCCCCCTGCCGGAAAAGCCGCTTAATCCGCAGGAGCTGGAAAAAGCCCAAAAGCGTGAGGCGCTGCACACCGCCAACGAAAAAGCGGCCGAACTCTTCCATCAGCTTCTGCTTTCCGATCCGGGCGCGCAAAAAGCCCGTGAATATCTTGCCAAACGGGGCATTCCGGAGGAAATCACCCGGGAATTCCGCCTGGGATTTGCCCCGGACAGCTGGAATTTCCTGGTCACCGCCCTGGCCAAAGAGAAGATCGCCGTCGAAGCGGCCAAGGAGGCGGGGTTGATCGTGCCCCGGGATAAATCCGGCTTTTATGACCGTTTCCGCAACCGGGTCATGTTTCCCATCGTCGGGCTGACCGGCAGGGTCATCGCCTTTGGCGGCCGCATCCTGGACGACGGCCAACCCAAGTACATGAACTCGCCGGAATCCCCGGTTTTTGACAAAAGCCGGACCCTGTTCGGCCTGTATCAAAACCGGGAACACATTCGCCAGGCCAAAAACTGCCTGGTGGTTGAAGGCAACTTCGACCTGCTCTCCCTGGCCGTGCATGGGGTGCGCAATGTGGTCGCCCCCCTGGGCACTGCCCTGACCCAACCCCATGTCCGCTCGCTTAAAGGCTACACCGATGAGGTGATTCTTCTTTTTGACGGGGACCAGGCAGGGCTCAAGGCCGCCATGCGCTCGGTCCCGCTTTTCCTGAGCGAACAGGTCACGGCCAGAATCGCCGTGCTGCCCGAAGCCCATGACCCGGACACCTTTGTCCGGGAGTTTGGCCGGGAGGGCTTGAGCAAACACCTTGAGACCGCCATGCCGCTGCCGGAGTTCGTTTTTGACAGGCTTGTCGCCCAACATGGCTCAAGCGTGGCCGGCAAGGCCAAGATCGTTACCGAGCTGCAGGAGTTGATCAAGGCCATTGGCGATCAACATCTCCAGCGCACCCTCTTTGTCTCGCATTTTGCCAAAAAACTGGGCCTTGATCCGCAGCAGCTCCAGGAAGGGGTCATCCCCGCCACAACCAGCCAACCCGCAAGGCCCACTGCCTCCCAGGGAAAAAGCGAAGCCCAGCTCCCCTTCAAGCAGCGGCAGCTGCTTGAATTCCTGGTGGCCTACCCGGAATATCTGCCCGCCTTTCTCGATGCGGGCCTTGAAGAGATCATCGTGAACCCGTTCGGCCTGGCCCTGCTCCATTTGCTCAAAACACAGCCGGATCTTTCCGGCGGGCCGGAACAACTCCTTGCCCTTGCCACCGGCCCGGAACGGACTTTTATTTCCAGACTGCTCATCTCCACGCCGTTGCATTCCGAAGAGATGAAGGAACAGATGGCCCAGGAAATGCTGAGCGGACTCGCATCAACCAGCCTGAAGGCAAAACAGCAACGGCTTACACGGCAAGGCGGTGAGGCCAGGCACGCCCAGAATGCACAGCTCGAGATGGAGCTGGCGGCACAAAAAATACAGATGAACAAGGCCCTGCATTCTTAGGGCCGGAATTCCTTTTCGACAGCTTTTGGTAAGTTAAAGAGGTGGGGCGAATTAACTTAGGAGGATCAAAAAGCTATGGCGAAGCATGAGAAAGGAACCAAACAACAGAGGATACCCGCGGCCAAGGAAATGGCAAGTGTCCTGCTGGCCGAGGATACTTTGCTGGAAAGTGGGGGGGAAGAGGAAAACGGCTGGACGGTTGAGCGCCCGAATAATCTGACCGCTATTTTTGATCTGGAGCTGGGCACCGAGACCGATCTGGAGGAAAGCCTGCATCCGATTGATCTGGAGGATGACGGTCCGGGCGAAGGCTTGATTGCAAAAACCCGCGATCTTTCCGGAAATCAGCTGGATCCGGTCAAGGCGTATCTCCAGGAAATGGGATCTGTCGGTCTGCTTTCCTCGGAAGCGGAAACCGAAATCGCCAAGAAGATCGAAGACGGGGAAAAACTTATCCAGGACACTCTCCTGACAACCCCGATGGCCGTTGAATACCTGCGCGAAGTGGCGGACAAGATGCTCGCCGGCAAACGAACCATCGCCGATATTTTGCGCGGCCTGGATGAAACAGATACCCAGGTCAATGAAGAAAAAAAGGAGCATTTCCTCTGGCAGATCGGCGAAGCGCACCGGCTCAACGAGGAGCTTTCTGCCTTCCGTCTCGACCTGATGGATCCCGCAATAACCAAGGGTGACGCCCAGAAAATAAGAATCCGCGTCAAACGTAACGGTAAGGCGATCGCCAAACTTTTTGAGCACGATCGCCTCAGCGCCAAGCATCTCTCCGCCATCATCTCCCGACTGCGCAAGCAAGGGGCCAAACTTACGCCGCCAGCTCAGATCAGGGCAGATAAAGCCAAGTATGCCCTCTTTCTGCAGGGCTGCGTCAAAACACATGGCATCGATCCTGAGTCCCTGACCACCCTGCTTGCCGAAATCACCGCCGGGGAAAAAGTCAGCCGTGAATCAAAAAACGCCTTGGTGCAGGCCAACCTGCGTCTTGTGGTCAGCGTGGCAAAAAAGTATGCAAACCGGGGGCTGCAGCTGCTCGACCTGATCCAGGAAGGCAACATCGGCCTGATGAAGGCCGTGGAAAAATTCGAATACCGTCGGGGCTACAAATTCAGCACCTACGCCACCTGGTGGATCAGACAGGCCATCACCCGGGCCATTGCCGATCAGGGCCGCACCATCCGCATCCCCGTGCACATGATCGACACCATCAACCGCCTCCTCAAGGGCGCCAAGGATTTCCTCCGGGAAACAGGCCGTGAACCCACCCCCGAGGAAATGGCCGAACGGCTCGATGTCGATTTGAGCAAGGTCAAGAATATCCTGAAAATCGCCAAGGAGCCCCTCTCCCTGGACACCCCCATCGGCAACAGCCAGGACAGCTATCTTTCCGATTTCATCGAAGATGTGGACTCCCTGTCGCCCGACGAGGCCACCGCCATGGAAAGCCTGCGGGAAAATCTCCGCAACGTCTTGCGCACCCTCTCGCCGCGCGAGGAACTGGTCTTGCGCATGCGCTTCGGCATCGACACCTCGGTCGACCTGACCCTGGAGGAGGTTGGCGACAACTTCGCCGTTACCAGGGAGCGGATTCGCCAGATCGAAGCCAAGGCCTTGAAAAAACTCAAACACCCAACCCGGCGCAATCTGCTTTTTGCCTTTTATAACGATTAGCCGGTTTTTTTTTCGCAAAAGCACAGGGGTTCCACCTTCGGAAATTCTGTGCTTTTGCGTCCATGCCTGACAATGGCTTTGCCCGGGACAACAGCGTAACCTCCGCACCTTCACTTTGGCCGGCAGGAGAGTCGCCAGTGCCCCAGACACCGAGCCTTTCTTCCTTGCGATCTCGTTGATATGGATACCAGACGCCATTGGCTCTCCCTTGCCTTTACCCCCGGGCTTGGTCCTGCCACCCTCAGAAAACTTGTCGAGCGGTTCGGCTCCGCCCCCCAGATTCTCGCGGCGAGCCGCAAGGCCCTGAAGGAATGTCCTTTCTTGCGCAAGGAGAGCCTTGCCGGCCTGTGCGAGCAAAAAATGATCGCCGCGGCAGCGGCGGACAGGGAGCTTCGCCTGGCGGAAAAAACAGGGGCAACCCTGCTCTGCTGGGACGATCCGCTCTTTCCTCCCCTGCTCAAGGAAATAAACGACCCGCCCCCGATCCTCTATGTCAAAGGGTCCACGCAAATCCTCAGCGACCCGGGAATCGCCATGGTCGGAGCCCGGGCCGCCTCCTCGTACGGCTTGCAGGTGGCTGAGCGGCTGGCCACGGAGCTGGCCCGCCACGATCTTGTCATCACCAGCGGCTTTGCCCTGGGGATAGACACCGCTGCCCACCGGGGAGCGCTGGCGGCTGAAGGCAAGACCATCGCGGTCATGGGCTGCGGCCTGGATATTGTCTATCCCAGCCAGAACCGGAAACTCCATGGGCAGATCGCCGATCTCGGCGCCATTATCAGCGAAACTCCTCTGGGCACCATGCCGGAAGGGTTTCGCTTCCCCGCCCGGAACCGGATTATCAGCGGCTTGTCCCTGGGCGTCGTGGTGGTGGAAGCAGCCCACCGTTCCGGCACCCTGATCACGGCGCACCAAGCGCTGGAGCAGGGAAGGGATGTTTTTGCCATCCCCGGCAGGATCGATTCCCCGAAAAGCGAGGGTTGCCACCGCCTGATCCAGGAAGGCGCGAAACTCGTGCACAGCGGGGCCGATATTCTGGAGGAACTGGCCCTGACCACTTCGACCCCTCTTCCGGCAACCCGCCCGCAACCGGGGGTGCTGCCCCCGGAAGAGGAGAAGGTCTTCTCCCAGCTCGAGGTCTACCCAAAAAACATAGAAGCGATTATCCAGGCGGCTCAACTGCCGCCCCACAGGATAAGCGAGATCCTGCTTATTCTCGAACTCCGGGGGCTGGTGGCCTCTTTACCGGGCAAACAGTACCAAAGGCTTGCAGAATCACATTCGTCCAGTGTATAAGGCCCCAAGAGAAAGAGGCGCAGCTGCGCCAGCTTACCAAAAACGGACCACCAGGACACCATGTCACAATCGCTCATTATTGTTGAATCTCCGGCCAAAGCCCGGACCTTGCAGAAATACCTCGGTAAAAACTTTACCGTCAAGGCATCGGTCGGCCATATCATCGATCTGCCGGTTAAAACCCTGGGCGTTGATATTGCCAATGATTTTGCCCCCCAATACGTCACCATCCGGGGCAAGGGAAAAATCATCAGCGACCTGAAAAGCGCGGCGGAAAAGGCGGATACGATATACCTGGCCCCTGACCCGGACCGCGAGGGGGAGGCCATTGCCCATCATATCGCCGAAATTTTGCAATCCGCGCATAAGCCCATCCACCGGGTTCTCTTCCATGAGCTCACCAAAAAAGCCATCCTTGCCGCCATTGACCAGGCAACCGAGGTCAACCAGCAGCGTTTCGAGGCCCAGCAGACCCGCCGTATCCTGGACCGGTTGGTGGGCTACCAGATCTCCCCTCTGCTGTGGGACAAGGTTCGCCGCGGCTTGAGCGCGGGCAGGGTGCAGTCCGTCGCGGTCCGCATGGTCTGTGAGCGCGAGCAGGCCATCGAGGCCTTTGTTTCGGAAGAGTACTGGTCCATCCACACCACCCTGGAAGGAAAAACGCCCCCGCCCTTTGTCGCCCAGCTCGACCAGGCATACGGCAAGAAAATTGACCTCAAGAAAAACAAGATCGGCACCGATGCCGAGGCGCAGGCCATTGTTGCCGCAGTACGGGACGCCTCTTTTCTGGTGGAGAGCCTGGAGAAGAAAAAAAAGAAACGCAACCCGAGCCCGCCATTCATCACCAGCACCATGCAGATGGACGCCAACCGCAAGCTCCGCTTTTCCGCGAAAAAAACCATGACCCTGGCCCAGCGGCTCTACGAGGGGATCGAATTGGGCGCCGAAGGCCCCACCGGCCTGATCACCTACATGCGGACCGACTCCACCCGGATCAGCAACGAGGCCCTGGAAGAGGCCCGTGCATATATCAGCACCACCTTCGGGGAACAATTCCTCCCGGCCAAGCCGAATATCTTTAAAACCAGCAAATCCGCCCAGGATGCCCACGAAGCCGTCCGGCCCACCGATGTGCGCAACACCCCGGAAAAACTCGCCCCTTTTCTGGAAAAAGACATGCTGGCCCTCTACTCCCTGATCTGGAAACGCTTTGTCGCCTGCCAGATGGCCCCGGCGGAGTATGACCAGACCACCATCACCCTGGTGGCGGCCCAAGACTTTGTTTTCAAGACCGTAGGCTCCATCACGCGTTTTCAGGGCTTTATGGCCCTGTACGAAGAGGCGGTGGATGAAAGCGCTTCTTCGCTTGGGGAGGGCCAGGAAGGGACCAACGCCGCCCTGCCGGACCTGCAGAAAGGCGACACCGTCTCCCTCCTGGCCATCGAGCCAAAACAGCATTTCACCCAGCCCCCTCCCCGGTATACGGAGGCGACCCTGGTAAAAGCCCTGGAAGAAAACGGCGTGGGCCGCCCCAGTACCTATGCCTCCATTCTTTCCACCATTCAGGACAAGGAATACGCCCTTCTGGCCCAGCGCAAATTCATGCCCACCGATCTGGGCAAACTGGTCAACGAACTGCTTGTCGCCCACTTCCCGGATATTCTGGATATAGAATTCACCGCCTCCATGGAGGAAAAGCTTGACGAGGTCGAGGCCGGCAACAGTCAGTGGCTGAAGGTTCTCCAGGATTTTTACGGGCCGTTCAGTAAAACCCTGGATGCGGCCAAGGAGGAGATGAAATCGATCAAGAAAACAACCATCCCCACCGAACTCCCCTGTCCGCTCTGTGATGGAAAAATGGTGATCAAGTGGGGGAAAAACGGCGAATTTCTCGCCTGCGAGAAGTATCCGGAGTGCAAGCACACCCAGGATTTCACCAGAAACGACGAGGGCAAGATCGTGCCCGTTGGCAGGGAGCAGCCAGCCGAATCAGGCGAGCTCTGTGAAAAATGCGGCAAGCCCATGGTCTTTAAGAATGGGCGCTATGGCAAATTTCTGGCCTGTTCCGGCTATCCGGCCTGTAAAAACATCCGCGCCACCACCACCGGGGTTCCCTGTCCGGAAGCAGGCTGCACCGGAGAACTCATCCAGAAGATATCCAAACGCG
>JAJZRF010000067.1 GCA_021847425.1 Deltaproteobacteria bacterium | reverse complement strand
ACTACGCTTTTGTCCTTTTTTCCCAGTCGGCCAGAAATTGTTCCATGCCGAGATCGGTGAGCGGATGCCGGGCAAGCTGGGCGATGACCTTGAAGGGGATCGTGGCGATATGGGCGCCCAGCAGGGCCGCGTCCACCACATGGATGGGATTGCGGATGCTGGCGACAATCACCTCGGTGGGATAGCCGTAGTTGTCGTAGATGTTCATGATGTCGCTGATCAGATCCATGCCGTTCTGGGAGATGTCATCCAGGCGGCCGACAAAGGGGCTTGCATAGCTGGCCCCGGCCTTGGCGGCCATCAGGGCCTGGCTGGCGGAAAAGATCAGGGTCACATTGGTTCTGATTTTCTCCTCGGCAAGCTTTTTCACCGCCTTGAGGCCTTCGGTGGTCATGGGGATCTTGATCACGATGTTGGCGTGGATGGAGGCAAGCTCGCGACCCTCCCGGACCATGCCCTCGGCGTCCAGGGCGATCACCTCGGCGCTGATCGGGCCGTCCACTATCTTGCAGATATCCTTGATGATCTTCTTAAACGGCTTGTTCTCCCTGGCGATCAGCGAGGGGTTGGTCGTAACCCCGTCCACCATGCCCATGTCCACGGCCTTTTTGATTTCTTCGATGTTGGCGGTATCAATAAAAAACTTCATGCACTCTCTCCTTTGCGGGCAGGAAAAACGGTTTAGCCATTCTCCCGCCGCTGTGTTTCACGGGCGTCACAATACATTTTCCGGCATTGGTCACTGCAAAAAAATACAGGCGTATCCCCATCTTGTAACACAAGTGCCTGCCTTTTGGGAACATAGATATGGCAGACCGGGTCTTCCACCAGCTCATCATGGGCGGTATGGTCGCCTGGACCTGTATTCTGCCGGGCGGTGCCGGGGCCGACGGGCCTTTTTTGCCCGCCGCCGGTCAGCAACCGGTAGACAACATAGACAAAGAAGCTGTAAAGGAAAAGCTTAAACACCGGATAGCCCCATGCTCCGCCACTTCTGGCGTTCCACTCCGGCCTGGGTCTTGAGTTTCCGGCAGAGTTCAACGTTTGTCCGGCCCAAGCCCGGATGGACATGCTCCGGAGCCAGTTCCGCCAGGGGCGCCAGCACGAAAAGCCGGTCGGCGATATGCGGATGGGGGATGGTCAGCGCTTGGCTGTGTATCATCAGGTCACCATAATAGAGCAGGTCCAGATCAACGGGTCTGTCCCGGGTAAGCGTTCGGTCCCGGCCCAGATCCGCCTCAATGGCGAGCATGGCAGCCAGCAACTCCGTGGGGGAAAGGGCGGTGCTGATTTCGCCCACGGCATTGGTGAACCAGTGCTCCGTGTCCATCCCGACCGGCTCCGTCCGGTATGGGCTGGACAGCCGGATTAGGCTGATCCCCGTTACCTCGCCCAACCGATGCCAACCGGCCATCAGGTTGGCCTGGGTGTCGCCGAGATTGGAACCCAGCCCGATAAAAGCCTGCTGCGGTTTTTTCACGGGAGAGACCCTAAGCCGCCGTCATTGCCCGGCTCCTAAATATCCTGCAAGCCCAGCACATCGAACATGGTGTAGAGGCCGTTGGGCTGGTTCACCACCCAGGCCGCGGCAAGGGCCGCGCCCCTGGCGAAGTTGTCCCGGCTGTGCGCCCGGTGGGTGAGCTCAAGCCGCTCCCCTGCCCCGGCAAAATAGACGGTGTGCTCGCCCACGATATCCCCGGCCCGGATGGTCTGGATGCCGATTTCCTTGTCGGTGCGCTCGCCGATCATGCCGTGCCGGGAATAGACCCCCACCTCGGCCAGGTTGCGGTGCACGCCTTCGGCCACCATCTCGCCGAGCTTCAGGGCCGTGCCGCTGGGCGCGTCCTTTTTCATCCGATGGTGGGCCTCGACGATCTCGATATCGTAGGCATCGCCCAGCAGGGCCGCCATCTTGCGGGCGATTTTGAACAGGACGTTGACGCCCACCGCCATGTTCGGCGACTGGACGCAGGGAAAATTGCGGCTCAATTCCTTAAGCTCGGCCAGATTGTCCGCGGTCAGGCCGGTGGTGCCGATGACCATGGCCTTTTTTGCCTGGGCAGCCTTGCGGGCCAGGGCCATGGTGGCCTCGTGGAAGGTGAAGTCGATCACCACCTCGCCGTGGGCCATGACCGTCTCGAAGCTGTCCGCCACCTTTACGCCCAAGGCGCCGATACCGGCCAGTTCGCCAAGATCCTTGCCGAGCTCCGGGGTGTCGGGCCGTTCAAAGCCTCCGGCCAGGGTCAACCCTTCCTGCTGGTGCACCATATAGCTGATCCGGCGGCCCATCCGGCCTGCGGCCCCGGCGACAATAACCTTGGTCATACGATCCTTCTCCTTCTTGTCAGCGATCAGCTTACAGCTGTCAGCTGATCGCGTAAATTAGCTGAGCCCGTAAGTGGTAATAACCTTCTTCAGTTTTTCCTCGTTACCCTCGTTCATCTTGTACAGAGGCAAGCGCGGCAAGCCGGACTTGATCTTGCCCATCATGGCCAGCGCCGTCTTGGCAGGGACCGGGTTGGTGTCGATGAACATCGCCTGCATCAAGGGGAGCAGCTTGTAGTGCAGCTCCTGGGCCTTGGCGATATCACCGGCCAGGGCGGCGTCCATCATCGCGGCCATGTCCTTGGGCGCCACGTTGGAGGTGACGGAAATGACCCCGGCGCCGCCGATCATCACGGTGGGCATGGAGGTGAAATCATCCCCGGACATCACGACGAAATCCTTGGGGCAGAGGCGGATGACCCGGCTGATCTGGTTGAGATCGGCGGTGGCCTCCTTGATCCCCACGATATTGGCGATTTGGGCGCAGCGGGCCACGGTCTCGGGCAGCATGTTGACGCTGGTCCGGCTCGGCACGTTGTAGAGGATGATGGGGATGTCCACCGCCTCGGCCACCGCCTTGAAATGCTGGTAGAGCCCTTCCTGGGACGGCTTGTTGTAGTAGGGGGTGATCATCAGGGCGCCGTCCGCTCCTGCCTCCTTGGCCGCGCGGGTCAGCTCGATGGACTCGCTGGTGGAGTTCGAGCCGGTTCCGGCCAAAACCGGCACCCTTCCGGCCACGGTTTTGATGGTCAGCTCCACCACCCGGTGGTGCTCGGCATGGGTCAGGGTGGCGGATTCGCCGGTGGTGCCGCAGGGAACAATACCGTGGGTGCCTCCGGCAATCTGGAACTCGATGAGATCCTTCAACCCCTGCTCGTCCAACTTGCCATCAGTGAATGGGGTGACGATGGCGACAAAGGCTCCGCGAAACTTGCTCATAACTTCCTCCTGGTATCTCTTAAAGCCAAAAAGGGGTTAGCCCCTTACGATTTCATCCGTATTGCTTCGCTGTGCAACTGACCTTCGTAGATAAAATGGGCCGGTCCTTCCAGATATACCCCGGAAATCTCCTGGCCGGCAAGGGCGTAATGGATGATCAGCTGCTCGCTGCCCGAGGTGGTAACCGTTACCGGCGGCCGGACCTTGCCGAGAAGCCCGGCAATGATGGCCGAGGCCACCGCCCCGGTGCCGCAGGCCAGGGTTTCCCCCTCGACCCCGCGCTCGTAGGTGCGGACGATCAGGCCGTTGTCACCCTGCTGCTGCACGAAATTGACATTGGTCCCGGCGGGCTGGAAATGCTCGTGAAAGCGGATCGTCCTGCCCCATTCCTGTACCGGCGCCTGTTGGATGTTATCCATGAAGAGCACGGCGTGGGGCACTCCGGTATTGAGGCTGTGCACCACCTGCTCCTGCCCGTTGATCGCGACCTTTTCCTCAAGGTGCAGGCTGGTGGGCGCGGTCATCTTGAGCTTGACCGATTGGCCCGTCACCTCGGCCTCGATGAGCCCGGCCACGGTCTCAAAGTGCATCCGGGCCGGGGCAATGCCCAAGGTAAAGGCATAGCGGGCGGCGCAGCGGGCGCCGTTGCCGCACATCTCAGCCCAGCTGCCGTCAGCGTTCAAGAATTGCCAGCGAAAATCTGCGGTCTCACAGTTTTCTATGAAGAACAAGCCGTCCGCGCCCACGGACACCCTCCGTTCGCACACAGCCCTGGCAAAAGCGGGCATCTCTTCCCGACTCAGAAACGGGGTGCGGTGGTCAATGAATATAAAGTCATTGCCGGTGCCGCTCATCTTGGTGAACGCAATGGGAAATTGCAAGGTCATATGCCCTCCTTGCCGAGGAATTCAGGGATGCTCTCTCCCTGGATCAGGGTTTCATAGGTTTCCCTGGCCCGGATCACATGAAAAGTGTTGCCATGCACCAGCACCTCGGCCACCCGAGGCCGGGAGTTGTAGTTCGACGACATGGAAAAGCCGTAGGCCCCGGCGCTCATTACGGCCAGCAGATCGTCGGCCGCCACCTTGGGCATCGGCCGTTCCCGGGCGAGAAAATCGCCGGTTTCGCAGATGGGCCCCACCACGTCGGCCACCGCCTGCTCCCGGCCGGGGTGCTCCACGGCCTGGATCAGGTGAAAGGCGTCGTAGAGGCTGGGTCTGGCCAGGTCGTTCATTCCGGCATCGACAATGATGAATTTCTTGAGCCCTTCCTTGGTGTACAGCACCTTGGTGATCAGCGCCCCGGCATTGCCCACGAGAACGCGGCCCGGTTCGAGAATCAGGGTGCAATCTAGCCCTGCCAGCTCCTGCTTGATGGCCCGGGCATACTCGGATGGCAGCGGCGGCTCCTCGTCGTTGTAGCGGATGCCCAGCCCCCCGCCCAGGTCAAGATGGGTGATGGAGATCCCCTGTTCATCCAACTGTCCGATGAAGCGTTTCACCTTGGCCAGGGATTCGACAAAAGGGGAAACTAAAGTGAGCTGGGAGCCGATATGGCAGCTTACCCCCTTGATGGTGATGTTGGGCAGCTTGCTGGCCGCGAGATACACCCGCAACGCGTCGGTGATGGGGATGCCGAACTTGTTCTTGGCCAAGCCGGTGGAGATATAGGCGTGGGTCTTGGGATCCACGTCCGGGTTCACCCGGAAGGAGACCGGGGCCTTGAGCCCCATCCCTGCCGCCACCGCCTGGATCAGGGCCAGCTCCTGCTCAGATTCCACATTGAGCATGAGGATGCCGGCTGTAAGGGCGGCGCGGATCTCTGTCGCGGTTTTCCCAACCCCCGAATAGACGATCTTCCTGGGATCGACCCCGGCGGTGCGGGTCCGGAACAGCTCGCCGCCGGAAACGATGTCCGTGCCGCCGCCAAGGTTCGCGAAAAGACGGAGGATGGCGAGGTTGGCGCAGGACTTGGCAGCAAAACAGGTCAGGTGGGGGATATCGGCAAAAGCGCTGTCAAAGGCGGCAAAATGGCGGGTCAGGGTGGCACTGCTGTACAGATAAAAAGGGGTGCCCACCGCCTCTGCCACCGTTGGCACGGCAACATCCTCGCAATACAGGGTGTCATTCTTGTACTGAAAATCATGCATGGCTATATTTTTTCAATGAACAATGAAAAGTTGAGAATGTAAAATTACACACTGTTGCCTCATTCTCAATGCTCCATTCTTCACTCTCCTTTCTTTATTTTTCACTCTTCGCTATACGATGCTTCCATGGAGTGTGTGCTTTCATTGGGCGGCCGGGCCTGGTCAAAGGCGGAGACCGAATAATACCAGAGCCCTTTTCCCTTGGGCGGCTTTGTATCCAGGAAAGAAAGGCCTGCCCCGCCAACCTCGCCGATGAGTTCCGGGGTTGGATTCTGGGCTGCCCGGCGGTAGATGCGAAAACCTGCCAGATCGGGTTCGGCAACCGTATCCCAAAGAATCTGAACCCCTCCCGCAGTGGAGACGACCCGTACCTTCTGGGGCGGCGCCGGCGGGGTGAGGTCGCGCGGGACACCGCTCAGGGGGGCGCTTGCCATGCCGGCCGCCAGGGTTCCCTCATGCAGCCGGATACCCCGGATCTTGTACGAATAGGTTCTGCCATCCCGCAACCCCTTGTCCGTATAGGTCAATCCCTCAATCAGATCGCCCGGCAGCTCGGTAAAGGTTTCTCCGTCGGTTGCCCGGGAAAGCTGATACCGGATGGGATCGGAAACGGGTGTCCCGTCCAGCAGTCCTTGCGGCGGCTGCCAATGCAGAATAAGGGCCTTGTCCGCCTCCTCAATCCTGAAATCCCGGGGGGCCTGGAGCGGAGTATCCCAGACAACCGAAACGGTGTTTGAGTCATCACTACTGACAAACCAGCCTGCCTTGCTGCGGACCCGATAGATATAACGGTTATTGGGCCTGAGCAGGGTCTCCTGATAGGAAACCCTGCCCTTGTCGCTGCTTTCCGCCGTGATCTCTATGGGAGGGCCAAAGGGGATGGGGCAGTCTGGGCAGTACTCCTTTACAGGGATAACGGCCCGTAATAATTCAAACTTCTCAATCCTGTAGGGCAACCGGTCGCCCTGGACTGTTTGCCGGGGATAGGACCAGCTGAGCGCCACCCCTTTTTCGTCAAGATGATAGCTGAGATCGGTGATGGGCGCGGGCAGAACGGTATCGGGCGGCACGGGCCGGGTTTTTTTGCCGCAGCCGCTTAAGCCCGTGAGCAAGGTCAGCCCGAGAAGCGCGAGCAAGAATATTTTCATGGCAACGGGTTTCATTGATCAAGCCTCAGGGCTTCTTCCGCCCGGTCAAGGGCCTGAGCCACCACCTGGCCTGCGGTGCCGCCCAGGGAAACACGGCTGTTTACCGAGCCGGCAATGGAGAGCACGCCAAAGACATCGTTTTCGATGGCCTCGGAAAAGGTTTTGAGCTCGGTCAGGCTGAGCTCGGTGAGCTCCTTGCCCTGGCTTATGCAAAAGGCCACGGTGCGTCCGACAATGGCATGGGCCTGGCGGAAGGGGATATTCTTGCGCACCAGATAGTCGGCCAGGTCGGTGGCGGTCATGTAGCCCCCGCCCAGCCCTGCGGCCAACCGCGCTTCGTTGAAGGTGAGGTTGGCCAGCAGCTGGGTCATGATCGCCACCGACTGGGAAACCGTGTCCACCGTGTCGAACAGGGGTTCCTTGTCTTCCTGGAGATCACGGTTATAGGTCATGGGCAGCCCCTTGAGCAGCATCAGCAGGCTCATGAGGTTGCCCACCACCCTGCCGCTCTTGCCCCGGATCAGCTCCGGGATATCGGGATTCTTTTTCTGGGGCATGATGGAGCTGCCGGTGCAGAAGCTGTCGGCCAGGGTCACGAAGGAGAACTCCTCGGTGGTCCACAGCACCAGCTCCTCGGAGAGCCTGCTCAGATGAATCTGGATCAGGCTGGCCGCGGACATGAACTCGATGATATAATCCCGGTCCCCCACCGTGTCCATGCTGTTGGCGGTGACTGCCGGAAAATCAAGCTCTTGGGCGACAAACTCGCGGTCGATGGGCAACCCGGTTCCAGCCAGGGCCGCAGCGCCCAGGGGCATGACATTGATCCGCTTCAAGGCGTCGCTGAGGCGGTCCCGGTCGCGGCCGAACATCTCGTAATAGGCCAGGAGATGATGGGCCACCAGGACCGGCTGGGCCCGCTGCAGGTGAGTGTAGCCCGGCATCACCGCATGCTGGTATTTCCGGGCCAGCGCCACGCAACCCTTTTGCAGCTCGGCGAGCAGATGGATCAGGCCCCGGCATTCTTCCCGCAGGTAGAGGCGGACATCAAGAGCCACCTGATCGTTGCGGCTTCGGGCGGTGTGCAGTTTTTCCCCGGCCGGGCCGATCTTTTCCACCAGGGATTTTTCGATGTTCATATGGATGTCTTCAAGCTCCGGCCTGAAGACAAACTCCCCGGCTTCGATCTCCTGCTCTATCCGGTCAAGCCCCTGGACAATGAGCTCCCCTTCTGCGGCGGAGATCAACCCCTGGTTGGCAAGCATCCGGGCATGGGCCCGGCTCCCGGCGATATCGTGGCGGAAGAGGCGGGCATCGTAGTGGATGGAGGCGGTAAAGGCCTCCACCGAAGCGGCGGTCTTTTCCGCGAACCTGCCGCCCCAGAGCTTTGCCGGGGTATGTGTATTCTCTGCCGAAGACATAGGGGGTTGCCTGGGTTCGTTGTTAACTCTCTTCATAAAACTGTTCAGCAGCGCCGCGGCGAAGCAGATGTGGTGCTGCTGGACAGTTATCTCTTTTTTCCCACCAGGGCCTGGATGGTCAACCGCAGGGCGTTGAGGCGGATAAAGCCGCCGGCATCCGACTGGGTGTAGACCTGGTCTTCCTCAAAGGTGGCAAAGCTTTCCTGGTAGAGCGACTGGTCGGATTTCCGGCCCACCGGCATGCAGTTGCCCTTGAACAGCTTGAGCCGCACCACCCCGTTCACCGTTTCCTGGGCATTGTCCATGGTCTTTTGCAGGAGCTTCATCTCCGGCGAAAACCAGAAGCCGTTGTAGATGAGCTCGGCATAGCGGGGGATCAGGCTGTCGCGGATCTTCATGACCTCGCGGTCCAGGGTGATGGTCTCCAGATCCCGATGGGCGCAACGCAGAATGGTGCCGCCCG
>JAJZRF010000023.1 GCA_021847425.1 Deltaproteobacteria bacterium | reverse complement strand
CCCTACAGCACCCGGATGTACTGCGGTCTTGCCGACCCTTGCCACCTGCACTGCGACCCCTACGGCTCCTGGTTGCACCGCCGTATTGCCTAGTCTGGACACCTGTACCACAAACCCAACCGCAGCCGGCTGCGCTGCCGTACTTCCGACCTTGGCAACCTGCACTGCAACCCCTACAGCACCCGGATGTACTGCGGTCTTGCCGACCCTTGCGACCTGCACTGCAACTCCTACGGCTCCTGGTTGCATTGCCGTATTGCCCAGTCTGGACACATGCACCACAAACCCAACCGCACCCGGCTGCACTGCCGTACTCCCGACCCTGGCGACCTGCACTGCAACTCCTACGGCGCCAGGATGCATTGCCGTATTGCCCAGTCTGGACACCTGCACCACAAACCCAGCCGCACCCGGCTGCACTGCCGTACTTCCGACCCTGGCAACCTGCACGGCAACCCCTACGACGCCTGGTTGCACTACGGTATTACCATCCTTTAGCACCTGCACCATCGACCCTACCGCTCCCGGCTGCACCGCGGTTTTACCTCCGGCGCTGATTGAAACGCCACCAACACAGATAACGGCAACCATCCAGGCCGTGGTAACCGTGGCTCCCGTGGTGCCAACCCAAACTGCGGCGATCGGTATAGGTATCCAGCCCCAGCCCCCTGAACAACCCGCTTCTTCTGAATCAAACGGCGTTTCCGGCAATGGCAATAAGGAAGAAAAAAAAGAACGCAAAGCAGAAGGCGCATCCCTTACCACAGCCTCTCAGGAACTCCCACTGGCCAAACAACCGATCTTCGATCTCGGTGGCGGCGGCGTTGCCGGTCAAAACATGGTGTGCAAATGATGAAAACCAGAAAACCCCCCATCGGACTACAGTGGCTTTTTCGGCTCAGCCTCATCGCCCTTACCCTTGCCCTGATATCGCTCTCTTCCCCCGGGATGGCTCAGGCTGCAGAACCCGCCGGCAAGGTTGAGGCGGTGGCCGGTCAAGTGACCGTGGCCGGTGCGGACGGTGCCATCCGCACCCTGGAAAAGGATGGACCGGTCTTTAGCGGCGACATCATCAGCACCGGCCCCAACTCCCGGGTGCGCATCGTCTTCAGCGACCAAGGCATAATCTTCCTGCGGCCCTCCACCCGCTTTGTTATCGACTCTTACAAGCACACCGGCAACAAGCAGCAGGATGAGAGCAAGTTCTCTCTGGTCAAGGGCGGTTTCCGTTCGGTTACCGGCGCCATCGGCCATGCCAATAAGGACAATGTCAAGATCAAAACCCCGGTGGCCACCATCGGCATCCGAGGCACAGACCATGAGGGGCGCTTCTGCGCAGGAGACTGCCTGGATCTTACCAACATAGGGGTCAGCGCCCCCCCGGACGGTCTCTACACCGCCACCAATGCCGGCCAGACCGTGGTAGGCAAGAAGCAGTTCGGACCTGGTCAGTACGGCTACACCTCCCCAGCCAAAGTGACTGTCCGGTTGCCGGAGCCGCCACCGATCCTCGTTGCCGACCCGGCGTTGCGGGGCGCCTTGGCTCCACAGAAAGGCACGGAAAGCAAAGACAAGAGCACCCCTGCTTCAGAAAAACAAGGGGGAGAGAAGGAGAAACCTGAACAGAAACAAACAGGGAAGCAGGGACCGCAATCTGGAAAGACAGGACAATCCGAACAGTCTGGGCAAGGAGAACAGCCGGGACAGGGGACAAAGGAAGGAATCGAGATTCCCGCCAAGCCCCCTGCCACCCGTGCGATTCAGTGTCAGTAGCGGCAAACGCCGATCCGTCACCCCGGCTTTCCCCGCCCCTTATCATCGCTTATCGAGGGACGGCCGGGATGAGGCAACTACGTTGACCGCTGGATTCCGGCTTTCGCCGGAAGGACTGTGATGCCTTTGGAGCGCAACAGCACCTATTTCTCCTTCCGCTCATACACGCCATCCCAGCCCTCACCTGGATCATCGCGGGCAAGGGCCTCGATCCGTTCCAAATAGATGCCATACAAGCGCCGATCCGGGGCGCCATCCTGCAAGCGGCTGAATCCTGCCCGCGCCTCCTCCCAGCGGCGAGCCCGGAACTCGGCAAGAATCCGCTGATAATCGGCAAGCTCCCGCAGCAAGGCCTCGTCGGCTTCTCCAGCCCGGCACACCGGCTCATACACCCGAATGGCCTGCGCCTTGCCCTTGACCCGCACCAGATCAAGCTCCCGGAAGACAAAACCATCGCCTGCCGCTGCCCTGGTCGTCTCGCCCACCACCAAACCCACCCCGTAGTATTTAGTAGTGCCCTCCAAACGGGAACCGAGATTGACCGCATCGCCCAGCACCGTATAGGCCCGGCGAAACTCCGAACCCATGTCTCCCACGTTCATTGAACCGGTATTGATTCCGATGCCGATAGCGATACGCGGCAGTCCCTCGGCAACAAACTCCCGGCTGAGTCGCTCGGTTTCAGCCAGCATGCGCAGGGCCGCCTCGATTGCCTGCACCGCATGCTGCGCATCAGCAACCGGCGCACCCCAGAAAGCCATGACCATGTCCCCCACATACTTGTCGATGGTGCCACGCGTCTCGAAGATAATCCGGGTCATGGGAGTGAAGTAGCGATTGAGCAATTTTTTGAGATCACCGGCAGTAAGGGTTTCCGACAGGGTAGTGAAACCACGGATATCGGCAAACAGAACGCTCAGCTCCCGGGTCTCTCCCTCAAAGCTGTATTTTTGCGGACTTTCGCTCATTTCCTGCACGATCTGGGGCGGGACGTATTGACCGAACATCCCTTTGAGCTGTCGGCGTGAACGCGACTCAACCAGAAACCCATAACCGAGGTTGCTGGTGGCAAGCAGTGCTGTCAGAATCAACGGCATTGCCAATGAGAGAACCAGCCCCTGCCTCCAGAGAACAAGATTGCCCAGCACAAGCACGGCAGCCACCGCAAAGGTCCAGAGCATCTGCCAGAGCGGGGCAAGAAACGGCAGGGCCAGGGCCAGGGCCAGACCGGCAGCCACCATAACCACGAAATCCGCGCCCTGGGCCCAGGCAGGGCGCACTAAAAAACGTTTGGAGAGAATGGCGTCAATCAAATTGGCATGGATTTCCACCCCCGGGTATACAGCCTGCACCGGAGTCGCCCGCAGGTCGAAAAGACCGGGCGCGGTTGTCCCCACCAGGGCGATGGCACCTTCCAGCGTGCCGGGCGGCACAGAGCCCGCCAGAACATCGCTGGCGGAGACATAGGGAAAGCTGCCCTGGGGACCGAGATACGGCACGATCATCTGTCCATCGGCATCGGTGGGGATACTGGCAAATCCATCAAGCTCAATGGCCTCCGCAGTTTCTAAGCCATTGATCCGGCTGGTGTGCAGGGTGAGCGAATCCACCAGAAGAAAATGACGTAATGCCTCCAGCGCCAATGAAGAATAAAGCTGACCGTTATACCGGGCTACCAGAGGCGCACGCCGCACCACCCCATCGAGATCGGGAATCAGGCTAAAAAAACCGCAGCCCATGGCTGCGTGGGCAAGGACGGGCAGATTTGCCGTGTAGCCACGCATGGCGACAAAGGAAGATTTGGGAATGACTTGGGAATTGGTGACCACGAGCGGCTGGGGTAATACCCCGATCCGCTGCGGTTCACGGGGCTGGAAAGTATATCCCAGAACCACCTCTTTGTTGCTCAACGCCCTGGCGAACAGACGGTCGCTGTCAAAATTCTCCTCAAACCTGGCTAGATCCGAAGCAAGAACCTGACTATCTTTCCCCTGCTTCCTCAAAAAGTTCGCCACCTCCATGGCCGGGTTGGCCTCCGGCTCCGAGAACATCACGTCAAAAGCGACTACTGCAGCACCAGCCTGGTTGAGCCGCTCGAGCAGCGCCGCGACCTTGGCCCGCGACCACGGCCAGCGCCCGTGCTCAGTCAGGGAACGCTCATCGATGTCAACGATGACCACCTTGCCTGCTGACTCGTTGCGCGCCGATTCGGTGACAATGCCTTTGACCGCTCGCAAGCGGATGTCAAAGGCCATCAGCTCCAATCGCTGCGGAAGATCGCCGAAAAAAGCTGGCCTGGCAAACTGTACCCAGAGCAGGGCCAAAACCAGGATAAACCCCATCACAATAGCGATGATACGGCGCGTTCGATACTGCATCGAAGCAATCTCCATGATCTGAGGGAAAAAATGCATCCAGACAAGACAAACGACAGCAGAACAATTGCGCGATCCATACCGGGAACCCCATTCTCTGGCTGGCATGCTCTCAATTTTTTTACCTGATAATCAGAAGATCAGCAAGTTTTGCCTGTCCCTGTTTCGCATCTGTTTCCATGGCATCTTCCTTGTTCCCCACCATATTTAATGTATACTAAGAAAAAGATTTTCAAAATCCCTCCCATTTCACAGGAGTTCCCCATGACCGGAACAATACCCTACGACCTCATCATCATCGGCGGCGGCCCGGGCGGTTATACCGCAGGCATCTATGCCCAGCGGGCTGCCCTGAAAACCCTGCTTATCGAAAAAGGCATCCCCGGCGGCCAGCTGAACAATACCGACGAGGTGGAGAACTGGCCCGGCACCGAAAAGATCAGCGGCTCGGAACTGGCCCTGAAATTTTCCCAGCATGCCGCCGTCTACGGACTTGAGGTGATGAACCGTGAGGTTGTTGCTGTTGAACCCGGACTCAGCCACCATACCGTCAGCCTTGACAACGGCGAGACACTGACGGCCTACGCGATTATTCTCGCCACCGGCGGCAGCCCCAGAAAGCTGGGCATTCCAGGGGAAGACAAGTATTATGGCCGTGGGGTTTCCTACTGCGCCGTATGCGACGGCTTTTTTTTCCGCGACAAGACCGTGGTGGTGGTGGGCGGAGGCGACAGCGCCCTGGAGGAATCCCTGTATCTGGCCAAACTTGCCAAGCAGGTGTACATCGCCCATCGCCGGGACGCCTTCCGGGCCGGGATGATCCTGCAGAAAAGGGTGCTGAATGAAAAACGGATCACCGTGCTCTGGAACACGGTGCTTGCGGAGATCCAGGCAAATGTCCAAGGGGTGAACGGAGTGATCACCAAAAATACCCTGGATGGCGCAACCTCCACCCTTGCCACCGACGGGGTCTTCGTCTTTATCGGTTTTGAACCCAACAATGGACTGGTTCCGGCGGGCACCAGGATGAATGCCAACGGCTATGTGATTGGGGACGACAAATGCGAAACCAGCACCCCGGGCATCTTCGCCATTGGGGATCTCAAGGAAAAATACGCCAAGCAGATCGTCACTGCCGCGGCGGATGGCTGCACCGCAGCCCTGGCTGCGGCCCATTATGTTGAAAGCAAGAAAGCAGGCGTTTAACCGTTGCTTGCATGTAACAAACCATCCCCGGTGGAACTACAACCATACCTGCCCTGCCTTTTTCCCAGGGCTTTGCTTGAAAAAATACAACAAAATCACCCCGGCCACAAAGCCGCCGACATGGGCCCACCAGGCAACCCCGCCTTCGGCCAGCCTGCCCACCGCAACCTGCTGGGCAGCGCCTTGGAGAAACTGCATGAGAAACCAAAAGCCGATAAAAAAATAGGCCGGAATTTCAATCAGATAAAACAGGATAAAAATCGGGATAAAGGTGAGAATCCGGGCGCGGGGATACAGGAAAACGTACGCGCCAAGCACTCCGGAAATGGCGCCGCTGGCCCCGATCATGGGAGCCCTGGCCTGGGGATTGGCCCAGAACTGGGCAAAGGCTGCACCAACCCCGCAGAGAAGATAAAACAGCAGATAGCGGCCATGCCCCATCCGGTCTTCCACGTTATCGCCAAAGATCCACAGCATCCACATGTTGAAAAAAATATGGAGCAGGCCGCCATGGAGAAACATGGCGCTGAAAACCGGGAGATAACTGCCAAGAGCCAGGACGTTTCCCGCCTGTTCGGCGGTAAAACGGGCCGGGACAAAGCCATGGGCAACGATGAAGCCTTCCAGTTGCGGGCCGAGACTCAGTTGATAGATAAAACAAAGGCTGTTGACGATGATGAGCCAGAGATTGACAACAGGAAAATGGCGGGAGGGGATATCATCTTTTAAGGGGAACATGCCTCGACAATTCCCCTTCAGGGCTGGTCAATGGGGATGCTGTCCGGATCGGGCAGAGGCAGGATGAAATAAAAGTTGTTCCCCTCTTCCGTGGCCTCGTAGCCAGCCACGCCGCCATGGATCTCCACCACCTGTTTGACAAAGGCAAGACCATGCCCGGTGCCGGGCTCGGCCTTGCCCTGTTCCCCCCGGACGCCATCGGCAAAAACAGTTTTCACCTCGACCTCGGAAAGATGCTCCCCGGTTGTGAATACGTTGAACTTGACTGCCGCCTTGCCTGGGCCGAAATAATCGGCAAGCAGTTCGCGGCCATAGGCCACGGCTTTCCTGACCTTGCCGTTGCGGTTCGTTATTGCGCCGGTGTACTTCACCGCATTGGAAAAAAGATTGGCGTACACCTGGGAAAGCAACCCCACATCCACCCGCAGAAAGAGTTCTTCTTCCTGCATATCCTCCGGCTTTTCCACCACAATCCCCCGGGCGCTGAATCTGCTCAGGAAATGATCAAGCTGCGGAGAGACAATCTCACGATCAATGGCGCACTTCCGGGGACGCAGCACGAAACGGCCCTGGGCAAAATGATCCCGCCGAAACAGACTCTCCAGAAAGAGGCTGTAATTGGCATGGTGCTCCAACAGCTCCCGGTGGTTTTCCAGCAGGCTTCGGTGCAAGGCGCTCACCTTATTGATCACCAGCTCACAGCTTGCGCTGGGCACCCCCTGGGTAGCCTTTAAGCCGGATATCAGTTTTTCCAGCTCGTCAATATCCCCGATGCGGGTCTTGAGCTGATTGAACAGATGCTTGAAATACATGTTGGGGGTGATGACATTGTGTTCGATGTCCATCACCAGGTTGTTGATGAACCTGAGATGCTTGATATTTTCTTGCGAAATCAAACGGTTGTGCAGATTATAGCCGATGCGGTTTGTGTACTTTTGCAGGAAAAAACGATCCGCCTTGGAAATTTTCTCAAGGGGATATACTTCAAAAATCCCCATGACCTGCAGGTTGATCGGTTGCGGTCCATGGTCGTGCGTGCCAGGGGAAGGCTTGCTATGAATCGGCACCAGCAGCGAATGCTCGCTCTCGTAACTCTTAAAGGCCAAGCGCACGTGATCCGGGGCGCCGACCGGTTTTGCCAGCAGCCCTTTTTTACTTTCGCAGACAAGAACCAGCTTTTCCTGATTTTTATCAAAAAGATAGAGCCGGCTGTACAAGCCGAGAAACTCGGAGAGGGCTGCCACGCAGACCCTGTAGAAATCCTCGTTGGAGTCGAACTCCTGGGCCAGATCGAAAAAAGCCCGCAGCAGGTCGTTCTGGACAGGGCTGAGATTATAGCTCGCGTAGCTGCGCTGCTTTTCCCTGATCCGCAGCCTGATCTGCTGCAAATCCATGCATGAATGAGGTTCCTGGCTCATGATCTCCCTGACCGGCAAGAGCGTACTGCATGATTCCCTCGGCTACCGGCAACATTGTATCACCTGGGCCGGTACAGAGAAAAGACTAATCCCGGCCGACAAGCACTATTTCATCGGCTCCGCTCTTTTCGGCAAGGCGCACATGGATATGCTCGTCGGCTTTGACCGGAATGTCCATGCCCACATAGTCGGGCTGGATCGGCAACTCCCGCCCGCCCCTATCCACCAGGACGGCCAGCTGGATGCACTGCGGCCTGCCGATGTCCATCAGGGCATCCATGGCGGCCCGGATGGTGCGGCCGGTGAAGATGACATCGTCCACCAGAACCACCACCATCTCTTCCATGGGAAAGGCGATGCTGGTTTTCTTGACGATGGGATTCTGGCTGGCCAGGCTCCAGTCGTCGCGGTAGAGGGTGATATCCAGGGTGCCGGTGGGCAGCACGATATTCTCCCGGTCCTGGATCAGTTTCTGGATACGGTCGGCAAGAAAAACTCCGCCGGTATGGATGCCGATTATGGCCAGATTGGCAACGCCATGGTTGTTTTCCACGATCTGCAGGGCGATCCGGTGCAAGGACCGGTCTATATCCTCTGCCGACATGATCCGTTTTTCCATCTTTTTTCCTCCAGGATTAAAAACGCTTCCCGCCGGGTTACAACCAGAAAGAATCGATGCCCCGCGCCACCACCGTGTTGATCGCCTCGGGATATGCCTCGCATTCCGCACTAAAAACCCGGGCCGCGATGTCCTCGGGCGTGTCGCTGTCGTCCAGGGCCACGCATTGCTGGACCACAATCGGCCCCTCGTCATACGCCTCGTTGGCAAAGTGGACCGTGCAGCCGCTCACCTTGACCCCGCGCGCCTTGACGGCCCGGTGCACCCGCATGCCGTACATCCCGGCCCCGCAAAAGGAAGGGATCAGGGAGGGATGGATATTGAGCACACTCCGCCGCAGATGGGGCGGGGGTTGATAGAGCTTCAGATACCCGGCCAGCAGCACCAGCTCGACCCCGCACTCCTCCAGGATACCGTTGATGGCGACATTGTCCTTGGCATGGAAGGCCGGATAACCGTAGTTTCTGGCCTTGGTCAGACCGAAGGCGTCGGGCACATTGGAGATCACCACCTCGATGCTCCCCTGCATGGCGCCGGAGGCAATCCGTTCATGAAAATTATCAAGGGTTCTGCCGGAACCGGAGAGCAATACCGCCATCTTCATTGCTGCCACCTACTTGAAATAGGGATTGGTTTCGACATTCACCGTGTTCAGCCAGTTGACAATGGCGGTGTCGTAGGTGCTGGTCAGGGCAAAGACCTTTACCGCCAGGCGGAAGCGGGTCTTGAGCGTGGTATTGCCGAAGGCCTTGATCTCGGCAAGCACCTGCGGGTAGTCGGCCGGGTCAACGATCACCGTGACATCCTGAAAATTCTTGGCGCTAGAGCGCAGCATGGTGGGGCCGCCGATGTCGATGTTTTCAATGGCCTCGCCCAGGGTGCAGGCCGGGTTGGCCACGGTTTTTTCGAAGGCGTAGAGATTGACCGCCACCAGATCGATGGGTTGCAACCCATGCTCCCGCATCTGCCTTAGATGGTCCGGATTGGTTTTCTGGGCCAGAATGCCGCCGTGCACCTTGGGGTGCAAGGTTTTGACCCGTCCGTCGAGCATCTCGGGAAAGCCGGTGAATTCGGAAACATCCTTGACCTTGATCCCGTGATCGCGCAACTTCTTGGCCGTGCCGCCGGTGGAGAGAATCTCGATCCCCAGTTGCTCGAGCTCGCGGGCAAACCCCTCGATCCCGGATTTGTCGGTGAGACTGATCAATGCCCTTTCTATCTTTTTCATGCTTTTCTCCCTGAATCCTTAACATCATCTCAAAACAACCTGTGCGTCTGCCACAAACATTGAACCGACACTGTAACGCAAAGAGGCGAAGACGCAAAGCAAACAGATGGGTAGGCGAAAAAAAGCCGCCACCCGAGCCTTATTCCTCTTTTTTGGTAAACTTCCTGATCAACCTCCTATCCCGCTTGCCTGGCCGCCCTGGCGGCGCAGCGCCAACAACCCGCAAGAGACGCCTGGCCTCCCTGGCCTCGGCGCGGGCAGCGATGCTTTCCGGGGTTTCCTCATAGAGCAGCTGCGCTTCCGGCGCGCCCCGCCGCTGGGAGCTGAGAGCCAGGACCACGATGGCGAATTCCCCCTGTTCCTTCTGAATCCGCAGCCCATCGCCCACCGCCACCAACCGGGAGGGCTTTACCCGCAAGCCGCCCACCTGCACCTTGCCCCCGGCCACCGCCTGGGAGGCCTGGACGCGGGTCTTGAAAAAACGGGCGGCCCACAGCCACTTGTCCAGCCGGACCTGCGTCTCTGTCATCGTTCCATTCGCCTCCCCCATTATATTCAGCCTACCACAGCTCACGCCCGGGGGCCAAGCCCCATCCATGGCCTGGCGTGCTCCCTGTTTAGGAGCCGTTCAGAAACAACATGGCCATTTATGTTGTCTTACTGTACGGCTCCTTATGCCATCTGGCCGCCCAAAACGGCCATGTTATTTTTTGACAATGGCTTACCGCTTTCCGCGCGAAGGCAAATGGTGTATATATCTGGGCACCATGAAGCTCAATACCGTAGGCATAAAAGATATCAGGTATCCGGTGCGGGTGCGCGAAAAATCCGGAGGCATACAGCAGACCGTGGCCAGCATCAGCCTCCAGGTCAGCCTGCCGAGCCAGTACCGGGAATCCTGCGTCTCCACCTTCATCAAGGTTCTGAACACTTACCAGGACGAGATGAGCAACCGGATTTTCCGAAACCTGCTGGCCGAGGTCAAGGAAGAGCTGCGGGCGGAATCGGCTCATGTGGAGATGACCTTCCCCTACTTTCTGGAAAAGAGGGCGCCGGTCACCGGCACGCCCGGACTCATGGAATATACCTGCCGGTTCACCGGCGGCATCGGCCGGGATGAGGATTTCATCCTGGCGGTCTGGGTGCCGGTGACCACTCTTTGCCCCTGTTCCCGGGAGATCAGCGATTGCGGCGCCCACAACCAGCGGGGCGAGGTGAACCTCATTGTCAAGTACTCAAGCTTCATCTGGATGGAAGACCTCATCGCCATGGCCGAGGCGGGCGGTTCCTGCGAGGTGTATTCCCTGTTGAAACGGCCGGATGAGAAACACGTGACGGAAAAGGCTTACAACAACCCGATGTTCGTGGAAGACGCGGTGCGCAAGGTGGCGGAACAGGCCATGGCCAATCCGGCCATCACCTGGTTTTCCGTAAGCGTGGAGAGTTTTGAGTCCATCCACAAGCACAGCGCCTATGCCTATGTGGACAGCGACGAAATCCGCTGACCCCTGCTCAGTCCGTTATCCGCACCAGATTGCGTCCCGCTGACTTTGCGGCATACAGCGCCTTGTCCGCCCGGTTGATCAGGGAAACTACGCTTTCTCCTGGCCGGCAGCCGGCAAGTCCGCAGCTGATGGTGATCCCAAGCGGCAGTTCCTCGACCCGTTGCCGCAACTTTTCGGCAATCCTGACCGCGTCATCCGCCACGATTCCCGGGCAGAGCACGATGAACTCATCGCCGCCCCAGCGCCCCAGCACATCGGTCGCCCTGATCTGCTTTCCCACCGTGGCGGCAACCTCTTGCAGGACCTGATCCCCGATGGAATGCCCGAAGCTGTCATTGATCTCCTTGAAGCGGTCAAGATCAAAGAGGATAATGGTCAGGGGGCTTCCATAGCGGGAAGTTCTGGCCATCTCCTGCCGCAGCGACTCCTCGATCTTGCCGCGATTGCATACCCCGGTCAGGGTATCGGTGGTGGCAAGCCGGGTGAGCGCCTCTTCCATCTTTTGGCGCTCGGTGAGATCATGCAGGGTTTCGATAACCGCGACAAGCTCCTTGCCGTGGTTGTAGATAGGCACGGCATCGCAGGAGAGATAGCGGCGCGCCCCGCCCACCCCGTCCAACCACTCTTCGGAGTGAATGCCCTCCTCCAGCAATTCGGAGTTTTTGGCTGCGGCATAGAGCGTATCGAGATCGCGCCGGTCGGCGGAATCAATGACAAGATCGGCCAGACATGGGCGTTTTTCCCGATAAAATGCTTGCCAGTGATTCGTTGTCCCCACCATCTGTTCCGCGGAAATGCCGGTGAGCATCTCGCAGGCCCGGTTCCAGTCGGTGACCCGGTGCTGCGGGTCCAGCACAAAAATAGGCACTGCGGAGTAACGGATCAGCTTTTCGGTGAGCAGCTTCTGATCCCGCAACCGATCTTCCGCCTCTTTCCGCTGGCTGATGTCGCGAAAGATGCCCATGGTCGCCACCAGTTCGCCGTCCTTGAATTCCGTGCTGATCTTTCCTTCCACCGGAATTCTGCGGCCGCTCTTGGCGACAAAAACCACCTCGTAGGAATGGAAGATCTTGCCGGCGGCAATATCGTGAAAAAGAGTGGCGCAATTCCCGCGGCAGTCAGGGGCAAGAATATCGAAAATAGTGAGCGCGCCGATCTCGGACTCATCATAACCCAAGGTTTCCCGCCACGCCTTGTTGACATAGAGGAATCTCCCGGACCGGTCGATGCTCTGGATCAGATCATTGGCGCAATCCAGAAAAATCCGCGAAAATCGGCTCCCGGCAAGAAAAGCTGTTTCCGACCGCTGCCGTTGCCCGGATTCATTTTTCGAAACCGCAGATGCCCGATCCATCTTATTTCCTGCCACTGAATAATGGAAATCCTTACTGCCTTTGCGGCACATGCACCTTGCGGTGCGTTGCCCCACAACCTACAACTTTTAATTAAATCCTTAAACCATTTTCCCCTCTTGCAACCGGTTTCCAGAAAATTGACCAGATCAGACTGAAATGTGAGGAGGAATTACAGGAGACCGGCGGCAACCCATCCAGACCACCACCCAAAACAGCAACCGCAGGAAAAAAAATCAGCAAGAATTCACGACTCAGACTATTTCCACAATATTCCGGCCCTTGTCCTTTGCCCTGTACAAGCCGTCATCGGCCCTGCGGACAAAAGTATCCACCGAATCGTACGCCTTGAAACGGGTCACCCCGCAACTGATGGTGATCGTCTTCACGGTCTCAAAGATATGGCTTTCCACCAGCCTCCGCAGTTTCTCCGCAGTGAAAGCCGCGTCCGGTTCCGTGGCTTCCGGGCAGAGCACCATGAACTCCTCACCACCCCATCGCCCGACCCAATCCGTGGCCCGAACATTTTCCCGGATAACGTTGGCCACGGCCTGCAACACCTGATCCCCAACCGCGTGCCCGTAAGTATCGTTAATATTCTTGAAATAATCCAAGTCGAACATGATCAGGGAAAGCGGGGTATGGTAGCGCCGAGCCCTGGCCACCTCCTGCTCCAGCAGCGCGTTGAAGCGATGCCGGTTGCACAGGCCGGTAAGGGCATCGGTGGTGGCAAGCCGTGCCAGCGCATCCTCCAACTTTTTCCGCTCGCTGATATCCTGCAAGGTTTCGATGACCGCCACCAGCTCCTTGGCCCTGTTGTAGATAGGCACGGCGTCAAAGAGAAGGTACCGTTTTTTTCCGCCTACATTATCAAACCACCCCTCCGAATGCACCCCGTCATGCAGAAAAGTCGAGGTATCAAAGGCTTCGTAAAACCGGGGAAACGAATCATACGCCCCGTCAAGCACCAGGTCGGCAAGACAGGCGCGTTTGCTGGGATAAAAGGGTCGCCAGTGATCGCTGGTGCCGACAATCTTCTGCGCCCTGATCCCGGTCATTTTTTCACAGGCCTTGTTCCAGTTGGTAACCAAGTGATTCTTGTCCAGAACAAAGATCGGCACCGCCGAGAACTTGATCATTTTTTCCGTGATGTTCTTCTGCTCCAGAAACTGTTCCTCAAGCTGCTTCCGCTTGGTGATATCCCGGAATGTGCCCCGCACCGCGACCGGAGCGCCTTCCTCCATCTGGGTGGTGATATTTCCCTCAACAATTATCGCTTTCCCGTTCTTGGCGACAAAAACCAGCTCATGCCCCACAACCTGCGAACTCCTGCTGCTGGGGCTGAACAATTCCATGGAACTTTCCCGGGAATCCTGGGATAGGATGTCATGGATGGTCAGGCTTCCGATTTCCGCCTCGCTGTATCCCAGAGCCAGCTGCCAAGCACGGTTGACATAGAGAAACCGCCCTTTCAGGTCAAGAATCTGAATAAGATCGTTGGCGTGATCGAGAAAATCCTGCAAGCCTGCCTCGCTTCGCCTCAGTCCATCCTCCGCCAGCTTCCGTTGGGTTATATCAATGGAAGATTCGATCATCTGGACAACATTGCCGGTCTCGTCAAAGATCGGGTAGCCATGCACTTCCACAACTCTTTGGGCACCGCGCTGATTATAGTGGAGATGCTCCAAGATCACCGGCTTCCCGGTTTTTTTCACCTCAAGCATGGGGCAAGGGTGTTCGCCCCCGGAACATGGCATCGCGCTTTTATGGGAAAGAACGTGACAGGTGAGATCTCCGGTGTCATTGGTTCCGGCAGCCTTGTTGATGATTTTCACCCGATAATCTTTGGCGTCAATCACACAAAAAGGGAATGGTATAGCGTCAAGCACCGTGTGCAGCAACCTGTTCTGCCTCGCGATTTCCTGCCGCTCCCGATTGCACTCCTCGGTCTTCTCGCGCATGGGTCTGTAGGAGAGGAAAAACCACAACGGCAACGCCAGGCAAGCAAGGAGGACTCCGTCCAGAAAAGCGGCGGCGGGGGGAGGCAGGGAGGGGAAAAAAGCGAGGATTCGCATGATGCCGAGTTCACCCAGGAAAAGCAGAGCAAGGGCAATGGCAAAAATACGAAGCGGTGATTTCCGCACCACCGGTTTGTCTGGAGCAACGTCTTTTTTTTCAGCCACGGAATTATCCATGCCTCTGCCGCACGCTGACAAGCGATGCTAAACGCCAACCCTTAAAGCTTGCCAGCAAACAAGCTCCTGTTCTTTATCCAACGGACACTTTTCTCAAGAATACTTGGTTGGGAATTGAGCGCGCCGTCCATTTTTTTGGGGGGCGAAATCATCCACCGCCGAGGCCAATCCCCTTACCAAAGCAGATTTTGCAGATGCAAGATCTGCAAACAGGTGTCAGACCAGGAACCACTGTTATCAATAACATGATCCGCAAGGAGGGCCTTGTGCGGCAAGGGCATCTGCGCCCCCATCGCTTTTTCGGCCTCAACTTCGCTTATCCGGTCACGCAGCATGATTCTGCGCAGGCAGGTTTTTTCATCTGCATACGCCACCACAACCGGTGAAAAATCATGTTCCCACTGCGCTTCATACAAAAGGGGCACTTCGACCACGAACCGGGCCCGGGCCTGGGCAAAAAGACCTGTTTCCTTCTCAATACAGCTGATTATCTCGTTTCGCACCAAGGGGTGAAGCAGACCGTTGAGCTCACAACGAAATTCCTGATCCTCAAAAAGAACCTTGCGCAACAGGGACCGGTCAATGCTTTGATCCGCCAGAAAAAATCTTTTGCCAAACGCCTTACCCACGGCCAGCCAGCCGGAAGCACCCGGCTCAAGAAGCCGACGGCAAATGGTGTCGGCATTAAGCCCCCTGGCCACGCCGATCTCACACAGATAAGCGGCCACGGAGCTCTTGCCGGAGCCCATTCCCCCAGTGATGGCAACCACCGATGTTTGCGCCTGCTCTGCCACTGTTTATCCTCACAGATTAGTCAGCCCGCCTGCCGCAGCAACTCAAGAGTATATAGCATATCCGGCCAAAGCGGCGCGGTAAACTGCAAATTCTCCCCGGTTCTGGGATGCGAGAAGGACAGCGTATGCGCGTGCAGGCATTGGCGGGTTATCCCCATCTTTGGATAGTGAGAATTCTTCCGGCCATAGACAGAATCCCCGGCAACAGGATGAGAAAGGGCAGCCATGTGTACCCGGATCTGATGGGTGCGGCCGGTTTCCAGGCCAAGCTCAAGGAGGGTCAACCCCTGGGCAAAACGCTCCAGAACCCGCCAGTTGGTCACGGCCTCGCGGCCATCCTCCCGAATGGCCATTTTTTTCCGATGGACGGGATGACGGCCAATGGGCAGATCAACCCTGCCGGATTGCCCGATCGGCCTGCCATCGACCAGGGCCTGATAGAACTTTTTCACCTCCCGCCGCTTGAACTGGCCGGCCAGAGCCTGGTGGGCGAAATCGGTTTTGGCAACCACCATGACGCCAGAGGTGTCCTTATCAAGGCGGTGGACGATGCCGGGCCGCAGTTCCCCATTCATCCCGGATAAACCGCCGCAATGATAGAGAAGCCCATGCACCAGGGTTGCCGTGCTGTGACCGGAGGCCGGATGCACCACAATGCCGGGGGGTTTAACAAGAACAATGAGATCCTCGTCCTCATGAAGGGTATCAAAATCGACAGGCTCTCCAACCAGCTCGGAAGGAGCCCCCGGAGGAACTGTGAGTGTGATGTTGTCCCCGGCCTGAAGAAGATACTTGGCCTTCAGGGGGATCCCGTTCACCAGGACCATTCCGGCCCGGATCAGCTGCTGAATCCGCGAACGCGTCAATCCTTCGGGTTCGAGTTGGCCCGCCAGATAGAGATCAAGGCGCTGCCCCCCCTTTTCAATGAGAAAAAAATGATTCTGACTCATAGACTCATGGGGAAAAAAATGCCCGTGCTACCGGAGATAGCACAGGCTTGAATGTACGGCGAAATGTCACGGGCGAATCCATCGGCGAGCCGGGCGGGATCAGGAAAAAATCTGTTCGATGTGCTGCTCCACCTGAGTCTCGGACTCGTTAAATTCGTTGGCAAGGGCAATTTCTTTCACCAGAAGACTTTTGGCGGTGTCCATCATCTTGCGTTCGCCAAAAGAAAGATCCTTATCCACCCGCAAAAGAAAAAGGTCCCGAAGTACCGAGGCAATCTCATACACGGAACCGGTCTTGATCTTTTCCATATACTCCCTGTACCGCTGGTTCCAAGGCTGGGAGACGATGGCAACATCCTTTTCATTCAGGATATCGTAAATTTTGCTCACATCCTGGGCGCTGATGATATTTCTCAACCCCACATTCTGGCAACTGACCGTGGGGATCATGATAACCATGCTTGAATCAAGGATCTTCATCACGTAAAAGGATTGCTTCTTGTCCCCGACCTGCCGCTGCTCGATGGATTCTATTTTGCCAACGCCATGGGCCGGATATACTGCCATATCACCAACGTTAAACACACGTGCCTCCCTTTCGTCAATCATGGAACACCCTGTTCCTTTTTCTACAAGGAAGCACTCCAACATCGACGAAGAAATGAAGATTAGGAGGCACTATACCACACATCACAGGATTATCAATCCAAACTTAAAAAAACATGATATTACAAGATGTTATATTACACGTGCTCCGAATTAATCCGGTTCATGGCAACGGACAGCCCCTCTTCCATGACAAGGCGCACTCCATCCTCAATGCACTGAAGTTCTTCAAGGACCATCACCGCTTCCTCCTGCCCGAAGCGGGAAAGCACAAAATCGCTCACCCTCCCTACATTGTCCGGACGCCCGATCCCAACCCGCACCCGGACGAAATCATTGCCGCCAAGATGCTCGATCAGGGAACGGATCCCGTTATGGCCGCCTGCTCCCCGATTCACCATGATCTTGGTGCGCCCCAAAGGCAGATCAAGATCGTCGTGAATCACGATAATCCTGCGGGGTTCAACCTGATAAAAGTCGGCAATTGCCCTTACCGCGGTGCCGCTTCGATTCATATAGGTCTGCGGCTTGACAAAAAGGACGGGATACCCCCAGGACAGATCCTTTGCCGTTTCCGCCTGCCATTTTGTCCCCTTGAAAGTGAACCGGTATTTATCCGCCAGATAATCAAGAAAGATAAACCCGATATTATGCCGGGTAGCGGCATACTCTTTCCCGGGATTTCCCAAGCCAACCACGACGTACACGATATTGCCCTCTATACGGTCAAACCATCAAAAAACGGTTTTCAGTCCCTCTCTGTGCAAAAAAAAAGCCGAAAAAAGGAGGCTCCTCTCTTCGGCTTTCACCACGCGGTATTGGAAAAATATTATTCCAGACGTTTTACTCTGCCGCGCCGGAGATAGAAACGCAAACAGCATCCGGGTCGGTCACAAGGGTTACGCCTGCGGAAAGACCAAGCTCCTTGCAGGTCAAGGCCACACCCCGATCCAGGGGAGCGACATCCACCTCAATAAGATCGGGGATATCAAGCAGCTTGCCCGAGACCGTGATTTTATTCTTGACGATGGTCATGTCGCCGCCCAAGTCAACGCCCTTGGCCTTACCGACATATTTGAGGGGCACCTTGAACTCCATGGGCTTATCAAGAGAGACCTCATAAAAATCGGCATGCAAAACATTGTCCTGCACCGGATCCGTTTGGATCTCGCGGGTAATAACGTGCCGGAGCGTTTTCTTGCCGTCTTCATCTATTTCCAGATTGATAAAGGCATTCTTTCTATGGATGGAAAGCAAACCCTGGGTGAGATCCTTGGTGTTGCATTCCAGGGAAACAGGCGCTCCCTGCGGACCATAAATAACGGCAGGGGTGTTCCCTGCCCTGCGCATTGTCCTTGCCGCACCTTTACCAACAGTTTTCCGGACCCGCGCCGTCATATCGATTTGTAACATTGAACTGACCTCCTCATGTACTGATTCTCATAACAAAAAACCAGCAACGGCCACAATAGCAGACAGTGGCCTCCGGTTGTATAGATATCTCTGTCTCCCTCACTACACAAATAATGAACTGACAGAATCCTCACCATGAATTCGCTTTACCGCCTCACCCAGCAGCTTGCAGACGGAAAGCACCTTGATCTTCTTGCAATTCCGGGCAGCCTCGCTGAGGGGAACGCTGTCGGTGATGACCAGGGTTTTAATCTTTGAATTTTCCAACCGTTCAATGGCCGGCCCGGAAAGCACCCCATGGGAACAACAGGCATATACCTCCTTGGCGCCCGCGTCAACGAGGGCATCGGCCCCCGCACACAGGGTTCCGGCGGTATCAACCATATCGTCAAGCAGGATCGCGGTTTTCCCGGCAACATCGCCGATAACGTTCATCGCCTTGCATTCGTTGGCCCGGTCCCTCCGTTTGTCGACAATCGCCAGGCTGGCATTGAGGCGTTTGGCAAAAGCGCGGGTGCGCTCCACCCCGCCTGCATCCGGGGAAACCATTACCACGTCATTCTTCAGTTTTTGCGAAATATAGTCAAGCAGGACCGGGGCGGCAAACAGGTTGTCCACCGGGATGTTAAAAAATCCCTGAATCTGTCCGGCATGGAGGTCCATGGTCAGAACCCGCCGCACCCCGACCACCATCATCATCTCAGCCACGACCTTGGCGGTAATGGGCACCCTGGGAGCAACCTTGCGATCCTGTCTGGCATAGCCATAATAGGGGAGGACCGCAGTGATCCGCCGGGCAGAGGCGCGCCGCAAGGCGTCAACCATGATCACCAGCTCCATGAGATGATCATTCACGGGCGGGCAGGTTGGCTGGATGATAAAGACATCACGACCGCGGACGTTTTCGCCGATCTCGACAAAAATTTCCCCGTCGCTGAAACGACGGACTTCCGCCTTGGACAGGGGAACCCCGATATAGTTACAGATATCACCGGCCAGGGTGAGATTCGCGTTACCGGCAAAGACCTTCATATCTTTCATTCTGAGTGCCTGACGTTCGGTTTATGAGCGGTTGCAAAACAAGGGCTTACTTTTAGACCATTTCGTTGCCGTTAACACTGCTACGGCTCTTTGCGCCGTTTTTCTTACCATCCGGATGATGACATTGTTTTATTACCGCAGCGATGACTTATCCTATTCCGCCGCCTCGAATTGCCGCCGCAAACCTTGCGCGCCAACGGAGATAAAATGGCTGGGGCGGCAGGATTCGAACCTGCGAGTGCAAGAGTCAAAGTCTTGTGTCTTACCGCTTGACGACGCCCCAACGCCTTAACGCTTTGCCTGTGTGCTCAGTGGTCGTGCAAGAAAGACATTCCGAGGGAAACGGTGTGCAAACCGAGCAACGCTCTTTTGCGCCTGCGCCTCATTCTCAAAAAGACCAAACACTGTGGGGCCGCTGCCGGACATCAAAGCCCCGTGGGCACCGTCAGCCAGAAGCTCATCTTTGACGCGGCCGAGCTCCGGATATTTCCCGATGGTCACGGCCTCTAACTCGTTATATAAAGGAAGATTCCCTGGCCCGGCACATGCATCATTACCATGCACGAAGTCGCGGCCTAAGATATATGCATTGGTATCCGTTGTCAATGTAAAATTCTCATAAACCCACTTGGTGGACACGGGAAATCCAGGGTTTACCAGAACAATCCAGCCGGAGGGAGAATCAGCCTCAGCATGGATTTCGTCACCAATTCCGGTGGCCCAGGCGGCAATGCATTCGGCAACGAAAAAAGGCACGTCGGCGCCCAATGGCCGCGCCAGCTCACGCAGCTGCCCGGAGGAAAAGGGCAAACCATGGAGGGTGTTCAGTCCCCGCAATACCGCGGCGGCATCGCTGCTCCCCCCCCCCAACCCAGCGGCAATAGGCACTTTTTTCTCAAGCACGATATGGACGCCCCCCCCTGTGCCTTGGGCCGCAAAAAAACTTTTGGCTGCCCGATGAACAAGATTGCCGTCCCCGATGGGCAGGTCGCTTCCCGGACATTGCACCGTGATGCCGGAATCCCGCAAGGCAAGATGCAAACGATCGGCCAGGGTGATTTTAACCATCCTGGTTTCAAGGTCGTGGAACCCGTCCGGACGTTTGCCCTTAATGGCCAGATAGAGATTTATTTTTGCAGGAGCCTCGCAGATAAGTTCCATTGGGCATCCATGTTCCCTCTTCAGCAAATGCTCTGCACCCTGTCCTGTTATCATAAAAAAAGATCGCCTGATTTCAGCAGATTGAAAACCAGGCGATCATGAGTATTGGCGTGCGTGGAAAAGTGTCAGCCGCTGGCTTTCACATACCGCAGCTTCAAGTCGGCAAGCACATGCCCGAGAAGTTCCTCTTCCTTGCCGGTCAAGTTTCCCCTGGTCCGGTCCTTCAGCAGCTGCAAGGTGTCGATGGTATGCTTGGCCAGAACAAGATCGTGGCCGGACTGTCCGGTTTCCGGATCCTGGATCTCCCCCAGATGAAAAAGCGCCGAGGTATTCAACGACATGATCAGGGTGGTAAAGGTCACCTCTGGCAGCACGCAGGCGCCGCCTTGCCGGACATATCCCTCCGGGCAGCATTTTTCGTTTTTCTCGTTTTCGGTCATGGGCTGTCCCAATGGGCAGAAGGAGAAAACAAAGCCGTTGTTGAAGACCTGGCCATTACCGCATGGCCGGAATTGCCCAAGTCATTCTGTAACAGCTCCCAAACCGCTAGGCGCTCACCAACTCAGGCAATTCAAGAACCATGGCTTCATTGATGTTCGGCAGAGAACGGACCTTGTCCAGCAGGGGCTTGGGAACCAAACCATCGGTGTTCAGCAGGATCACGTTGAGGCTCAGATCCCCTTCCCGCTGCTTGCCGACGGTCATCCTGTCAATGTTCACCCCTTCGCTGCCTAGGGTGGTGCCGAGCAATCCGATCACCCCTGGGACATCGTTGTTCTGGACAAAAAGCATTGGCCCGGCAGGCAGAGCTTCCATGCGGAATCCGTTGAGGCGCACCAAACGCGGCTCGTTCTTGCCGAACACCGTACCGGCCAGGACATTTTCGCCCTTGGTGGTTTTCACCCGGATGGTCACCAGATTGAGGAAGTCATCGCTCTTGCTGGTTTTCGCCTCAACCACCCGAATGCCCCGTTCCTGGGCGATGATCGGCGCGTTTACGTAATTGACGGCGTCTTTCAATATCGGGGTAAATAACCCCTTAAGAAAAGCAACGGTGATCGGGCTGGTGATCATCTCGGAAAGATCGCCGCTGAACTCGATATTAACCGCTTCCACCCCGCCCTTGGCGATCTGCATATGGAAGGAGCCCAGCATCTCGGCCAGGGTGATGTACGGGCCGACCTGGGAAAGAACCTCCGCGCTCACGGAAGGCACATTGACCGCATTGGTAATGGTGCCGCGGAGCAGATAGGCGGCAACCTGCTCGGCAATGGCCACGGCGACATTTTCCTGGGCCTCCGCCGTGGAAGCGCCCAGATGCGGGGTGCAGATGAAATTATCCAGGCTCAGCAGCTTGCAGTTTTCCTTGGTGGTGGGTTCCACCTCGAAAACATCCAGCCCTGCCCCGCGGATCTCTCCGTTTTTAAGAGCTTCGTACAATGCCTCCTCGTCAACCACGCCACCACGGGCGCAATCGAGGAAGACACACTCTTTCTTCATCAGCTTGAATTCCTTGGTGGAGAGCAGATGCTTGGTCTCCTTGGTGAGCGGCACATGCACGGAGATAAAATCGGACCGTTTGCACAGCTCTTCAAGGCTCACCAGCTCCACGCCGATCTTCTCGACCAGCTCTTTGGGCATGTGGGGATCAAAGGCGACAACCTTCATCTTCAACCCCTGGGCCCGTTCGGCAAAAATGCTGCCGATCCGGCCGATCCCGACGATACCCACGGTTTTGCCGGTGACCTCACGGCCACCGAATTTTTTCTTCTCCCACTTGCCCTCCTTCATGGAGGCGGTGGCCTGGGGGATGTTTCTGGTCAGCGACATCATCATGGCAATGGCGTGTTCCGCCGCCGTGGTGGCGTTGCCGTCCGGGGCGTTCATCACGATGATCCCCTTCTTGCTTGCCGCGGGGATATTGACATTATCAAGGCCGATGCCGGCACGTCCCACGACCTTCAGCTTCTGTGCCGCTTCGATGATCTCCTCGGTAACCTTGGAGGCGCTGCGGATTACCAGGCCGTCATATTCAGGAATTACGGCTTTAAGCTCCTCCGGGGAAAGGCCTGTTTTCACATCAACCTCAAGCCCGGCATCCTCAAGAATCTGAACACCAATGGGCGACAGGTTGTCACTGATCAGAACTTTCATTGTTTCTCCTTTGTATATGAAAAGCGGCCAAAGCCATTTCCAGACCTTGGCAAATAGAGCGGGCGCGGATAATACGGAGCAAAAAAAAACTAGAATACCCCGGATTCCTGGGAACCTAAAATCCCGAATATTATGTGATCAGGGAAGTTTGTCAAGAATAAAACATGGGCGGCAGCCCTGTCTTCCCGCCCCTGACTCAGTCCTTAAAACAGGCGGAAAAATCCGCCGGCCCGTCATCGGCGTCCCCATCGAGGTCTTGATCCGGCAGGCTCCGGTAATGCCGGGCCGTGGAGCACGCTGTCCTGATCTCTTCGTATCTGCGGGCAAAAAGCCTTTCCGGAAATTCCGGCCTGTTCAGGTAGGTCACCATATTGGTCAGAATCTCCGACACCATGCGTTCCACCAGCAAAGCCCTTTCGGTCTCCGCAACAAAGGTCCTCTCCTTGGTGACCAAAAACTTGACCGATCCTGCCATGGTCTCCCGAACCTCTGCCTGCAGGTCAAGATCCTCCTCCGGCAGACGTGAGAAAAACTCCTCGGCAACCGGAAGCTCCGCCTCGCAGATAATCCTGATCAGCCAGCGGTCTCCAGCCATCTTTTTTGACTGGTCATGCACGGTTAACTTCATATTGTTTGCAAGACTGCGTTGCTCGATTATCTCCATGGCAAAAAACTCCTCGATAGCTGAACCGCTTGGGGCAAAAGCCCTGTCCTGATATTTGCATATGCACACAACAAGGCTTGCTCTCTTTCCTGGAAACGGGTATATAACATATCTTTTCACAAAGGGGATAACTCCTTTATCATAAATACAGGCCCAGCATCGGCAAACGCCATGGATACGGAAGAGAGAAGCGGACTTGGGACATTGGGACAGGTGCGCCGCTTCCCCGACCTGTCCCGGGCTTTCCTGCCTCGCATACCAACTCGATGGGACAGACCATGAGTATCGAGATCTACAACACCAAAACCGGTCGAAAATCCCCCCTTGTCACCCTTGAAGAAGGCAAGATCAAGCTCTACGTCTGCGGCATCACCGCCTATGACTACTGTCATATCGGCCACGCCAGGTCCGCCCTGGTTTTCGATATGATCGTCCGCTATCTGCGTTACCGGGGCTATGCGGTTACCTTTGTCCGCAACTTCACCGACATTGACGACAAGATCATCAAGCGGGCCCAGGAACAGAACACCACCTGCGAAGAACTTTCCCGCCGCTTCATCGCCATGTTTCACGAAGACATGGCCAGCCTCGGCGTTCTCCCGCCCACCATCGAGCCAAAGGCCACCGAACACGTGGGGGAGATCATCGAGCTGGTCGAAGACCTCGTTCGCAAGGGACTCGCCTACCAGGTTGACACCGATGTCTACTTCAGGGTTACCGGTTTCGGCGGCTACGGCTCCCTTTCCGGCCGCAACCTGGAAGACATGCAGGCAGGCGCCCGCATCTCGGTGAACGAGAAAAAAGAACACCCCATGGATTTCGCCCTCTGGAAAGGGAGCAAGCCGGGGGAACCCACCTGGGAAAGCCCCTGGGGCCCCGGCCGGCCCGGCTGGCACATCGAATGCTCGGCCATGAGCCGCAAATACCTGGGCAACTCCTTTGACATCCACGGCGGCGGCAAAGACCTCATCTTCCCCCACCACGAAAACGAGATGGCCCAAAGCGAAGGCGCCACCGGCGAAGAGTTCGTCAAGTACTGGGTGCACCACGGCTTTGTCACAATCAAAGACGAAAAGATGTCAAAATCCCTGGGCAACTTTCTCACCATCCGGGAGGTCATCGACAGATTCGCCCCGGAGGCCTTGCGGCTCTTCATTTTTTCCACCCATTACCGCAACCCGCTTGACTACTCGGAAGGGGCCATGCTTGATGCGGTGGCCGGGCTCAACCGGCTGTACACCTGCCTGGCGGAAATGGAGCAACTGGACGCCGCCGGCAATGACCAAGCAGCCAGCGCCATCTCCAAGGCAGACCGCCAGAAGATCGAAACCCTGGCAGAACGTTTCCTCAAGGCCATGGACAATGATTTCAATTCAGCCCAGGCCCTGGGCCATCTTTTCGAGGGGGTAAAAATCCTCAACAAGATCCGCCAGCATCTGCCGGGCAAACCGGCCAGCCTGGACCTGCAACTGCTCAAGCAAGGCGCCAAAACCACCAGGGAAATGGCCAATATCCTCGGGTTGCTCAGCGAAGAGCCGGTGCTGTACATGCAAAAAGAGCAGGAAAAAATCCTCAAGACCCTCGCTATTAAACCGGAGGAGATCGAAAAGGGTATCGCGGAAAGAACCGCCGCCAGGGAAGCAAAAAACTGGGGCCGGGCCGATGAAATCCGCGACCAGCTTCTGGCCCAGGGCATCGAGCTGAAGGATGGCCCCACCACCACCGCCTGGCAGGTCAAACTTCCGTAAACTGCTTTTTCTGCATATCCCTTTGCTTCGCTCCCGCATTCTGAGCTATAATTATTGAAACACATTTTTTGCCTGTTTCCCTCAGTTGCGCCTGGAGGTCTGCCATGAAGCGAGAACCTGCGGTTGCCCATCAGTTTTACCCCGGAGACCCCACCACCCTCAAAGAGACCCTCGACCGCCTGATTCCCGCCAGCACTCCCGGACAGAAGGGACTGGCCGTGATCTCGCCCCATGCCGGGTACATTTACTCCGGGGGCGTGGCCGGGGAAACCTTTGCCGCGGTGGAGATTCCCCAGGACATCGTGGTCATGGGCCCCAATCATCATGGCTATGGCGCGCCGGTAGCCATGATGGAAAAAGGGGCATGGAGCATGCCCTTGGGCGAGGTCCCGATCAACACGGCCCTTGCCCGCAACCTCCTTGCCCAGACGGAGCTGATCGAGGCAGACACCCTGGCCCACCGGTTTGAACATTCCCTGGAGGTCCAGGTGCCATTCCTCCAATATTTCCGCCCGGACATGACCCTGACCCCCATGGTGATCTCCCATCTTTCCTTCAAGTCCTGCCAGATTGTCGGGGAAGCGCTCGCCGCCGCGATCCAGCAATACAACAAGCCCGTCCTCATCGTGGCCAGTTCGGACATGACCCATTATGAATCCAGGGAATCCGCCACGGCAAAGGATTCCCTGGCCATACAGCAGATCACGGCCCTGAACCCCGAAGGGTTGTACAACACCGTGCTGGGCAAAAGAATCACCATGTGCGGCATCATGCCGGCAACCATTGCCCTCGTCGCCGCCCTCCGCCTGGGGGCAACCCAGGCCCGGCTCATCCGCTATACCGATTCAGGCGAGGCCAGCGGCGACACCAATCAGGTGGTCGGGTACGCCGGCTTTGTGATTTCCTGAACAAACCAAGGGCCAGGCCACAATTCTCCTTGACATAATCACCCTGTTCCTCTATTTTTCGACGGTTCTTTGCCCGGCGCATAATGGGGGATCGTCTAACGGTAGGACTGCAGACTCTGACTCTGCCTATCGGGGTTCGAATCCCTGTCCCCCAGCCAAGCAAATCTTCTTCAGCACTCCAGAACACCCCTGACCGCAGGATCGCACAACCAGCGATTCTGCCTCGGCAACTCCGCACAGCATAACTCCATAAGCCGCTTACCGACCCCAGTGCCAGGGTGACGACCTTTTTTGCGAAGGCATCAATCTTGATGGACTCGCAAAAACGGCCCTTCGACAGGCACCTTCCTTCATGGTTGAATTTCCCATGGAGTCGTTAACTCGGCACGGTTACGACACCGAAAAGCGGCAGGCTCTTGATCACGGGCCAAGAAGCTGCGACAGATCGTCGGCATTAAGGAACAGGATCAAGGTAAAATATTTCATCTAAACATGCGGATGGGGTAAGCCTCTCTGCATGGCTTAGTTTTTTATCGCTCCCTTCCCGCTTCATGCCACGCCTTCTGTACCGGAGAGAGAAGATACTCTGATACGGTTCGGACACCGAGCAGGATTTCGGCATTGGTTCGCATCCCGGTGGTCAGCCGGAAGCGTTCGCCGCCCGTTTCCAATGACATGGACTTCAAGGTCACCAACGCCTTGTACACGTAGGGCATGGGTTTTCCGGTTCCGTCACTGGGTGCGGCGCTGTTGTTGGCGGAGGGGTCCGCCGCATCGGCACTGATGTACTCAACGACCCCCTCGACCATCCCGTATTTTTGGAAGGGAAAGGCGGCAAATTTCAGCTTGACCGGCTGCCCTGGCCGCACAAAACCGATATCCTCGTTGGAAACCCAGACCTCGGCACGCAAGGTTTCGTTCATCGGCACCAAGGTAAGCAATACCGTGCCGGGCTGCACCACGGTGCCGGCGGTATGGGTGGCCAGATCCTTTACCACCCCATCCTGCGAGGCCTTAAGATCAAGCAAACCCTTTCGGTGAGCCTGCTTGGCGATTTCCTGAGTAAGCCGATCCAGGGCATTTGCCACCTCATTGCGTTCGACATATAACTGCCGGCGATAATCTGACTCGGTCTGCGCAATGGTCTTTTCAGCTTGAATAACCCCAGCCTGTGCGGAATTGGCCACATACTCCTGAGTCTTCAATTCTTGCTCCTTCTCGATACGTTCCCGCCGTTTATCGTTGGCGGCAAGCTGGGAAATCGCACCCTGCACAGCCAGTTTTTCAAACATCTTTTCGGTATCCACGTAGTGAGGCAAGGTGTTTTCCAGTTTGACGCGGACCTGCTCGGCAGCGGCGAGATCCTGCTTGGCCTTGAGCAGACGGGATTGCTCTTCGGCCAGCGCAGCAGCCATTGATGCGCGATTGGCCTTAAACTGCGCCTCAACCTCTTTCGCCAAAAGCGCGGGAGCGCCTGGTCCGGCACAAAAATCTCCTCCGGAAAGCTCCGCGTCGATCCGTTGCAGCGTAAGGCGTTTACGGGCAAATTCCGCATGCATGGCGTTGGAATCCGCATCGGTGATCAGGGCGTCCATGCGCATCAGCGTCTGCCCAGCCTTTACCGCCGTTCCCTCCCCGACCAAAATTTCTTTGACAATACCGGCCTCGGAAGGCTGGACAATCTTCACATAACTTTGCGGCACCAGCTTGCCTTCGGCCACCGCAATGATATCCAATCTGCCAAAAATCGCCCAAAGAAACAGGCAACCCAGCAGGATAAGAGCTGCCTTGAGTACCCACCGCCCCAAGGGATTGGGCGCAACCTCCTGCAAGCGCAAAAGCGGCGGGGCAAAGGTAAGTTGATCAGGCTCTGGTTCCGGCAGGAGTCGTTGCAGAATGTCTTGCGAACCTCTGACAAAATTCCGGAAACGGGCACCCGCAGGCTCAGAGCAAGCGGACCCCGCCGTGGGATCGTCACCCTTTTTCTTCCGCCGTTGACATTGCTTTTGGTGAGCTTGTCGAATCTCAGACAAGAGTTTTGCAAAAGCTTCTTTCATATTGACCTTCATGTTGTCCCAATGCTGCACATACGAAAAAGCGGGAGCCATCGCACGGATTCCGGTTACCCGCACCGCCCTGCTTATTACGCGACTTTCCGGAGCCCCTCGCCAAGCCCCTTGAATCCCTTCAGCTCCTGGCCATGCCCGGCCTGCAGGGAGAAAAGGTCCGCGCCAAACGGTGCCGTGGAACCCAGAAACCCGGTACTCGCCTTGCAAAGATCCGTGGTATCCGCGCCCTGCCGCTCGTCGAGCCAGGAAAGGGTTTTCTTATTCGCCAAATCCTTCGACACCGCCAGGTCCATGGTCAGCCAACGGCCGAATACGACCGACGTGTCCACCTGCTCCCCACTCTTTTCCGTTTCCTGGGCTTGTGTATCACCCCAATGGCTGGCATTCAGATAGGCTGGCTGCTCCTGCCGGGGCTGATGCCATATATCATCCCCGCCCTTGCGACCTTTATCCGACCCCCTGGAGCGATCATCATCCCGATCATTCGACCGATGGCCATCGTGGCCTCCGCGTTTGCCCTGGATAACATGCCCAGGAGCGTCGTTGCAGTTCTCTCCCCCGTTGTTCTCGTGGCTGACCGTAATCTGAAAGACATCCGAGGTCGCAAGGCTCCCCTCGGTGCTGCCCGTGGCAGCCACCTTATCCGTGGCCGTCACCTTCACCTCCACTGAGCCCACCTGCTTCGGCGCCTTGCCGGAAAAGGTCTGGGTCGCCGCATCAAAGGAGAGCCAGGTGGGCAGCGGAGAACCGTCGGCCAGGGTGGCGCGGTAGGTCAGAGTATCGCCTTGGTCCGGGTCCACAAAACTCCCCGGCGGCAGCTGCCAGGAGAAGTTCTTGTTGAATTTCACCTGGTGGTCAGCCAGGGGTGCGACCAGAATCGGGGCATCGTTGCTGCCGATCAGGGTGATATCCAAGGCAGAATCGACATTCACGATCCCGTCCGTCGCGGTGTAGCTGAAGCGCTCAGCCACCACCGCGCCCCGGCCAAGGGACTGCACCGCATTGTTTGCGTTATCAAGGCGATAACCATAGCTGCCGTCCGCAGCCAGCGACAGAACACCATAGCGGCCCAGTTGGGTAGCCGGATCAACCACAACAAGGGTGGTTCCGCTGTCCACGTCAGTATCGTTGGCCAGCACATTGCCGCTGGCGGAAAACATCAGATCCTCGATCAGGAAACCGCTGTCACCAGCCACCACCGGCGCGTCGTTGGAGCCGGTCACCGTAATATCCAGATTGCCGGGAACCGTGACGATCCCGTCGGACACATCGTAGGTGAACTGATCGACAACCGTGCTGCCTTGGGCCAGGGCTTGGACATCACCACTCCCGTTGTCGAGACTGTAGGTGTAGCCGCCATCCGCACCAATGGACAGGGTGCCGTATCTGCCGACATACTCGCCCGGAGCCGTTATGTTGAGGATGGTTCCGCTATCCACATCGCTGTCATTGATCAGGACATTGCCGGAATAGAGCAAGATATTGTCCTCGCCGACGAATCCAGTGTCGGCCATGGTCTCCGGGGCGTCATTGGTGTTAACCACATCTATCGCAAAGGTCTCAGCGACGCTGGCCCCGGTGCTGTCGGTCGCGGTCACCGTAATATTCAGGGTGGTGACATCGCCGTTTTCCGGCGTGCCGCTCAAGGTCTGGGTGGCAGGATCGAAGGTGAGCCAAGCTGGCAGGGCTGAGGCATCGGCCAGGCTTGCACTGTAAGTAAGCGTGTCGCCTGCGTCAACATCCGCGAATGTATCGACCGGAACCGCAAAGCTGAAAGCAGTGTCTTCCGTTGCCGATTGTGTCGGGATTTGGGCTGCGACCATGGGTGCGTCGTTGACATTGACGATGTTCAGGGCAAAACTGGCGATTGCGGAAGCACCCGCCGTATCGGTGGCCATCACGGTCACGTCCAGCATTCCGACATCGTCGTTTGCCGGGATGCCGCTGAAGGTGCGGATGACAGGATCGAAGGTGAGCCAGGATGGCAGGGCGTTGCCGTTCCCAAGGGTTGCGGAGTAGGTCAATGAGTCCCCGCCATCCGCATCGGTAAAGGTATCCGCGGGAATCGTGAAACTGTATGCCGCATCTTCAAAAGCCGTCTGATTCTCCGCCATCACCCCCACCACCGGGGCGGTGTTGGTAAGCGCAAACAGGCTGGCCTGGCTGCCGTCTGCAAATTGCAGGGTGTCCGCCACCAGCGAGCCATTGTTGTCGAAGCGATCAAAATCCTTGAGCCGCAAGGTATCGCCCTGCAAACTCACCCGGATCATGAGATCACCGCCATCCCGCTCGAAGGCGAGATCACTCAGCGCGATGCCCGCACCGAACGAGATGAGGTTCCCTTCTGTCGCGTTCGATACGTCCTCAATGGTATCCAGCCCGTCGCCGAGGTTGAACAGATAGGTGTCGTTGCCGCCACCTCCGGCAAGCAGATCGTCGCCTTTCCCGCCAGCCAGGGTATCATTGCCTTCCCCACCCGTAATCCGGTCGGTGATGGCCGTGCCGATCAGCAGGCCGTCCCCGCTTGATCCCTGGATATCGAAGCCTCGTGCAAGCAGATCAGCGATACCCAGCACGGTGCCGTCGGCAAACTGGAATTGCTCTATAACCGAGGAGTTGAACGGGTCGTCGGGGTTGAAATCCTCGATGTGAATCGCATCGCCCTGATCTCCTACCCGCACCAGCAATGAGCCAAGACCGAGGTAAAGCGAATCGGGCGTGATCCCGGCCCCGAACTGAATGGTATCCGTGCCGCCGGAGTCCACGATCCGGTCTACGCCATCACCCGGATTAAAGATGTAGGTGTCGTTGCCGTCACCACCGGACAGCAGGTCATTGCCTGCCCCACCCTGCAGGGTATCGTTGCCTGCGGTGCCGGTCAGGGTATCGGCTCCGGCGGTGCCGGTCAGGACAACATCACCCGCCGCTCCCGAAGCCAAGGCGGTCAACTGGTCAACATTCCACACCGTGCCGTCGGCGAACTCCATGCGTTCGATGCGGATGGGATGATAGACAGCAAACCAGTTGGGAACAGTAATGGAGTCACCGGAAGCGCCTATGCTCAAGTGAAGGTCTGCACCGTCACGCCGGAAGGTCAGATCAGCAGGCGCGATACCATTCTTGAAGCGGATGGCGTCGATTCCACCTATATCCTCCGTGTCAGAAAATTGCGACAAGTTATTGAGTTGTGCTAACTCCGGTGCAAAGTAGAAGGGATCATGACGAGTCCATAATTCGTAAATAGTGTCTTGACCGTCGCCAAGGCCAAACAGATAGACATCGTTCCCATAGCCGCCATACAATGCATCGTTACCAGCCCTGCCGTCTAGCACGTCGTTAAGATCTCCTCCTATTAAAGCGAGATTTTTCAAGTTGGCAGTCAGGCCCTTATCATCCTGATCCGTGCCGACCAGCGGTATCTGTGCCAGTAGCGTCTTGTCCAAGACCGTACCGTCATTGAATTCTATATGCATGGCATTGGTTAGCCTATCAGTGAACCAGCCCCCCACGGTCACGCTGTCTCCGGTGCCTTGAATGGTAAGAATGAGGTCCCGGCTGGTTCCCATGTATTCCCCATTTTGGTACTCGAATCCTCCCCATTCGTAGGAATAATTGTAACGACTTGAGGCAATGATATCGCCAGGAGCAACCCCTGCGGCAAATCGCAGTATATCCGTATTGGTCTCATCAGCAAAATTTTGCCCTGCTGTTTCAATATAATCGCACCCATCACCACGTCCAAAGAGGTAGACATTAGCTCCACCCCCACCCTTCAGGGTGTCGTTGCCTGCTCCTCCTGCCAGGGTATCGTTACCGCTACTGGCCCAGAGTTCATCTTTGCCTGCGCCGCCATACATCACGTTATTCCCGCCGTCGTCTTTAAGATAGTCGTCACCATCACCGCCATCCATGGTGTCATCACCCGCACCGCCCATAAAATAATCGTTGCCTGCGCCGCCATACATCACGTTATTCCCGACTACGTCATAAAGACTATCAATGCCCGGACCGCCGTCCAAAAAGTCATCGCCTTCGCCACCATAAAGGTAGTCGTCACCATAGCCTCCGAAAAGCTGGTCCTGCCCTGCGTCGCCATAGATCTGGTCGTGCCCATCATCACCGGACAGATAATCATTGCCGTCCATCCCATGCAAGATGTCGTCGCCGAGGCCGCCATACAGATAGTCGCCGTAGACAGAACCCCAGATCGTTTTATTTATAGAGGGTATAGAGGTGGAAGGATCCCCTGCCGTCGGCTGGGCCTGGGAATATTGCCAGTAGGCTATCAACTTCATTGCATCCCCCGTGCCCACCCCTCCCGTGACGAACAAGCCGTAGGGAAGCGTGATTTTATAAAGGCCGCCAACAGTGAAGCTGGTGCCGTCACTGTCCACCTCCACAGAAGGGGCATCGCCGCCGGCGCCTCCCATCCACTGGGGTTGTAGCAGGTTGTTGATGGCAGGCGCATCCCACACCGTGCCGTCGGCGAACTCCAGCCGTTCAACTTTGGTGGCGTCGGAGGTAAACCAGTTCACCAACGTCAGGGTGTCGTTACCGTTATCAAGGGAGAGTATGAGGTGATCTTGGTAGCGGCCAAAACTTACATTGTCCGGTGAAACATCGGAGAGGCGGACTGTATCCCCGGAGGCGGAGCCTGAATCAAAGACAGTGTCATGGCCCGATCCTTGGCCAAAAGAATAGATGTCGTCACCATCGCCGCCTGCAAGGTAATCGTCTCCTGCCCCGCCATCAATGATGTTGTTGCCTGCATCACCAAAAAGAATGTCATTGCCATCGCCGCCGTTTAGCACATCATCGCCGAGCCCGCCCTGGAGCTGATCTGCTCCCGCACCGCCATACAAGGTATCGTTGCCTTCCTGGCCAGCAAGCAGGTCGTTGCCGTCGCCGCCATTGAGATAATCATTAGCGTCGCCCCCATCCAGTTGGTCATTACCTGCCTCGCCCAGCAGGGTGTCGTTGCCTCCGCCCCCATTTAGCCAGTCATTCCCGTCGCCACCAACAAGCAGGTCGTCTCCATACTCAATGGAAGCGTCCCCGAGCTGATAGTCAAAACTATAATCGATGGGGAACCCTTCTGCGCCATAGGTCATATGGAAGCTCATGGTTGAAGGTAAAGGAACATCACCCATAGACTCTCCCAAACCCCATATGTATCCGTCACCGTAGAGCATATCGTTACCAGCGCCCCCCAAAAGCTGGTCGTTGCCAGTCCCGCCAAACACCAAATCATCGCCGTCATCGCCGGTCACAATATCGTTATCCTCGTTGCCCTGCAAAAAATCGCCGTCATCTCCGCCGGAAATCAAATCATTTCCCCAACCACCGGCGATATAATCACTGCCTGCGTTCCCATACAAAATATCGCCCAGGCCTGTCATCGTCCATTCAACACCATTAACCCAGCCATCCCCTGCAATTCTATCGCTGCCGACTCCACCGGAGATGTAGTCTTTACCTGCCAGTCCAAGCAACAGGTCGTTGCCTTCATTGCCCTCAATATGAAAATTCTGCGAAAAATAGGAATTATAATTGACATATTGAGGGTAAGGATCATTGTCATATTTGGAAAAATATAAATATTCCGGCTGATTAGCCGAATTAAGGCTGACAGCCATAGTGTTGTTTGCCGGAGTCCCGTTAAACGTTAGGGCTGCATCAACCGAGTCGAAAAGCTTTATCCCGAAATCCCCGTTGGCAAAATCCGCAGCACTGGTCTGGTTTTCAAGGGTGATGCTGTCCGTGCCGTTTAAGGCCAGGTGGCCGGGGGAGTTGAAGGTGAGGGTGATGTTGTTGTCGCTCAAGAAACGGTAGGTGTTGCTCGTGCCCTCCCGCACGAAAGCCCCGGCGATCACCTGGCCCTGGTAGACAATGAAGTTGCGGCCCGTGTCCCGGATGGTGTCGTTGCCTTCAATGTAGTAGGTATCCACCCCATCCCCGCCGACCATCAGGTCGGCACCTGTGCCGCCGTCCAGGGTATCGGCGCCGAAGCCGCCGAGGAGAAAATCATCGCCAGCCCCCCCGGCAAGGGTGTCGTCGCCCGCATCGCCAAAAAGCACGTCTGCCTGCGTGCTGCCCGTGAGGGTATCGCCACCTTGGGCGCCCACGGCAAAGCCGCTGCTTCCGGTCAACTGGTACCCTCTTGCATCGTACAGGTCTGATACGTTTTCCGAAGCGATTTGCCCGGAGGTCAGGTCATATCCTTCCGCAGTCCAATCCGGTTGAGGAATGACGCCGGAGTTGATCGCCGTTACCAGATCGTTCCATTCGCCAATCCAGTTGCCAGTGACCGTTCCATCCAAGCCGATGACAAGCCCAACCTCGCCGACCTGGGCGGCGCCATCAGACTCGGTTTCCAGTACATGCAGCAGGTTTGGCATGGAATGCTGGTCCTTCAGGTAATATCCTGCCGCTGCCAGGCCGAGAGGGCCTAATTTGAAAGCGGCAAAGACCATGAGCGGCTCCAGGATATCCGGCACCGGGCCAAAGGAGGAGACCAAGACGTTGCTGACCTGGCCAATGGTATGGCCGTACCGACTCACTGCGTCGAAGACGGCGTTGTAGTTGTGGACCAGAGTCGAGTAGTCTCTGTTCGGGTCGAGCTGGCTTGCCTGCAACTGGCCGGTATCACCAGGCGCGTTGAAGCAGACCGCCTCCTGACTGTTGGCGATTCCCATCTGCCGGGCAATCGCGCCGCCCAAGGAGTGGCCGGTGTGGGCAATCGCGTCGATTTGATAGCCTTGCTGGATAGCTCTATCACGCGCCAGCATGTAGAAGTCCTCCGCATCCACGAACTGGGCAGGCACCTTGCCCAGCACCAGTTCCAGGTCCGTGCCCCAGTCGTTCCCGTTCGTGAACTCCGTGCCCCGGTGGGCAAAAACCAGTTCGTTGGTTGTCGGATTGTAGTAGGCTACCCCGTAGTAGCCGGACTCTGTGCCGATACCAGCCTCGTTGGACCTTAGAATCGTTACCCACCCCTCTCCTGGCTGGCCTCCGTTGGGTTGATACGCCTCGTTACTCAGCCTCGCATAGGTCATCACTTGTGCCATGTTCTCCGTCCCCCTATTACGAATAAGTTCTAATTTCAGTTCTGTTGGGTCTTGCCTTTGCGTTTCATGGTGCGTTCACGGAGCTCCCGGTCCATCTCCTTGACAATTTTGCTCTGCTCTTTGCCGATCTCTTCCCGCCAGGGCAAGGTTTGCCGGTAGAAGCCCGCAGGCAGAGGGGGCAGCTTGATAAAGTCATCCGGATCCCATTGCACCACTTTGCGGTAATCCTTGCCCCCTGCCTTTTTCAGCCACAACTGCATAGTATTCGCGCGGCGTTCATAGCTCATCATGCCGCAGCTTCCGCCCAGCTTGAGGTAGGTAATCCCTGGCAGCAGCTCACGGACATATTCCTCCTGGCCAACGCCCGCATCCGTGGCGGCCCCTTTTTTTTCATAGACATAGTCTGGTGTGGCAACCACCGCCATCCCTCCATACCCAGAAACCTTGTCAAAGAGTACCGAGCGGGCCGACTTTGCCTTCGGGTTGTCGGGATCACGCACAAAAAAATGCTGCGCCGCCACATAGGGCCGGAAATCTCCGGTTGGCCCCTCGTTGCCATACGCCAGAGGCAGGCTGCTGTCCAAGTACAGCTTGTAAGCGCAATAATGCCCCTTGGCCCAAGGCGGTGCTGGCTCAACAACGAATTCAATGCCATGCAGCGGCGGCTGGGTCTCCCATCCCGGCCGAGGCTCCGGCAGCCCGAACCGTTGGGCGAATTCCCGGCTGTATGCAACAGTGCACATCTGTTCGGTGGGATTGGAGAAGGGCGCATTCTCCTGCGCTGGTACCTCCGTGCCAGAAAGCAGGAGGAGCACAAAAAGCAGGTACGCGCCAACCCTGCCAACAAGCAATCTCGTTGATGCTGTCCCCATCAATCCTTGGCGCCCACGGGCTCCTTTATCACCCGAGGACCTCTTGTTTTTTTCCGTCATCTTCTCCTCCCTCATCATAGTTCGGCACGTATAAACACAATTTATCAGTCAGGATATCACAGCAAAAAGCTAGGCGTCAAAGCGTTTCTTCATGCCGCTTTCAAGAGTATTGCTTCGCCCATAGTGTCTGCTCTCGCCGCCAGCCAGGGCAAGCCAATCATCTCCAGCGCCGCCGTACAGGCTATCCTTGCCTGCATCGCCATTTAGGATGTCGCCGGTGTTGTCGAGAAAGCCCTTGCTGTTCCACCCCACCATCAGCACGTCATCCCCGCCCCCGCCGTTCAGGGTATCCTTTCCGCCATTGCCCACCAGCAGATCAGCCTGGCTGCCACCGGTCAGGATATCATTGCCGTTGCCGCCCAGCATGAAGGCGCGCTGTGTTCCTGCCGTGGCCTCCATGGCCTGGCTGCCTGCCTGGATGTACCAGTCGCGCAGATCGGGCAACTGCTGGGTAAGAACATCCCTGTTGCTCCCGAATGACAGGCTGCCCACGTAGTCTTGGAAATACTTGTATCCCTTGGCCTCGGCCAGGGTGGCGGCCACGTCCGTTCGGTCGAAATGGATGCCGCCGACAAGACCGTTGCTGCTGAAGAGTTGCTTGCTCGCCTCCGTGGCAGCGGGGTTCGCGTAATACATCTGCATGGCAAAGGCGGTGAGCGCCTTGGTGATGTTGGCATTGGTGAGACTCAGGCCGCCGTCCTGCGCGATCTTCCACATGTCGGTGGTGAAACGGCTGACCATGGCGTCACCGTCGTTCGGCACGGCTGGATCAAGGCCCTCCTGATGCTTGACGAGGTGTTCGAGGAGATTGACATCTGTTGTGTTGGTCGGGTCAGTTGTGTACGCATACAGACTGCTATCAAAAAACATCCCCAGCAGATTGGTGAGTTTCTTGGATACCTCGCTCAGAGTCTGCTGCGGGTTGTCGCTATTGACGACGCTCTGGGCGCTTTGCAAAAAGGCGGTGAGCAGGGCCATGGAGTGCATGTCAATGGACGGACTGGAATAGGGGCCATGATCCAGCACGGTTGCGGTCGTGCCGATGGGGTCGTAGACGCCGACCGGAAGGGATGAGGTGAATTCGCCGTCCACGCGGATGGTGCTGACGAGGTTGAAATTTGGGATGCCGCCATTGATGTCCCGCAGTTGCAGGAAATTGGTCAGACCGGCGAGGTCGGCCTCGCTGTAGCCCGCAAGCAGCAGGTCGCTTTTGAGATTGGCGGCCACGTCCGGCGTCAGCAGGCCCGATTCCGCCGAGTTGGCGAACGGGGCCTGGTCGAAGGTGACGGCCTTTATGCCAAAGAATACACCCACCAATGCAGCGAGCCCACCGCCCAGGGAATGGCCGGTGAGGGTGATGGTGGCTCCTTGGTAACGTGGATCATTTTTGATTGATAGATAATACTCCGCAGCCTGCAAGAGCTGGGCTGAGCCAAAGCCTGTGGCCAGCCCGGTGTTGGCCATCCAGTCGCCAGTAAGGTCTTTTTCGTAGGTGCCTGCAAAGGAGATGACGATGTCGTCGCCACGCTTGAAGGAAACTGCTTCAAAGCCAGTAGCAGGGTCATTAAAATGCGAATCGGGATTTGTAACCGTTATCCAACCCTCCGGGATTGGGAATTTGTTTATATCAGGACGGGTAGAAATATACGAAGCCCCAGCCATGAGAGCACAATCAATTTCAAATTGAGTTGTCATTGTTCAATCTCCTTGAAAAAGGCAATTCCGTAAAATTATTTGGGCCTACGATCCATCATTCGCTTGCCGATGGAATCTCCCGGACCGACCCATGCTCCTTTGTAAAAAACCATCTCCTCGCAATTCACCGATGATCCCGCCGTCCCTGGCTTAACCGGCTCCCGCAGGATGGTTTTGTATTCGGGTTGTTTGTAGCCAGAAATAATCGCCTTGATCATCTCCGCTGTCAGGAAACGGGTGCCGGATTTTTCTACCGCAATATCCGGCGCAGAAAAAATCAGATTGGGCGTTTTGATCTCTGTCGGCAACTCTTCCAGCGGGATGCGCTGCCACGCCTTGCCGTCATACTTGAAAACGACATAAGGCGGATTCGGTCGTCCCCATTTGTTGTAAGATAGGCAGCCCATTGGCGATACCACCAGATATGCTACGCCATCACGCACATCCAGCAGCATGGGTAGAAAATTGGCCATGCCCAGGTCTTCGCTGAATTTGTCTTCCCATGTCACTTCCTGGTTGGTGCCGGGCATGGCGAAGACGAGGGTCTGCTCCTTGTAAGGAGCCTTTTGCCCGATTTCGTGCCTCCCCCCACGCTCAACCGAACGCTTGACGATGATCTTGCTCCCGTCATGCAACAGCACCTCCTCCTTCCAACTTGCCGAGTTGCCAAAGCCCAAAAATCCGAATGCGTTCATGCTTGTCCCCATGATCAAGATTGAAACGAGCAAACCCAGTGTTCCCTTCGTGTATTTCATGCCGCCATCCTCCAGTTCAAATCGTTGCATTCCCCACCGGCCAGAATGTCATGTCCTCCATTACCCATCAACATATCAACGCCAGGGCCGCCATACAGCGTATCATTGCCCTTACCGCCGATCAGATCATCATCCCCGCCAAGTCCGTTAATTACTCCCCCGCTATCTGGAGCATATAAAACGTCCCTCGTGTCGGAGGAAGGCGCCACAGTGATCTTGCTTTTCAACTTAGCGGCGTCCCAGGTCGTGCCAGTCGTCGAGAAACCAATTCTCCAGGGTGAGACTGTCGCCTGTGTTGCCGACGGCAAGGTAAAGATTGGCTTGGTCCCTTGTCACCCGCAATTCGCTGGCCAAGGCATCGACAAAACGGATGGTGTCCGCAGCGCCGCCGCTGTCGTTGATTATGTCCTGCCCGTCGCCCCGGCCAAAGATGTAGGTGTCGTTGCCGCCCCTGCCGACCAGAATGTCATTGCCTGCCCCGCCGTTAAGGGTATCGTCGCCCTGCAATGCCACAGGGGTATCGACGGAGTCGCCATAAAGTTCATCGTCACCAGCACCGCCCAAGAGCATGTCATTCCCACTGCCGCCGGCCAGATAGTCCTTTCCATCGCCCCCATCCAGATAGTCGTCATCGCCGTACCCGTACAATTCGTCATCCCCTGTTCCACCAATCAGGGTGTCCTTACCGCCTGGGTCAGCAGCGTTATCATCGCCCAGCAACAGGTCGTTGCCAGAGCCGCCGTCCAGGTAATCATCGCCATCCCCTCCTTCCAGGCGATCATGATCCGCTTCGCCCATCAGGATGTCGTTGCCGCCGCCCCCTATCAGGATATCGTTACCATCGCCCCCGTAAAGCTGGTCGTTGCCGGAACCAGTCACGGGAAGATCAAAGCCCTGGAGGGAAACCGAGGTGGCATAGCCCTTGTCGCCATAGGTCGCGTGAAAGCCCATGGTGGATACATCTGCATCCCAATAATATTGTTCCTGAAAATTCATCAAGATAGAGCGGTCTGCCCCATACACGGAAAGAGAGGCGTCGCCGCAGAGATAATCGTTTCCCGTACCGCCTGACAGCTGATCGTCGCCCGCGCCTCCGGCAAGCATATCATCTCCACCATCGCCGGTAATGGTATCATTGGCAGTGAGCCCATCCAGAAAGTCATTGTCTGCGCCTCCAGACACCATAGTAAATAGGGGACGGAGCCCGATATTTTGATTTGTTTCATCTTCTCTCCCCCCCTAAACCAGATTACTTTCACCAGACCTACCTGTCTCGACGTCTCTCTTCCTTGGGCGGCCAGGTTTCCCCGCACGCACCGATCTCGCCAACACAGCTTCAATCTGATCCTTGAACCGTTCTCCACCCAAGGCCAACCCGCTGTTCACTGCTTCACGAATCGTTACCAGAGATTCAGCATCCACATCGTGCTGAAACAGAGCACGATACGCCTCCTGCCGTGCTTGCTCATCTTTACCCAAGTCGAGGTAACACGGATGATCCTGGAGAAGATCATCCGGTCGGCCGCAAGCATGTGCGCCGTAACTCGACCATTTGTAATCACCTGGGGCAGCTACCATGCCAGCTCGAACCGGGTTCAACTCGATATACCGGCAACAGGTTAGCAGATAACGCTCCGAGTCGATCACGCTCGACTTGAAACGGCCTTCCCATAGCGTTCCACTACGCTTATAGACGTAATTCACATATTGCACGTAGCGGCTGCCCAAATAACGCATCATGAGGGACAAACCTTCCCCGTCTCTTGGCGTAGTAAGCAGATGGACGTGATTGGTCATCAAGATATAGGCATGTATTGCACAACCATACCGGGCCGCTCCTTCCGAGAGACTTTCCAGATAAAACCCATGGTCTTCCTCAGAAAAAAAACACGCTGATCGGTTATTGCCGCGCTGAATAACGTGGTGCGGCACTCCCCCATGCTTGATGCGCGCCCGTCTTGGCATCGCCTTTCTCCTTGCTCAGTGTAAAAACCAGGCTCCGTCCCCTATTTCTTCTATTTCTTCTCAGGTCACGTCCTGATTCGTGCCCGGAATGGTAAACTTGCACTCCTCCTTCAGCACCGACCGGGAGGTGCTGTCAATTACCGGATACCCGCCATAGCTATGAGACCGTTTCGCGGTCAAGGTTGTGCCGTCGTGCAGCAGAACCTCCTCTTTCCAGCTTTTACCGATTCCAAGCGGGTTTTCCTTGGCCAAGGTCATGCAGCCCGCCAAGGCGGTGAGCAAAACCGTGAACACAACTCCTTTGACTATCCCGAGCATCATCCTGTATTTCATGCCGCCATCCTCCATTGCTCGTCATCCCCTAGCCATCCATTCCCAACACCATTTTGATGCTGGTTGCCTATGGTAGCGGAACCGGCCTGGATTATCAAAATCTTTTTGTTAGGTAGACAGATAGTCCGCGGGGTGAATTCAAACTGCAAGTGCGCCACGGGCAGCCGCCGGAATACTTCCTGACATGATCCTCATTCCGCCCCCGCATCCTCAACCACCTCCATGTGGGCCGCGTGATGGGAGTCCAAGGAGAGCACCTCGTCCACCTGCAACCCTTTCGGAATCTGGTGGGTGATGAAAAGCATGGTCACCTGCCCCTTGAGCTTATTGATTGTTTTGGCAAAGTGTTCTGCGGTCAGTTGGTCCAGGTTTGATACCGCCTCGTCGAAGACGAGGATCTTGGGCCGTTTGAGCAAGGCCCTGGCAATGGCTATCCGCTGCCGTTGTCCGCCGGAAAGCCCGGTGCCGCGTTCGCCGATCTCGGTCTGGTAGCCCTCTGACAGTTCTTCAATCACCTCGTGGATCTCGGCGGCCTTGCAGGCGGCAATCACCTCGGGAAAGCTGGCATGGGGATGGGCCATGACCAGATTGTCGTAGATGGTGCCGGAAAAAAGCACGGTCTCCTGGGGCACCACCCCGAAGGTGGCGCGCAGCTCGTTGGCCGCGAGGTAGCGGATATCGCGGCCGTCCAAGGCGATATGCCCCTCCACCGTCTGGTAGAAGCCAAGCATCAGCTTGGCCAGGGTGGACTTGCCGCAGCCCGACGGCCCCATAAGCACGGTGAGATGGCCGGGCTTGAAGTGCATCTCCAGATTGCGGTAGAGCCAGGGGTGTTGCTCGGAGTAGCGGAAGCCGAGATTGACCAGATCGATCCTGCCATGACCCGCGTTTTCCCGTTTGGGGGTAAGGGTATAGGGCTCCTGGGGCATGTCGAGGATGTCGCCCAACCGTTTCACTGCGACATTGGCCTGCTGGAACTCCTGCCACAGCCCCACCAGCCGCAACATGGGCTGACTCATGCGGGAGGCGAACATCTGAAAGGCCACCAGCATACCCACGGTGAAGCCTTCGTTGCGCATGACCAAAAGCGCACCGACAATGAGGATGGAAAGGGTCATCACCTGTTCCAATCCGTTGGCCACCACATTATACGAGTTGCCCACCTGTTTGGTGCTGAAACCGGCGGCCAGGTACTGGGCGAGCAGGTCGCCGTATTTCTTGCCGACATCCGGCTCCATCTGCAGGGACTTCACCGTGCCAATGCCCGAAAGGTATTCGACGAGAAAGGCCTGGTTGCGCGCGCCGTACATAAACTGCTTGTTGAGCCGCTCGCGAAAGACCGGCACCATCAGGAAGCTGATCAGACAGATGAGGCTCATCAACCCGAGGGCGATGAGCGAGAGCTGCCAGGAGTAGGCAAACATCACCGCCAGAAAGATAAGCAGAAATGGAAAATCAAGGATAAGGGTAACCGCGGCGCCGGAAACGAACTGGCGGATGGTCTCCACCCCCTGCATCCGGGCCACCAGCGTACCGGTGGGGCGGTGCTCGAAATAGGGCAACGGCAACCGGAGGAGATGGCGGAAAACCTTGCTGCCCAGCACCGCATCGATGCGGTTGCCGGTGTGCAACACCAGGTACTGCCTGAGCCAGGTCATGACGAGGTTGAAGAGCATGAACATGATGAGGGCAAAGCCAAGGACGATCAGGGTGCTTCTGCTCTGGTGGGCAATGACCTTGTCGATGATCACCTGGGTGAAAAGCGGGGTGGTGAGGCCGACCAACTGAATGGCAAGGGAGGCGAAGAGGATGTCTCGCCAGATTTTTTTGTGCTTGAGCAATTCGGGGACAAACCAGGAAAAGCCGAAGGTTTTTTTCTCCACCGGGAATCCTGGGATGGCCTCGTCGTCGCCGGTTGCGATTTCCTTGCCGATCAGGATGAGCTCGGAGCCGAACCGCTCACCTGCCTCAGCGGTGGTGATGGTTTCCGGGGCCTGTGAGCCGATGCGAAAATAGAGGAGCTGCTCCCCCTCGATCTTGAGGATGATGAGCAGGGTGTGGGCAGGGGGATCGGCCGTTGGGCTATCGGGTGCAACCGGCGGGCTGGTCTCCGGCGTCGGCAAAAGAAAACCGACGGCTGGCAACGGCAATTTCTGCCAGTCAAGACCCGCCGTGGCACGGGTGCCGGTCTTGAACCCCAGGGAGCGCGCCGCCTCGTGCAGAACCCCTCGGTCATAGGGGGGAGGAAAGGACTGCGCCACCAGCGCGGCATCAAACGGCAGACGATAGAGCCCGCTCAGGCTGCCTAAAAGCCAGAGAAGCTCATCGCGATGAATCGTTCCCCCAAACGATGACATCAGAAACACCTTTCCCAAATATGTAAGACAACAAAAACGACTACGAACCGAAGACGGTTCACGGGAAGACAAGCACATTCCCCACAGCTCTTTGCTTGCCGAAAAATCCGGCATGACCAGCGGCCGTGCGCCCCGAGTTTACCCGCTGCCGAAGATCAAATTTAAAGCGTTATACAGGAACACAAACCCGAATAACAAGTTATTTTATTGTTAGGATATATTTCTTTCACGCCCTGTTTCTTGCTTGCCTTAGCCCCTTAAATATCCCTCGCCCCCTTACCTGATCTCTGTCTCCCTGCGTTCCTCGACGATCACCTTGTCTCCCCGCTCCAGCTGTATGGTTGGCGCGTTAAAGCCCGGCTTAACCAACAACGTGGTGAGGTGGAGCAGAGGTGGGCCGTTGAAAATGCTCTCCTGAAGCGCCAGCTAGCAGAGCAGGCCGAGGAGTTGGCGATCA
>JAJZRF010000022.1 GCA_021847425.1 Deltaproteobacteria bacterium | reverse complement strand
GGCGGCGGGAGCCGAGAGCATGTGCTGGTTGGATTTGCGGAATCGACCGAAGCAATCAATAATGCCACTGCCGGGTACGTTGGACAAAGCGGCACACACGCAGCCTGGTTGATATTGACATAGCGCAAGCATGGTTTTGTGAGGGGCCGGGCCACTCGACAAATTCTTTGCATGTCGCCGAAGTCTGGAAGGCGTACTGATAAAGAGGAGAAGTGCTTGACGCAACATGATGACCGGCAAAGTTTCTGTGAGTCCATCTTGAAAATCGGTGTTGTCAGATCAAAGACACATTAACAATCGAGGAGCCCAATAATTATGCTTTATAAAGAGAATTTCTATACCGGAACTGGTCAGCTGACAGGCTACGAGACCTATGAATACAACGCCTCTGGCCAAAAGAGTAAAGAGTCTTGTTATGATGCGTCCGGTCAGCCGACAAACGGCTACACTTATGAATACAACGCATCAGGTCAAGAGAGTAACGTGTCGTGGTATGATGCGTCTGGTCATCTGTCAATGTCCCAAACTTTTGAATACAATTCATCTGGCCAGAAGAGTAAAGAGTCGTCTTATGATGCGTCTGGTCAGCTGTCAGGCCACGTCACTTATGAATACAACGCATCAGGCCAGGAGAGTAAATATTCAAATTACGATGCGTCTGGTCAGCTGTCAAGCTATGGCACTGAGGAATACAACGTATCTGGCCAACTTAGTAAAGATTCGCATTACGATGCGTCTGGTCAGCTGTCATACTATGGCATTGAGGAACACAACGTATCTGGCCAACTTAGTAAAGATTCGCATTACGATGCGTCTGGTCAGCTGACAGGCTACGATATTTATGAATACAACGCATCTGGTCAGGAGAGTAAATTTTCATTTTATAATGCGGCTGGTCAGCTGTCAATCTACGCCACTTATGAATATGATAATACACCAGCCAGTACAGCCCCAATCACCTCTACCACGCCGCAAGCCGTTCTTGCTCCACCCAGCGTAAACGCGGCTTTGTCGGGATCAGGGCTGGATGTCATCGACATGGGCACCGAACTTTCGACGGCGTACAATCTGACCTCCAACCACGACGGCAGCTTCAATCTCACCACCACCGGTTCTGCAAACCGCATTGACGGGGTCATTCAAGTCCAGTTTGCAGACAAGACCATGAATATTGCTAAAACCGACTCGCTCAACGAGCAGGTCGCGCTGCTGTACCAAGGCGCATTGGGCCGTACGCCAGATTCTGGCGGGTTGGCGTTTTGGGATAGAACAGCGGCAGGGTTGCCGGCCACGGCCCAGGCACTGGGAGTCTATGGGTTATCTGATGCGCCTGGTAACTATAATGGCAACTTATCGATTGCCGGGGGTTTTACTCAGTCCGCCGAATTTATCAACAAGTATGGAAGCCTTACCAACACCCAATTTGCGACACAGCTTTATGCCAACATTCTTGACCGGACCCCGGACTCCGGCGGCCTTGCCTATTGGCAATCGCAACTGGATTCTGGCGGGAGCCGAGAGCATGTGCTGGTCGGATTTGCGGAATCGACCGAAGCAATCAATAATGCCACTGCCGGGTACGTTGGACAAAGCGGCGCACATGCAGCCTGGTTGATGTTGACATAGCGCGGCACGGTTCCGTGAGGGGCCGGAGTCGCATAAAAAAAGGAGCCGGGAATTCCCGGCTCCTTTTTTTATGCGGTATGGGGTGGATCGTCTACTTGACGAAATCCTTGCTGCCGTCCACCAGGGTGGAAACCACGGAAGGATCGGCCAGGGTGGAGATGTCGCCGAAATCATGGGCCTCGGTCTCGCCTGCCGAGATCTTGCGCAGTATCCTCCGCATGATCTTGCCGCTCCTGGTCTTGGGCAGCCCTTGGGCAAACTGGATGAACTCCGGGGTGGCGATGGGGCCGATCTCCTTGCGGACATGGGTGCGAAGCGCGCCGCGCAGTTCGTCGCTGGGTTCGACCCCGGTCTTCAAGGAAACATAGGCGTAGATGGTCTGGCCCTTGATCTCGTGGGGCGCGCCGACCACCGCAGCCTCTGCCACCTGCGGATGCGCCACCAGGGCGGATTCTATCTCCGCGGTGCCCAAGCGGTGGCCGGAGACATTGATCACGTCGTCCAGTCGCCCCATGACCCAGAAGTAGCCGTCCTCATCCTTGCGGGCGCCGTCTTCCGGGTCATAGATCCCCTCGTAGCGGGTAAAGTAGGTCTTTTTGTAGCGGGCCGGATCGCCGAACACGCCGCGGAGCATGCCGGGCCACGGCCTGCGGATCACCAGGTGGCCGCCCTCGTTGGGTCCTGCTTCGGTGCCGTCTTCGCGGAGGATGGCCGCGTCGATGCCCGGCAGTGGGCGGGTGGCCGAGCCGGGTTTGAGCGGGGTGGCGAAGGGGAGGCCGGAGATCATGATGCCGCCGGTCTCGGTCTGCCACCAGGTATCGACAATGGGCAGTTTGTTCTTGCCGATATGCGCGTGGTACCACATCCAGGCTTCCGGGTTGATGGGCTCGCCCACCGAACCCAGGACGCGCAGGGAGGAGAGGTCGTATTTTTCCGTCCACTTGGACCCTTCCCGCATCAGGGCGCGGATGACGGTGGGCGCGGTGTAGAAGATGTTGACCCGGAATTTCTCGCAGATATGCCAGAAACGGTCTGGGGCGGGCCAGGAAGGCACCCCTTCGAACATCAGAGTCGTCGCGCCCAGGGCCAGCGGGCCGTAGAGGATGTAGCTGTGGCCGGTGATCCAGCCGATATCGGCGGTGCACCAGTGCACGTCGTCGTCCTTCAGGTCGAAGACCCACTGGGTGGTGTGCGCCACGTAGGTCAGATAGCCGCCGGTCGTATGGACCACGCCCTTGGGTTTGCCGGTGGAGCCGGAGGTGTAGAGGATGAAGAGGTTGTCTTCCGCCTCCATGCTTTCCGGGGCGCACTGGCCGGTGATGCCTTCGGCACCCATCTCCGTGTGCCACCAGAGATCGCGGCCCTCCTGCATGGCAATCTCGTTGCCGGCCCGCTTGACCACGATGCAGTGGGTGACGGAATCGCAACCCTGGAGGGCATCGTCCGCCGCAGGCTTTAAGGGGATGGTCTTGCCGCCTCGCAGAACGGCGTCGGCGGTGACCAGCACCTTGGCCTCGCAGTCCTGGATGCGGCTTTTGAGGCTTTGGGCCGAGAAGCCCGCGAAGACCACGCTGTGGATGGCGCCGATCCGGGTGCAGGCCAGCAGGGTGATGGCAAGCTCGGGAATCATGGGCAGATACACGGAAACCCGGTCGCCTTTTTTCACCCCCATTTTCTTGAGCACATTGGCGAAACGGCAGACCTCGGTGTGCAGCATCTGGTAGGTGTAGACCCGGACATCGCCCTCGGGTTCGCCCTGAAAGATGATGGCGGCCTTGTTGCGGCGGCCGTTTTTGAGATGGCGATCCAGGCAGTTATAGGAAACGTTCAGCCTGCCGCCTTGGAACCATTTGATTTCGGGCTTGTGCATGTCAGCCTCAAGCACCTTGGTCCACGGCTTTTCCCAGGTGAGCAGCTCCTTGGCGCGATCTCCCCAGAAGCCTTCCGGATCCTCCATGGAGCGTTGGTAAAGGGCTTCGTACTCGGCCATGCTCTTCACATGGGCCTGGGCCTGGCCCGCGGCCGGCGGGGCAAAAAGGCGTTTCTCCTGCATCATGCTTTCAATTTTTTTATCTTCGCTCATTAGTACCTCCAAATTTGATGGACCCGCATAAAGGGAAAAAGGCCAGCGGATGGGCTTGGTACCCATCGGCGCAGGCCCGCAACACAGGTAAGCGAGCCTGCGGGACTCCGAAATCAAAGAGTTTACAGCAACACCCGTTGTCATAGCAGTTTTTTGCGCCGACAACAAATTTTCTTAAGCCGAGGATATAGGAATATATACCTAGAGGGTAAAAATATATAACGACTGTGCGCGACAATTGCCACATTTTTTTTATGACCCATGGCGTCCGGTCCAACCTGGTCAACGGCCGGAGCGGCAGGGAACGGCAGGCCGGGCGGATTGTGCTTTGCGGGGTGCATGCATGGGGATTTTCTGCTATGCTGCAACCCGTGCGGACACCATGAGGAGGCGCGGCGCGGATGCGGACCCTGGCGGAAACAATACGGATTTTTCTCGGCGTGATTCTCCTGGGTTGCGTGCTTGTCGTTCCCTTGCCCCGGCCCGCAGCGGCCCAGTGCGGCCAGGCCACCGTGCCCCTGGCAACGGATCTCCCGCTGCTCCAGGATGACCTGGACTATGGCTCCCTTGCCGGGGCCATTGACCGGAGCGTGCATTATCTCGGGCAGCTCCCCCAGGAAAAGACCTTTGCCCTCTGCGGGGAGGAGTATTCCGCCGGCCAGCTCATCGAATCCCTGCTCGCCTTCAAGCGGATCATTCAAGAAAAACCCTCGCCCCAGGCCCTGACCGCTGTTCTTAAAAAAGAATTCACGTTCTGCCAGGCAACGGGCAGCCCCTCCGGCCACAGGATTTTGTTCACCGGGTATTTCGAGCCGCTTTTCAAGGGGAGCCTGACAAAGACCGCCACCTATCGTTATCCATTATACCGCAAGCCTCCGGACCTGGTTTCTGTCCCCGGCGGGAATGGGAAGGAGAAAAAAACCGGGAGGATGGAGAATGGCAGCCTTGTTCCCTATTTTTCCCGGGGCGAGATCGAGAAAGGAAGGTTGTTGGCCGGCCAGGAGCTGGTCTATCTGGCTGATCCGGTGGATGCCTTTGTCCTGCATGTGCAAGGGTCCGGCCGGATAGAGCTTGCGGACGGCTCGCTGCGGCGGGTGCAATTTGCCGCAAAAAACGGGCGGGAGTACCGGAGCATCGGGCGGTTGCTGGTGGAAAAAGGGGTCATGCGGCGGGAAGAGGTAACCCTGCCCAAAATCGTCAGCTATCTCAAGGAGCACCCCGGGGAACAGGAGACGATCCTGCAATACAATGATTCCTTTGTTTTTTTCCGTTGGGGGGATGATTCCGCGGCCGGGCCCCTGGGGAGTCTGGGGGAACCCCTTACCCCCGGTCGCTCCGTGGCCCTTGATCAGGGCTGTTTTCCGCCGGGGAGCCTCGCCTTTCTGGCTGCCCGCAAGCCCATTGTCAATGCGGCCGGGGAGATTATCGGCTGGGAACCCTTGCACCGCTTCGTGGTGAATCAGGATTCCGGCTCCGCCATCACCGGCGGAGGACGGCTTGACCTGTTCTGGGGGGCAGGGCCTTATGCCGAGGCGGCGGCCGGAAACATGAAGCATCCGGGGGTCCTGTATTTTCTGGTGAAAAAGAAATAGTTGTCAGACTCCGCTCCATTCTTATACAATTCGTGGAGAAATATCGGGGTGATCGGGCACGGAACATGTCGAAGAGGGCGCAGTCATGAAGCAGACGGAAATAGATTACTGGATCACCAGCATGCTGGAAACCTACGGCAATGTCTCCGACCTCAATATCACGGTGGGCAAGCCCCTGCAGGTGGAGACCTCCGGGCAGCTGGTGCCGGTGGCGGTGGAGCCGCCGGTCCCGGTGCTTACCCCTTTCCAGGCCGAGGTCTTTGCCCTCAACCTCATCGGCGGCAACAAGAGGCTGCTCGACGATCTGGTCAAGCACGGCTCCTGCGATCTCTCCTACTGGCTGGGGCAGAAGGCCCGGTTCCGGGTCAATGTTTTCTCCCAGAAGACCAATCTTTCCACGGTGCTGCGGAAGCTGGAGATGAAGATCCCGACCATCACCCAGCTCAATCTGCCCAAGCTCTTCTACAACATGGCCGGTGAGCGCAACGGCATCATCCTTGTCACCGGCGCCACCGGTTCCGGTAAGTCCACCAGCCTGGCCGCGCTGCTGGACAAGATCAACGACGAAAAACCGGTGCACATCGTCACCCTGGAAGATCCCATCGAGTATGTGCACCAGCACAAGATGGCGACCTTCAACCAGCGGGAGCTGGGCAATGATTTCGACTCCTTTGCCTCGGGGTTGCGGGCCGCCCTGCGGCAGGCGCCCAAGGTCATCCTGGTGGGCGAGATGCGCGACCGGGAAACCATGGAGATCGGGCTTTCCGCCGCGGAAACCGGGCATCTGGTGCTTTCCACCCTGCATACCGTGGACGCGGGTCAGACCATCAACCGGATCCTGGGCATGTTCGAGCAGGAGGAGCAGGCCCAGGTGCGCAACCGGCTGGTGGATACCATCCGCTGGATCGTCTGCCAGCGGCTGCTACCCAAGGTCGGCGGCGGCCGGGTGGCGGCCTTCGAGATCATGGGCATGAACCTGCGGGTGCGCGAGCTGATCATGAACGGGGAAACGGAGGACAAGACCTATTATGACATCATTGCCGACGCCAAGGCCCTTGGCTGGCAGACCTTTGACCAGCATATCCTCGAACTGTACGAAGACGGGTTGATCACCGAGGAAACCGCCGCCAGTTACTGCACCCGGAAAACCGCGGTCAACCGTGGGCTCGATGGCATCAAGGCCGCCCGGGGCGAGTCCACCACCGGGATCACCGGCCTGGCCATGGATGTGAAACAGGAAGAGAAGCGACGCTCAGGGTTTTGACGCCATTTTACAGCCTACAGCTTATAGCTGACAGCTTGCAGCTTAATATCGGAGAAAATCATGCTTGCCCAATGTCCCCATTGCCAGCAGACACTCATGCTGAGCGAAGCCCAGCTTGAAAAGATCAAAACCGCCCTTGCCTCGCTCTCTCCGGGCAAAACCCTGAAGATCGGCTGCCCGAAATGCAAGCAACCCATCGAGTTGAACAGTGACGGCTCGGTGGCCGCTCAGGCGGCGAGCGCCTTGAAGGACGTGCTCTATGGCGCGCACACCGGCAATGAGGATCAGGCCGCGGTGGGGATGGTGGCTGCGGCTCAGAAAAGGCCCCAGCCGGTGCGTCTGCCCCCTGCCGCGCCCAAGCCGCCCGATCTCGGCTGGCTGTCCAGCGGGGTGTACAGCGAAAAGGAAGCGGTTGAGAACGTGCCCCACGCCTTGATCATGACCGGGGACGACGAGATAACCACCCAGGTGACCATGGCCTTCGGCGAGATGGGCTACCAGCCCACCTATGTCCAGTCGGCGGAAGAGGCCATCTCCAAGATGCAGTTCATGAATTTTGAGGCGGTGGTGCTGCACAGCAGGTTTGAGGGAGGAGACCTGGAGGGCTCCATGGTCCACCAGTATCTGCGGGAAATGGCCATGTCCAGGAGGCGCTATATCTTCTATATCCTGATCGGCCCGGAGTTCCGTACCCTCTACGATCTGGAGGCCTTGGCCAACAGCGCCAATCTGGTGGTGAACGACCGCGACGCCGGCCATTTCTCCATCATCCTGAAAAGGGGGATGAACGACTACAGCGACCTGTTCGGGCCATATCTGGAAGCCCTTGGCAATTATGGGGTGAAGTAGCTCCCCCCTCCTCCCGTCTCTTTTTCGGAAGGATCAGCGCAACAAGCCATGATCACCCGGTTGCGGCCCTGTCCCTTCGCTTCGTAGAGAGCCTTGTCCGCGGCGGCATACGCGGCTTCCAGACTCCCGGTCACGGGGTCGAGGCGGCTGATCCCGATGCTGACGCTGAGACCTTTCTCGGTCCCATCCCTGCTGATGCTTTTGGCGGCAAAGTTTTTCCGGATCCGTTCGGCCACGGCGATGGCCTCCTCTTCTTCGGCCTCCACCACAAGGGCGGCAAACTCCTCACCTCCCATACGGCCGAAGATGTCCGCCCTGCGCAGCCCGGCGGTGCAGATCGAGGCAAAATCCTGCAGCGCCCGGTCCCCTGTTTCATGGCCGAAGGTGTCGTTGATCTCCTTGAAATGGTCAAGGTCGAACATCAGGAAATAAAGATCCTTGTTGTACCGCTTGCTCCGGGCCACCTCCTGTTCCGCCAAAAGCAGAAAATGGCGGCGGTTGAACACCCCGGTAAGGCCGTCCATGGTGGCCAGCATCACCAGCCTTTCTTCCTTGACCTTGCGGTCGGTGATATCAAGCACCGCGCCGACGGCCCAATAGGCATCGTCTTTTTTTACCCGGGCGACGAACACCTCGGCAGGGAAGATGAGGCCATTCTTTTTTCTGGCCACGAGTTCGCGCGATTTGCCGACGATCGGCCCCTGGCCCGAATGCCAAAACTCCGTCAACCCGTCCTGCGCCGCCTGTTGCATTTCGTCAACCACCACCAGGTGGTGGAGTTTTTCGCCAAGAATCTCTCCGCTTGTATACCCGAAAATCCGCTCTGCCGCCGGGTTGAAGAAACGGATCGCATCCTGGCCGTCGATGAGAATGACGGCGCTCTGCACCGAGTTGAAAACAACCCGGAACATCTCCTCGCTTTCTTGGAGTTTCCGCAGGGAATCCCGGCGGTCCTGCTCCATGGTCCCATATTTGCCCAGGAGGGAATCCAATTTTTCTGAAAACGCGGAAATTTCCCGGATCCTTGTGTTTTTGCTGCACATGCTCTGTTTTTTCCGGAGGAGGGATTCTTCCAGGCAGGCAAGGAACTGACAGGACAACCGCCTCATGTATCTTGAAAAAAAGAAGGAGATGATCAGCCCCACGGTCAGCAGCAGCCCAAGCCCCACCACGACAGAGAGCTGGATTTGTTTCCGGGCGGTCTGCACCGAGGCAAGATAGATCCTTTTTCCGGCCCACAGGGAGATCGCGGAGTTCTGCCCGGCAAGGAAGGGAACCCAGGCCGTTTTTTGGCCGGCAGCCCCCCAGACCCCGGCTTTCCCCGAGGCAAAGACCTGTCTGAGCCACGGGAAATCGAGAAAGGCCGAACCATTGCCTGTATCCCCGGCGAGATAGCAGCCATCGCTTAACACCCAGCGCATTTCGGGGAAGGCCTGAATGAGCGCCCCCATGTCGATGTCGGCGACATAGACCCCGACCGTTTCGCCGGCCTCCCCCCGGATCGGGGTAAGGATACGAAACAGAAGCTTGCGGGATGCCTGGTCATCCTCCCCTTGCTGATTTTTATGCAGAGGCATGACCAGAAATTCCTTGTGCCGCAAGGCAAGAGCTTTTTTGATGGATTCCGGATCAACTGTGAGTGTGCGTTTCGGGTTCTGCCGGTATTCCGTGGCGCCCGGTTCCTTGAACAGGGAAAATTGTACGGCCGAATCCCGGTCAAGGACATGGATGCTCTCCACCTCGCTGTTTTTGGCAAAGGCCCGGTTCAAGACGCCGGTGTAGCGGAGAGAGGCTTTATCCTTGCCGATGCTGCCGGGCCTGCTTTCGCCGCGCTCCAGGAGTTCCATGACCGCCGGAAGTTGCGAGGCAAAGGCAATCATCTGCTGGCAATACTCAATCCTTGTCTCAAGGCGGTGCAGGTCATCCTTCATGGAGTGCAGCTCTTCGCTCTCTTCAATGGCGCTCAAATGGGCGAGTATCCCGTCCAGGGTGAAGAAGGAAAACGCTATCAGGGGGATGAAGCTGAAGGCAAGGAGGAAACCCAGGACAAGGGTGCCAAGGCTCACCTGCCGCGGGAAAATGGTTTTTTTCAGTGTGTCTGCCATGCCATTCCCATGTCTTGGAGAGGGGCTTGCCATGCCGCGATAAAGGGTTTCTTTCTTGATCGTAGCTTTCGGGGCCGGAAAAATCCAGAGATATCCTTGGCGGCCGGATGGGCCGAGAATCAGGGCAGCATTCCGGGCAGGAAGGCAAGGAGATGCCGGCGCAGGGCGAGGCAGACCAGCAGGGTCAAGGCGGAGGAGAGCAGCATCAGACGGTTGGCGCGGAGGATGTCTTGGGCTTCCAGGGGCCGGGTGGCATCGCCGATGGCCGGTTTTTCCACCACCGTGCCGAAGTAGCTGTTCGGGCCGCCCAGCTGCACGCCCAAGGCGCCGGCCACCGCCGCTTCGCTGTGGCCAGAATTGGGGCTGGCATGGGCAAACCGGTCCCGGAGCAGGATCAGCAGGGAACGTTTCGGATCGAGGCGGAGCGGGAAGGCTGCGGCCGGGATCATCAGGGAGGTGAGGCGGGCCGGGACAAAGTTTGCCAGGTCGTCCAGCCGGGCCGCAGCCCAACCGAAATCAAGATAGCGTTCATTTTTGTAGCCGAACATGGAGTCCATGGTGTTGATCGCTTTGTAAAGCATGGCCGCCAAGGGCCCGCCCAGCAAGGCAAAGAAAAGCGGGGCGGTCACTCCGTCCACCATGGATTCCGCCACCGACTCCACCGCCGCCCTGGCCACCCCTGCCTCGTCAAGATTGGCCGTGTCCCGGCCCACGATCATGGACACCCGTTGGCGGGCCTCTGGGAGATCCCCGTTTCGCAGGGCGGCGTGGACCTCGGTGCTGTGGCGCACCAGATCCCGGGGGGCGATGGTGGTGTAGAGCAGGAGGATGGACGCCGCGGTTCCCAGCCAGGGGTGGATTACGGTGGCAACGGTGATCAGGCTCCAGACCGAGAGCCCGGTCAGGCCAAGGATCAGGGCCACGGTGCAGATTCCGGCCATGCGCGGCGGCAGCACGGCGCGGGTGAGCCGTTCGCCCCGGAGGCAGGCCGCGCCGATGAGCCGCACTGGATGCGGCAGCCAGCGCGGGTCGCCGAGCAGCTGATCCAGAACAACGGCGATGAGTATCTGGTATTCGAGAGAGATCATTTGTTGAGCAAGCGGTAGATGGCGTTCATGTCGATCTGGCTGCGCACCGCCTCGGCCAGCCGGTCAAAGGCCGGTTCCAGGTCATAGGCTGCCTGCACCTTGTTGAGCGGGGCAAGGTCCCGCCTTTGCCGCAAGCGGTCGATGAACCAGCGCCGGAAGGGGTCCGCGTCGAAGATGCCGTGCAGATAGGTGCCCCAGATGGTTTGGGCGGGGTTGCCGGCCCCGCCGCTTTTCCCGTTGTCGAAGCGGAGGATGTCGCAGGTCTCGTGCGCCCGGCTCTGGCCGTGGTGGATCTCATAGCCGTGCACCGCAAGACCCGAGGCGAGATGGTGGCCCATCTGCCGGGTCAGGGTTTTGTCCTTCTCCAACACCGTGGCAAGGTCGAGCAACCCGAGGCCTGTGAGGGTTTCTCCGGTGGACTCGATATGGTAGGGGTCGTCGATGCTGTGCCCCAGCATCTGAAAGCCGCCGCAGATGCCGGCGATCTCCCGCCCCTGCTGGCTGTATTGTTTCAGTACCTCGGCCAGACCGGATTTGACTAGCCACTTGAGATCACTGATCACGTTCTTGCTGCCCGGCAGGATCACCGCGTCCGCGTCCGCGATATCCGCCGGGGTTCTGGCGATCTTGACAAACAGGTCCGGCTCGGCCAGAAACGGTTCGAAATCGGTGAAGTTCGAGATGTGCGGCAGGTCGATGAGCGCCACGGTGACATGGACGCCTGCGGGGGGGTGCGGGCTGAAAAGTCCGGCCTTGAAGTTCACCGAATCCTCTTCCGGCAGCCCCAGGTTGGCCAGATAATCCACCACCCCCAGCACCGGTTTGCCGGTTTTATTTTCCATGTAGGTGAGCGCCTCGGCGAGCAGGGATTTCTGGCCCCGGAAGCGGTTCACCACAAAGCCTGCGATCAACTCCCGCTCCCAGTCGTCCAATATCTCCATGGTGCCGACAAAGGAGGCGAACACCCCGCCCCGGTCGATATCCCCCACCAGCAGCACCTTGGCCTGGGCATACCGGGCCATGGGCATGTTGACGATGTCGTGGGCCTTGAGATTCACCTCGGCAGGGCTGCCCGCCCCTTCCAGCACCATGACCTCGTATTCGCTGGCCAGGGAATCGTAGGCCGCCTGCACCGCGACAAAGGCCTGGGGTTTGTAGGCCAGATAGTCGTTCACCGTCATGTTGCCCACCGGTTTGCCCAGGAGGATGACCTGGCTGCCTGTGTCGCTGGAGGGCTTGAGCAGCACGGGGTTCATGCGCACATCCGGGTCGAGGAGCGCGGCCTGGGCCTGCACCACCTGGGCCCGGCCCATCTCGCCGCCGCCGCGGGTGACAAAAGAGTTGAGCGACATGTTCTGGGCCTTGAACGGCGCGACCCGCAAGCCGTCCTGCAAGAGGATGCGGCACAGGGCCGCAGTGAGCACGGATTTGCCCGCGTTGGAGCAGGTGCCCTGGAACATGATGGCCGGAGTCTTGGGGGTGTCCATGATTGTTACGGACCTTCTTTGCTGAAGATGACAAGGTTGCGGACCTTGCCGGAAAAGGGCAGGGTCAGTTCGATAATTTCCTGTAGCCGATAGGGGCTCTCCGGCTGGGCAAGCCGCCAGGCGCTGATCTCCTCCCCGGACCGGGGGCCTTTCATGCAGATGACCCGGCCGCCCATCGGGTTGACTGCCCCGGCATGCAGGAGAAATTCACCGAGGTTGGTGAAGGCGCGGCTGGTGATGATGGGCACGGCAAGAGTTTGGTCATCCACCTTGGCGGAATTTTTTTCCAACCGGCCGCAGAGCACCTCGATGTCTTTCAACCCCAGGGTTCTGATGACGTGGCGTAAAAAAGAAACCCGTTTCTGGCGGGGTTCCACCAGGATAACCGGCAGCTCAGGCCGGGCCGCCTTGAGGGCCAGGCCGGGAAAGCCCGCGCCAGTGCCGATGTCCAGGAGCGGTTGCTGCGTATTCTCCGGCGGCGGGAGAACCCGGAGCAGGCTCAGGGAATCGAGGAAGTGGGTCTCCCAGATTTCGCGCAGCTCCGCCCTGGCCACCAGATTGATCTTGGCGCTCCAGCGGAGCAGCTCAGCGCAGTAGGTCACAAGCCGCTCCTGGGCCTGGCTGTCAAGGGTGATACCCATGGCGGCCAGCCCTTCCTGCAGGATCTCTTTGCCCTGGCTGCCGGTCATGGGGAAATGGTCTTGGTGTTTATCCGGTTGGCCAGGGTGAGTCCGGCCAGGACAAAGGCAAGGGCCGCCAGATTGACATTGTAAAAAGCCAGGCCGGCCAGGCTGGCAACCAGGGCCAGGCAGCACAGCCACACCGCATTGCGCCAGACCGCAAGCACGGCCAGGGTCAGGCTGGTCCAGGCAAAGACCTGATGGTACATCAGCTTGCCGATCAGCGAGCGGACCAGGCAGACGGTCTTGTCCGGCGTGTCCGCGCAGACCTCCACCAGCCTTTCCGAGATAAAGATTCCCTGGCGCAAGGCGGCAAAGGCGATAAAAGCGCCAAGCACCAGGATCCCGAAGGGCAGCAGGGGGCGCAGGGAAACGGGCCTGCTTGCCCGCCAGAGGGGGTAGGCCAGCAGCAGGCAGATGGCCACCCAGATATCGGCCTGCCGGTTCAGCGGGGTTTCGTTGATCAGGATAGCCACCCCGCCTGCGGCGAGCAGCAGCCCGCTGAGGTGTTCGAGCATGGACGGGGCCACTAGGCCGGGCTGCCTGCGGGAAAACCAGACATAGGCAAGGGCGGGAATGGCAAAACCGAAGTTGTTGAAGCTCCGGTAGCGGGCGTCAAAGACCAGGCCAAGGACAGCAACCAGGGCGCAGGCAATAACCCCCAAGCGCAGAACGCCACCCACGGCTTCGGGGTTGAGGCGGGATCTGCCCCGGAGAAAATCCCGCAGGGAATCCATGGACCCCTCCAGGTTGAGGTGTCTGGGCGTGGTTCCGGAACCGATGGCCTGAAGCGCCAGCAGGTAGACGCCGGCGCTCAGCGAGAGAACGAGAAAAGCCCAGAGGTATTCAAAGGTGTTGGTGGAAATGATGAAAAATTGATGCCCCTGCAGCACGATAAGGATGGCGCCGGTGGCCATGGCCAGGGAAAACAGCAGCCAGCGGGATGCGCTCATGGAGCTGTGGCGGCGGGCAATGAGCAGGGTGAGCAGGGCAATGGCGCCGGACTGCATAAACAGCAGCCGCCAGCCGGGGAAATTCGAGACCGGTCCGGCAAGGACATGTTTATCGGCCCGGTCGGCGCTGTACAACCCCCAGTAGCCGCCCACCGCGCCTTCCTTGGCCCGTTTCCACGGCTGGTCAAAGGCTTCGATCAGGTTGTATTGCCAATGTTCCTGCTCGGCCAGGGCGATGAAGCCGCGGATAAAACGGGCCTGATTTTCCAGGCTGGGGAGCGATGCTTCCCGCATGCGCCCCTGGGAGGGCCAGCCGGTTTCGCCGATGAGGATTTCCTTGCCCGGAATCTTCTTGCCGATTTCTTCCCGGATTTTTTTGATGTGGTCCATGGCCGCCGAGATTGCCACCGGCTTATCCTCCCAGTAGGGGAGGATGTGGATGGTGATAAAGTCGCAGGCCGGCGCCACCTCCGGGTGTTTGAGCCAGAACTCCCAGACATCCGCATAGGTGACCTCCACCCCCGGCAGGGCTGCCTTGACCTGGCGGATATACCCGGCGAGCTGCGCCCCGGTAACCTCCCTGCGGAGCAGGGCTTCGTTGCCCACCACCACCGCCCGGACAATTGCCGGGTACCGTTTGGCAAGCTCGACCACCTTGTGCAGCTCCTGCTGGGTGGCTAGCGGGTCGGCCGACACCCAGGCGCCCAGCAGTATCTTCATCCGGTATTTTTCCGCATACGCGGGCAAGGCCTCAAGCCCTGCGACCGAATAGGTGCGGATGCAGGAAAAATGTTGGGAGAGAATGGCCAGGTCCGCATCTATCCGGGCAGGGGCAATGGTCATGCCCTTGGCAAAATCAAAGGGGGACTGGTCCTTTGCAAAGGGCGCGTAGGACACGCATTGCAGGGTGTGGTGCGTTGCCACTTCCGGTTCCGGAATCGGGCGGGGCAGGCCGGCGCCATACCAGAAGCCGAAGATTGCGGCCAGGGCCAGGCAATAGGCAAGAGCCGTGCGCATAATTGTGTTCAGCATAATCACCTTTCCGGGTGGTGCGCGTTTGAATTTCTCTCTTGTACCCTGCACGGGTTTGGCGGTCAACGGCAAAGACGGGCTTAGGCGGATGGGCGGATCAACGCAGGGGTGTTTCGGGGGGATTTCTGCATTCCTGGGGATTGTGGCGGTAGCGGGCCGGATTGCGGGGATCCTGATGGATAAGGACATCCGCTTGGGGAAAGACGATCATGATGGCGTCCTCCACCTCATCCGCCACCCGGTGCGCCTCGGCAAGGGGCAGACCCTGGTCCAGGTCGAGATGGAGCTGGATGAGCATGGTCTGGCCGGACTGCCGGGTGCGCAGGTCGTGAATGCCGAGCACGGTTGCATGGGCCAGGACGATATCACAGATGCGCTGGCGGGTTTCTTCCGGAAGCTCACGGTCCATGAGAACCTGCATGGCTTCATGGCCGATCTGCCAAGCGCTGTAGAGAATATAACAGGCAATGGCGAGGGCGGCCAGCGGGTCCAGCAGGGGCCAGCCCGAGGTGGCGAAAAGCAGGGCGAAGATGGTGGCCGTGTTGGTGAGCAGATCGGTTTTGTAATGCAGGGCGTCGGCGCGGATAGCCGACGAATTGGTCTTCTTGATGACATAGCCCTGAAAGGCCAGGAGCAACAGGGTGGCAGCGATGGCGAAAAACATGATCCACAGACCGGCACTGACCTCCTGCAGGGGCTGCGGGTGCTTCAAGCGTTCGGCGGTCTGCATGAGCAGGAAGATGGCCGAACCGGCGATAAAGCAAGCCTGGCCCAGGCCAGCCAGGGATTCCGCCTTGCCGTGCCCGAACTGATGGTCCTCGTCCGCGGATTTCAAGGAATAGCGCACAGCCAGGAGGTTGATCAGGGAGGCGGCGCCATCCATGAGCGAATCCACCAGGGAGGCCATGACACTCAAGGAACCGGTCATGAGCCAGGCCACGCATTTGACGCCGATGAGCATCACCGCCGTGGCGGTGGAGGCATAGGTCGCCAGCTTGAGCAGGGTTGCGGTATCGTAGGGCTTGTTCATGCTCATGAAAGGTTTTGATCCTTCATTATGGTGACCACCCGTTGCGGGAAGGGGATGGAGATTCCGGCCCGGCCCAACGCTTGATACACGGCCAGGTTCACGGCATGCATGGTTTCGATGTAGCGCTGGGTGGGCACCCAGTAGCGGTAGCCGATGGCCACCGAGGAATCGCGGAAATCATCGACGCCGATCTGCGGCGCCGTTCCGCCTTTCAGCTGGGGAAAGCCAGCAAGGGCCTGGGTGATGACCCCGATGGCCTTGGTCGGGTCGGCGTCGTAGCCGATGCCCACCGAGCTTTCGACAATGCGGTACTCCCCGGAATTGTGCAGAATCTCCCCGACAATATGCTTGTTGGGCACGGTGATCTTGACTCCGTCCTCGGTGAGCAGGGTGGTGTGGGCCAGGGTAACCTCCTCCACCACCCCGAAGACTCCGGCCACCGTAATGGTGTCCCCCACCAAAAAAGCGCGGCCCAGGATGATGGCCAGTCCGGCCCCGTAGTTGGAGAGCGGCCCCTGGAGCGCGTAGGTGGCGCCGAAGGCGGCCGCGCCGATGGCCGCGATGAAGGGGGCGATGGTGATTCCGAATTTGCTCAGGGCCATGATCACCGCAAAGGCGATGACCACGATCTTGGCAAGAGAGGAAAGAAAATGGCGCAGGGTGACATCAAGCCCCCGTTTTTCACAGACCTTGGCCACGGCCACGGCAACCCAGTTGCCCAGGAAAAAACCGGCAACGAGGATGATGGTGGCCCCGACCATCTGGAAACTGTAGTCCACCAAATAGGTGATGGCCCGGTCGGCGATGGTGTTCAGTGATGCAAGCGGCTGATCCATGGATAGGGACTCCCCTGGCTGAGTTGTTTCTTTTTCATCATAGCTGGATCGGGAAATACTGTCGAGGGGTTCGCGAAGCCGTGGGCAAGTTTACGGGGTTTCCGGCGCGGGGTAGCGCTGTCAGTAGGGCCGCTGCCCGACCACATTTCCGGCCGGCGCATAGTTGCATACCCAAATCTGCGAGTTGTCGTTGCACACGGCTTTGCCGCAGCCGACTTCCCGGGTGGTTTCCCACACCATCTGGGTGTAATGGCCGCAGGTTTTTCCGGGAGGCGCGTCGCAGGTGTTGGTGGTCCGGGAGTACCACGGCTGTTCGGTGGCCCAGGCGGCGACCACGTTTCTCCCCGTGATGGGCTGCTGGGTCAGGCGCCATTTCCAGGCGCTTTTTCCCTTGCTTCTGGTGCCTGTTTTCAGGGGACTGGCCCAATAGAGGTTTTCCCCAGCTTTGGCTGTATGGCTGTGCTTCATTCCGCAGCCCGCTTTTTTTAGCCCGTTGGCCCAACCGGTTGCTTGCCTGGCAAGAGCATCGGACCAGCGCAGGTCAGCAACGCCCACGCTGGCGCGCAGCGCATTGTGTTCTTCCAGCAGGCACATGGCGTCAACCGTATTGCTTTGGGCGGCGTCTGACCTGGCAGGGGCAAGGCAGAGGAAGAGTGCGGCGCTGATCAGCGCATACGCGGCCTGGTTGCGGCGGATTATCGTCTGTTGCTGTTGCATTGGCAGGTCTGGCTGATGGCGAGGTCGAGGTTGCTGAAAAAATGCAGGGCTTCCTGGTCGTCCGGGTTCTGCTGGAGCCTGGCCTCGTACAGGGCAAACAGCCGGGTGACCACATGGGGCATCTCCTCCTCGGGCAGTCCGCCCAAGGCATTCCAGATCTCGGACGTGCTCATGGGGTTGCTGTCTCCTCTTCGCTGGGGTTGGGTGTCAGGACCCGGTCCTGGCCATGGTCGCGGGCCACCAGCATGTAGATGGAAGGCACCACGAAAAGGGTGAACAGGGTGCCCACGGCCATGCCGCCCACCAGGACGAGACCGATGGAGTTCCGGGCCGCGGCGCCGGCGCCGGTGACCAGGGTCAGGGGGAAATGCCCTGCCACCGTGGCGGTGCTGGTCATGAGGATGGGGCGCAACCGGGTCATGGATGCTTCCCGGATGGCGGCAAGTTTGGCATGCCCCTGCTTTTGGAGGGTGTTGGCGAACTCGACGATGAGGATGCCGTTTTTGGCCACCAGGCCAACCAGGGTTACCAGTCCCACCTGGGAGTAGATATTGAGGGTGGTGGTCCAGCCGTTGGTCCAGAAGGGGACATTGGGGTTGGGAATTTTGAGGAAGGTGAAGATCAGCGCGCCGAACATGGCCAGGGGCACCGAGCCGGCCAGGATGACAAAGGGGTCGCGGAAGCTGTTGAACTGGGCGGCCAGGACCAGAAAGATCAGGATCACGGCCAGGCCGAAGGCGGGGAGGAACTTGTTGCCTTCGGTGCGCAGCTGCCGGGACTCGCCGGTGTAATCAATCACATAGCCCTTGGGCAGGATCTTTGCGGCCTCGCCCTCCATATAGCGCAAAGTATCGTCCAGGGGGCGGATCGAGACGCCGCTGATCGTGACCGCATTCAGCTGCTGGAAGCGGTTCAGGGAGCGGGGCGCCGTGGAGTCGCGGATGGTGGCCACGGTGGAAAGCGGCACCAGCTGGCCGTTTGGTCCGGTGATGTAGATTTTTTTCAACTGCTCCGGATTGAGGCGGTCGACCCGAGCGATCTGGGGGATGACTTTATAGCTGCGGCCTTCGATATCAAAGCGGTTGACATAGTTTCCTCCCACCATGGCGCCGAGATCCGCGCCGACCTGTCCCAGGTTGAGACCGAGATCGGCCACCTTGTCGCGGTCGATGACGAACTCCGACTGGGGCTGGTCGATCTTCACGTCGATGATCGGGGGGAAGGCAAACATCCCGCTCTGCGCGGCCTTCTGTTGGAGCTGTTGGGCGAATTTCAGAATTTGCGTGGTATCCGCCGTTGAAGCCAGAACGAGCTCCACCGGAAACTGGCCGCCGCCGGGAAGCGATGGCCGCAGCACCGGCATTATCCGGATGCCTGGCAGTGCCTGCAGTTTTTTCTGCAATTCAGGCATGATCTGGAACACCGAGCGCTTGCGCTGGGCCCAAGGCTTGGTGACCAGGCCGCTGAAGCCCGAGGTGGGTTGGGTGAGCTGGAAGGTGAAGTCCGTTTCCGGCATGGAGAGAAAGATTTTGTTGGCGGCGGCGGTAAAGGCGCTGGTTTGGTCCAGGGTGGAGTTGGCCGACGCGTCCACTATGCCGAAGATGACCCCCTGATCCTCGGTGGGGGCGAGTTCCCTGGACGACATGGTGAACATGGGGATGGTGAGCAGGCTGATGACGATCCAGACCGTATAGACCGCGGGCCTGGCCGCAAGGGTGGCGTCCAACCGGTGGCCGTAGGCGGTGCGCAGCCGGGCAAAGCCCCGGGCGATCCTGCCTGCCAGGCCATGCTCTTCAATTCCCGGCTTGAGCAGTTTGGCCGACATCATCGGGGACAGGGTCAGGGCCACGACCCCGGAGATGGTCACCGCCCCGGCCAGGGTGAAGGCGAATTCCCGGAAGAGGGAGCCGGTGAGTCCGCCCTGGAAGCCGATGGGCGCATAAACCGCCACCAGGGTGATGGTCATGGCGATGATCGGCCCCACCAGCTCGCGGGCGCCCAGCAGGGCCGCATCCAGGGGCGACTTGCCTTGGCTGAGGTGGCGTTCGACGTTTTCCACCACCACGATGGCGTCGTCCACCACCAGCCCCACGGAAAGGACGATGGCCAGCAGGGTGAGCAGATTGATACTGAAGCCGAAGAGCTGCATCAGAAAAAGGCCGCCGATAAGGGAGAGCGGGATGGCCACCACCGGGATCAGCACCGAGCGGAACGAGCCGAGGAAGAGAAAAATGACCACCATCACGATGATCAGGGTATCGACCAGGGTTTTTGTCACCTCGTGGATGGCATCGTCGATGTAGGCTGTGGCGTCGTAGGCGATGCGTCCCTTGAGTCCGGTGGGAAGATCCTTTTGAATGGACGCCATCTCAGTGCGCACCAGCTTGATCATGTCCAGGGAGTTGGCGTTGGGCAGGGGCCAGATCCCCATGAAGGTGGCGGTCTTGCCGGAGAAACGCACCTCGCTGTCATAATCCTCGGCCCCCAGAACCACATCGCTCACATCGGCCAAACGGATGGTGGCCCCGTTTTCCTCACGGATCACCAGCCGTTTGAATTCCTCAACCGAACGCAGATCGGTATCGGCGGTGAGGTTGACCTGGATGAGCGCTCCCTTGGTCTGACCCACAGCGGCCAGATAGTTGTTGGCGGCCAGGGCGCTGAGGATCTGGGCCGGGCTGATGTTGTAGGCGGCCATGCGTTCGGGCTTGAGCCAGATGCGCATGGCAAAGGTGCGGCCTCCGAGAACATCGGCGCGTTGCACGCCCTGGATGGCGGAAAGCCGGGGCTGCACCACCCGGGTCAGATAATCGGTGATTTCGTTCTGGCTGAGAACATCGGAGGTGAAACTGAGATAGGCCGCGGCAAACTGGCTGTCCGCCGATTCGATGTTGATCACCGGCACCTGGGCCTCGGGCGGAAGATCGTTGCGCACCTGATCCACCTTGGAGCTGATCTCCGCCAGGGCCTTGATGGCGTCGTAGTTGAGTTTCAGCCGGGCGGTGATGGTGGAGAGGCCCTGGGCGCTCTGGGACTGGATATAGTCAATGCCGTCGGCCGCGGCAATGGCCCGTTCCAGCGGGGTGGTGATGAAGCCCCGCACCAGTTCGGCATTGGCGCCGACATAGACGGTGGTCACGGTGACCGATGCGTTTTCGCTCTTGGGGAACTGGCGGACATTGAGGCTGCGCAAGGCCTGCAAGCCGGCAATGATGATGAGCAGGCTGATCACCAGGGCAAGCACGGGGCGGCGGATGAAAAGGTCGGTGAATTTCATGGGTCTTGACTTGTCCGGCTCAACTGTTGTCCGGCTTGGGATTCAGGTTGAACTTCGGGTTCAGGGTGTTGTCCACCACCACTCCCTGTCCGTTGCGCAGTTTGAACACCCCGGAGCTGACCACGGTGGCTCCGGGATCAAGACCCGAGGTAATGGCGACGAAGTCGCCGCGTTTTTCTCCGAGGCGGACAAACTGCTGGCGCACCACCAGGCCGGACTTGCCGGTTTTCTCGTCCTTGTGTTTTTCAATCACGAACACTGAATCACCGTATGGGGCCGGGAGTATGGCGGTGGCGGGGAGGGCCAGCACCTGATTTCTGGCGGGCAGCACCACGGCCACCTTGGCAAACATGCCGGGGCGCAGATGTTCCCCTTTGTTCGCCGCAGTGGCTTGCACCTGAACATTGCGGGTGGCGTTGTCCGCCTGCGGGTTGATGGCGGTGATCTTGCCGGTAACGGTCCGGCCGGGCAGGACGTCGGAGGTTATCCGCACCGGAAATCCCGGCTGGATTCGGGCCAGCTCCTGCTGGGGCAGCATGAAATTGACAAAAATCGGGTCCATGGCCTGGAGGGAAACAATGGCATCCCCCTCCTTGAGAATCTGGCCCAGATTCACCAGCCGGATGCCGAGACGGCCGGAAAATGGGGCACGAATGGTTTTTTTGGCGATGGTCGCCCGGATTGTGTCGGCCTGGGCCACCGCCTGTTTGTAGTTTGCTTCGCCTTCATCGTAGACAGCCTGGGAAACAGCGTTTGTCTTGATCAGAATGCTGACACGCTCGAAATTAACCTTGGCCAGTGCTGCCGCAGCCTCGGCAGCCTGGAGTTGCGCCTCCTCGGAAGAAATGTCCTGCTGGAGCAGGAGGCTGCCCGCCTGTATCAGGGCGCTTGGCGTAAATTCGAGGCGAGTCACCTTGCCGGGCAGCTCCGCGGCAACAGTCACCCCCTGCACCGCTTCCAGCGAACCCACGGCGGGCAGGGTGGTCTCCCAGGACTCAGGGCGGGCCTGGGCCGTGGTTACCGTTTCCGGCGGGGGGGTAAAGCTGTTTTTTGCGCCCACCATCTTGAAGATCTGCAACCCTTTGATGCCGGCAAGGAGGCCGATCACCAGCAGCAGGCCAAGGAGGGAGAGAAGGATACGTTTTTTCATGGGCGGCATTCTTTGGAAGAGGAGGGCGAGTGGATTTCCGTGGAAAACCGGGACGGTTCCCGTGGTAACAGTGCCAAATCATATTTATTGACGTGTGGTGCATGTGCAACGGCCGACCCGCGTAATGGGCTGCGGATAAGTTAAACGTATAACTGACTTATCCGCCTTGTTGCGTCAAGGTTTTTTTGGGCTCAAGGAAAAATGAACAAGGGTGTCGCGTTTCTTTGGGGGGTGAACCAAGCCGCGGGCGGGATCAAGATTATATGTGCCAGGATTTTTGGAGGAAGAGCATATTTTTGAAAGGGAAGGCCAGAAATATTTGGTATCGGTTTCCGGATGCCAAAACCTACCGTTCAGATACATTTATGTGATTCATGAAGTTGTTTATATGGCAATTTATTTCATTTATGTAATAAATATTAGGGTGGTGGCTCAACCATTTAGATGTAGAAAAACTAGAAATAGCTCACGACGACAAGGAGATAAGAGGAAAATAAACATCAAGTGGAAAAACGGCACGCTTGTTGCTTTTGTTGCCAGATAACTGCTTGCCGGAAGCGAGCCTCATTGGAGGCCGAATGGGAAGGCTGCTCCGGGAAAGGCGTGAAGCAAGGAAAACGTGCTGTATTTATTATCCAAAATCGACGGAGGAGATCAACCATGGAAAGGAGAGTGGGTATTACAAACAAACTGACGCGTCTTGGTAATAGGCTGCACGAACCGCAGTGGCGCCGGTACGGATATCTTTTGCTGGCGGGGAAGATGCTCGGCCTTGTGCTATTGTTTGGGCTCATGGGCTTCACCTCAAGTATCTTCGGCTCGGATGTCATGGCGGCAGACCCGATAGCTAGCACCAACAACATCATCAATCCGATCAACACGCTCTGGGTATTGCTCGCCGCTTTCCTCGTCTTCGGAATGCAGGTCGGTTTCACCATGCTGGAGGCCGGCTTTTGCCGTTCTCGGGAGACGGTCAACGTCCTGATGGAATGCGTCGTTGACACCGCCCTGTGCGGGTTGCTCTTTTTCGCCTGGGGCTTCGCTTTCATGTTTGGCTCAGGAACCCCTTGGGTCGGGACAGAATATTTCTTCCTGCAGGGTGTGCCAGCGACCTATGGGACCACCGGCGTTTCGTTTCTTGCCTTTTGGCTCTTTCAGTTCGCCTTCGCCGACACTTGTTCAACAATCACTTCCGGCGCCATGATCGGACGAACCGGATTTGTGGGCGACTTGCTCTATAGCTTGGGGGTTTCCGGATTCATCTATCCGATCATTGGTCATTGGGCCTGGGGGCCGGACGGCTTTCTTGCCACCATGGGCACCGCCGGCAATTTTCTACCCACCCTCGGCATGAGCTTCCATGACTTCGCCGGCTCCACGGTGGTCCACACCATCGGCGGCTTCGTGGCTCTCGCCGGCTCCATCGTCCTCGGACCCCGCCTCGGTCGTAAATTCAAGCAGGACGGCGGTGGCCCCATGCTGCCCCACGATCTTGTCATGGCCACTGTCGGCGGGCTCATTCTCTGGTTTGGCTGGTACGGGTTCAATCCCGGCAGCACGCTTTCGATTATGGATTTTGAGGGATGCGGCCGGGTTGCGGCCAATACCACGCTGGCCGCTTGCGCCGCAGCACTTGCGGCGATGTTTTACGGATACCCGAAGACTAAAAAATGGGACGTTAGTTACACGGTGAATGGTTTCCTTGCTGGGCTGGTGGCGATCACCTGCCCCTGCTACTGGGTCTCACCCGCTGGTTCGATCATAATCGGCGCGGTGGCGGGCGTTATTGTGGTGGTCGGGGTCGATATCCTGGAATGGTTGAGAATCGACGATCCTATCGGTGCCGTCCCTGTCCATGGCTTCAATGGCATATGGGGAACCCTCTCGCTAGGGCTTTTTGCTTGCGGCCAGTATGGGGCAACCGGTCCCATTGCGGCTGACAACAGCGCCCCACTGACTGGTCTTTTTTATGGCGGCGGGACAACGGTGCTTGCCGCCCAGGCCATCGGTAGCGGGATCATTACGTTGGCGACTTTTGTTGTCAGCTTGGCCCTCATGTATGCGGTAAATTCCATGGGCCTGCTGCGCATCTCTAAAGAGGGCGAGCTGCAGGGTATTGACAATTATGAGCATGGTATTGGTGCCTACCCCGAATACGCCCTCCGGCAGTCGGCGATGCCCTCCGGGGAGATGGAGTAAGGTGTAGGGCGCTAGACAAAATCATGCCGCTCAGGGGTTCTCCGGAAATGGAATTGGAGGGCTTTGATCAGAGCGAAGTCGGGGTGACCGCGTATCCCGAATTTACTTTCAATAAAACCCATCGATAAGACTGGAGGTATCATGAAAAAGATAGAAGCAATCATCAAGCCGTTCATGCTGGAAGATCTTAAGGAGGCCATGCATGCCATTGGGGTACAAGGCATGACCGCGTCCGAAGTGAAAGGCTTCGGACGCCAGAAGGGGCATACAGAAGTGTACCGTGGCACCGAATATGTGGTGGATTTTATCCCCAAGGTGAAGGTTGAGATCGTTGTTGCTGCGGAACTGGTTGATACGGTGGTTAATGCCATTATAACCAGCGTCAAGACCGGCAAGATCGGCGACGGCAAGATCTTTGTCCTGCCGGTGGATTCGGTCTGCCGCATCAGGACAGGCGAAACCGGCAGGGATGCCATTTGATTTTTGCCGGATGAGAAAAATGACAGCAGGCGGCGGATTCGCGGAAGTCCCGAATGCGCCGCCTGCTCCCCAAAAAAGGGTAGAAAACACCAGATGAAATTCCTGATCCTGCAACATACCCCCTGGGCTGGACCCGGGAGACTGCTTCTTGATGCGGTGGAAAAACACCGGGTCGATTTTGATGTTGTCAAGGTCTGGCAGGATTGGATCCCGGATTTCAACGGTTATGGGGCGATCATTCTTCTGGGAGGGTCTCCCAACGTTGACGAGGAGGATAAATACCCTTTTCTCGTGGAGGAGAAACGTTTTATCAAAAGGGCGATTGGTGCGGACAAGCCGATCCTGGGTTTTTGTCTCGGGCATCAACTGCTTGCTTCAATCTTGGGTGCCCAGGTCGGCCCGAATTTCAAGCCGAGCATCGGTTTTGTTCAGGGGCATCTTACCCATGATGGCCGTGAGCATCCGGCGTTCAGGAATCTCGGCAAGTCCATTCCCCTGTTCAAGTGGCACAGCCAGACAGTGCTGGAGCCGCTGCCCAAACATTTTTCCCTGCTTGCCATCTCGGAGCAATGCCAGGTGGAGGCTTTTTCCCTTGAGCAGCGGCCGCATATCCTCGGGGTGCAGTTTGACAATCACGCCGCATCGCCCGAGGATGTCACCGCCTGGCTTGAGAAGGATTGGCAGTGGCTTGCCTCCTTCCGTTCCCTGGTGGTCAAGCCCGCGGATCTCATTAAAGACGCCATGCGACTGCGCGTTCAGATCGAAAACGACTTTGCCTGTTTCTTTGCTGATTATCTGAAGCTCATTTCTTAACGCCCCGTTCCGTTCATCTCCCCAGTCCCGGTCCTGCCTGGATCACCGCTCCGCCAACGACGATGATGGCCAGCCCCAGCCAGGTCGAGACGGGAATCGTTTCCTCGAACACGAAGCGCCCAGCCAAAACGCTCACCACGGCAAAGACGGCGACGTATACCCCCAAGAGCTTGGAGAAGTCCCACTTAACCGTGTTTACTACCACACCATATCCCCCCAGCATCAGGAAGCCGGCGACGATGAACCAGATGATGCTGCCGCGAAGACCTTTTCTGATTACGGCATCGCCGGCCACCTCCAGGGTGGCGGCGGTGATAAAAATGAACCATGCAAACATTGTCATCTTGCTGCTTTCCTTTTTCGGTTTCTGCCTGAAATTGTTCGTCGGTCAATGCCTATCGTTGGCCAATCATTAGCACGCTGCTCGCAAGAAACAACAAAAATCAGTGCGCGGGCCCGCGATGCAGGATCAAGAGGAGCAGCAGGAGAAAGAGGCCAGCCATGACCGCCACTGCCAGCCCAATCCAGAGCGCTTTTTTGCCGCTTTGCTTCCACGGGGCCGGCGCCTGGAGCCGGTCGCATCGCCCGGTAAGCTGCACAATATCCGGGTGGTCCAGCTCCGCCTTCATCGCGGAGGCTGTCGGATAGCGATTGCCGGGCTCGCGCTCCATGGCGTGGAGGATGATTTCCTCCACCTGCGGAGTAACCTTCGGGTTGCGTTTGCGCGGGGCCACCGGATCGCCGGTGACGCGTGCGTTCATGACCACGAACATATTCTCGTTTTCCCCCGCGAACGGCGTCACGCCAGCCACCATTTCGTAGAACATGGCCCCGAGGCTGTAGATGTCGGTCCGCTCGTCCTCGCCGTGCCAAATAGTGTGATTTTGTTAATATTTTGCGTATATCATGCTGTAATAAAAGAATATTTTATTGTTTTCTGAATTTTTCCGCACCGTATTGCTCGATTTGTTTATACAATTTTGTATTTTTTATTTTGTTTGCAAATTATGTTTGCACATAAAAGTTAATTTGGTCATGGAAATATGTTGTCGCCAGGCTACCGGCTTTGTCGGTGGTCGCTGACTTTCAACCGTTGTTCAGGCCCGGACCAGATTTTCGCCGGAATCGCCGGGGGGCATCCCGGAGTAGTTCTGGCCTGGCAGGGGCACGCTGATCCCGTGTTTCTTTATCCGGTAGCCCATCTGGCGCTGGGTGAGTCCCAGCTCCCGGGCGGCCCTTGCCTGCACCCAGCCGTGTCTTTTCAAAGCGGCGACTACCTCTTCTTTTTCCATATCCTTTAAGGATTTGTGCAGGGCTTTTTCCGGCAGGGGATCGATTGCCGGCTCTGGTTCCCCGGTATTTGGCGCGGTAAAGCGGCAGAAAGGCGTTCCCTGCCCTGCAACTTCCGGTACCGCGGTGATGTAGCCCGGCAGTTCGCGGGAGACAATGGTTTCGCCCTCGGCCATGATCACCAGCCGTTCGATGAGATTCTGCAGCTCGCGGACATTGCCCGGCCAGGAGTAGCCGCAGAGGAGCTGGAGCACGGGACTGGAAAGGCGGACATCCATGTGGTTCATCCGGTTGCTTTCCCGGAGGAAATGGTCAAGGAGCAGGGGGATGTCTTCCCGCCGTTCCCTGAGTGGCGGCAGGATCACGGGCACGACGTTGAGGCGGTAATAGAGGTCCGCCCGAAACGTCCCCTGCTCAACGCACTCTTCCAGGCTGCGGTTGGTGGCGGCAATGACCCGGACATTGACGGTGATGGTCTGGGTGCCGCCCAACCGTTCGAACATCTGCTCCTGCAGCACCCGGAGCAGCTTGGCCTGCAAGGCGAGCGGCAGCTCTCCTACCTCGTCGAGAAAAATGGTGCCGGAGTCGGCAAGCTCAAACCGCCCTTTTTTGAGATTGGCCGCGCCGGTGAAGGCTCCTTTCTCATGGCCGAACAGTTCGCTTTCCAGCAGATTCTCGGGCAGAGCCGCGCAGTTGATCTTGATGAAGGGTTTGTCGGCGCGGGGGCTTGCCTGGTGGATGGCGTGGGCGACCAGCTCCTTGCCCGTGCCGGACTCCCCCAGGATCAGGGCGGTGGCCCGGCTGGGCGCGACCTTGTCGATGTAGTTGTAGACATCCTGGATCCGCTTGCACTGGCCGATGATGTTGTGCTGGTTGTAGCGGCTGCGCAGTTCTTTCCTGAGGAGCAGGTTCTCCTCCACCAGCACCTGCTGTTTGTGGGAAACAGCCTTGTGCAGCCGCAGGAACTGGGCGATGAGCATGGCGACCACGGTGAGAAAGCGGATGTCTTCCTCAAAGGAAATCTCCGCGCCGAAGAGCCTGTCCACGGAAAGAACGCCCACCGGCCCCTCCGGCAGCATGACCGGCACGCCGATAAAGGAGATTTCGCCCTTGGGAAGATGGGCGCGGGCGCCGGTTCGGTTTAAAAAAAGCGGTTCGCTGTGAATGTCCGGCACCACGAAAGGAAAGGCGGACTGAAAGATGCGGCCGATCACCCCCTCGTCGGGCCGGTAGATGCCGCGTTTCTCCTCCTCTTTGCTGAGGCCGTAAGATGCGGCAATGGAAAGATTCTCGCCGCCTTCATCCTGCAGGACAAGAGTGGCCCGCTCCATGCGCAGGGTTTCGTGCAGGCTCTGCAATATCTCGGACAGGGTTTTCTTGATATCCAGGGCAGAGCCGATGAGCTGGCTTATCTGGTAGAGGGCCTGCAATTCAAGGCGTTCGGTCGGGTAGTCGGGTTTGGTCATGCTCTTTGTCCGCCTTTGGGTTCGGTCTGGTAAGGATGAAATTTTGTCGCTCACATTCTTGTTGTTATTGGAAAGCAATTATTGTTCCATTGTTTCAAAAATGTAACAATTGTAAGTTTATGTTGATTTAACATCCTGAAATATAAAGCTAAATATTTTTAGTCAACGGCGCATTATGGGTTGCGCAACTATTCAGAGGCCATATCCCCAGAGAGAAAATCTCTGTATCATGACATAAATGTAATAAAATAAGGTTTCTGACGCATTCCCTGGGGTGTCGTTTGGCTTCCATTTTGTAGATAAGTTTACAAAATGGAATGGCAGCCAAGGCGCGCCTTGATGGCCACTGATTTGATAAAACAAGCAATATCAGTAGGTTGTTTGAAATTTCAGCTGCAGGCTTTCACTCTGGCACACCCCTTGCGATAGCGGCATATGACGGCAACGCATGCCAATGGAACTTGAAAACCCATATTTAATACAGAGCAAGGAGGATTAGAGATGCGCAAGGTGGCAATTTACGGCAAAGGCGGAATCGGCAAGTCAACAACCACCCAGAACACCGTGGCCGGATTGGCTCAGATGGGCAGAAAGGTCATGGTCGTGGGCTGTGATCCCAAAGCGGATTCCACCCGGTTGTTGTTGGGCGGACTTGCCCAGAAATCGGTGCTTGACACCCTGCGCGAGGAAGGCGAGGACGTGGAGCTCGTGAACATCCGGAAAAAGGGGTACGGCGATACCTGGTGCGTTGAATCAGGCGGCCCCGAGCCCGGCGTTGGTTGCGCGGGCCGTGGCATCATCACCTCCATCAATATGCTGGAGTCCCTCGGCGCCTACGAAGAGAGCGAAGGTCTTGATTATGCCTTTTACGATGTTTTGGGCGACGTGGTCTGCGGCGGTTTTGCCATGCCCATCCGCGACGGCAAGGCGGAAGAGATCTACATCGTCTGCTCCGGCGAAATGATGGCCATGTATGCGGCCAACAACATCTGCAAGGGCATCATGAAGTTCGCGCAATCCGGTTCCGTCCGCCTCGGCGGGTTGATCTGCAACTCCCGGGCGGTTGATAATGAAAGGGAGATGATCGAGGAGCTGGCCAAGATGCTTGGCACCCACATGATCTACTTCGTGCCCAGGGACAATGATGTGCAGCGGGCAGAAATCAACCGCAAGACCGTTATCGAGTGGAATCCGGATGTCCCCCAGGCCGATCATTATCGGGGCTTGGCCAAGGCCATTGACGAAAATACGAATTTTGTGATTCCCAAGCCGCTGGAAATGGAGCAGCTGGAAAAACTGCTCATGGACTACGGGTTGATGAACTGAAGACAGGAAAAAGGTTAAAGGCAAAAGGCGAAAGGAAACGACTTCTTCCCTCCAACCTTTATCCTGCATCCTTAAACCTTTGTCCTTTCACCTTTATCCTTTAACCTAAAATTTTTCGGAGAAAAAATATGTTGACCATGATCAGAGCAATTGTCAGGCCGGAGAAAGCGGATAAAATCCTTGCGGCCCTTATGGAGGCAGGCTTTCCCTCGGTGACCAAATACTCGGTGGCCGGGCGGGGCAAGCAGCGCGGCATAAAAATCGGCGAAGTCACCTATGATGAAATTCCCAAGGTCATGCTCATGAGCGTGATCAATCCGGCGGACAAGGATTTTGTTCTTGAGACCATCATGAAAACGGCCAAGTCCGGCACCAAGGGCGCTTTCGGTGACGGGAAGATCTTTGTGAGCGAGGTTGAGGAGGCGTATACCATCAGCTCCGGGGTCAAGGAAACCGAGTTCGAATCGGAAAGGGGGCCGGCATGAAAGAAGTGATCGCCCTTGTGCGCATAAATATGATGAATCAAACCAAGCAGGCCCTGACCGATGCCGGGATTGACGCGTTTTTCGTGCATGAGGCCCATGGCCGCGGCAAGGGATTTGTCAATCCCAAGGTTCTTGAGGGGGCGCAGCAGGGATATGAGGAAGCTGCTTCCCTGCTTGGCGCCAAAGGTCAGCTCTACCCGAAACGCATGGTGACGGTGGTGGTCAAGGATGATCTGGTCAAGGATGTGGTCCAGGCGCTTATTTCAACCAACCAGACCGGCAAGGCAGGGGATGGTAAGATTTTTGTCCTGCCGTTGGCCGACGCTGTCCGGGTGCGAACCGGCGAGACGGGCCAGAAGGCCATTGTCTAAGCAAATCAAGGAGAAAGAAAATGGCAACAATGACCAAGAAAAAACTGGTGCAGTGGGACCCGGCCGAGGTTAAGGCCGAGCTTCTCGCCAAGTACCCGTCCAAGGTCGCCCGCAAGCGCGCCAAGCAGATTATGATCAATGAGGCTTTAGCCAACGAGACCCCGGAGATTTCCGCCAACGTACGCACCACCCCGGGCATCATCACCATGCGCGGCTGTACTTACGCCGGCTGCAAGGGTGTTATCATGGGGCCCACCCGTGATATCGTCAACCTGGTGCATGGCCCCATCGGCTGCAGTTTCTACGCCTGGCTGACCCGGCGCAACCAGACCGATGCCGGGCCAGACGGCGAGAACTACATGAACTACGCCTTCAGTACCGACATGCAGGATTCGGATATCATCTTCGGCGGCGAGAAGAAGCTGACCGCGGCCATCCAGGAGGCCTACGACCTTTTTCATCCTAGGTCCATCGCCATCTTCGCCACCTGTCCGGTGGGGCTGATCGGCGACGACATCCACACCGTGGCCAAGCGGATGAAGGAGAAATTCGGCGACTGCAATGTGTATGCCTTCAGCTGCGAAGGGTACAAGGGCGTTTCCCAGTCCGCCGGGCATCATATCGCCAACAACCAGGTGTTCAAGCATATCGTTGGAGAAAACGATGCGGAAAAACCCGGCAGGTACAAGATAAACCTGCTGGGCGAGTATAACATCGGCGGTGACGGCTTCGAGATAGAACGGATTTTTAAGAAATGCGGCATCACCAACATCGCCACCTTTTCCGGCAACTCGACCTATGACCAGTTCGCCTCGGCCCATAAAGCCGATCTCAACGCGGTCATGTGCCACCGTTCCATCAATTATGTGGCCGATATGCTGGAAACAAAATTCGGCATTCCCTGGGTCAAGGTGAATTTCATCGGCGCCGATGCCACGGCCAAGTCGCTCCGCAAAATCGCCGAATACTTCGGGGATAAGGAACTCATCGATCGGGTGGAGGCGGTTATCGCCGAGGAGATGCCGGAGGTTCTCGCGGCCCGCGCCGATGTCCGGACCCGCACCGAAGGCAAGACCGCGATGATGTTCGTGGGCGGCTCCCGGGCGCATCATTACAAGGAGCTGTTCAATGAGATGGGCATGAAAACCATCTCGGCGGGGTACGAGTTCGGTCACCGCGATGACTATGAGGGCCGTCAGGTAATCCCGACCCTGGAAGTGGACGCGGACAGCCGGAACATCGAGGAGATCCATGTCGAACCGGACGAGACCCGATACAACCCGCGGAAAACCCCCGCCGAGTTCAAGGCGCTGGAAGAGGCCGGCTACGCCTTCAAGCAGTACGATGGCTTGGTTCCGGACATGGACAAGGGCACGATCATCATCGACGACCTCAACCAGTACGAGGCCGAGAAGTTGGTGGAGCTGATGAAACCGGATATCTTCTGCGCCGGGATCAAGGAAAAATATTCCATCCAGAAGCTGGGCGTGCCCATGAAGCAGCTGCACAGCTATGACTCCGGCGGCCCCTATGCAGGCTTTAAGGGCGCGGTGAACTTTTACCGGGAAATCGACCGGTTGGTGAACAGCAAGGTCTGGAGCTATATGCTGGCGCCCTGGCAGAAGAACCCGGAACTCTCCGCCTCCTATGTGTGGGAATAAAAAACAGGCAAAAGGGAAAAGGTGAAAGATGAAAGGTTAAGTGATAGCGAAGCACTTTTTTGCTTTTTCATCCTTGCGCCTTGAACCTTTCACCTTGTGCCTTTTCTATAAAATTGAGGACACGATCATGCTACTACGACATACCCCGAAAGAAATAACCGAGCGCAGCGCCTTGACCATCAATCCGGCCAAGACCTGTCAGCCCATCGGTGCCATGTATGCGGCCTTGGGTATCCACGGTTGCCTGCCGCACAGCCATGGCTCCCAGGGTTGCTGCGCCTACCACCGCAGCGCCCTGACCCGGCATTACAAGGAGCCGGTTTCCGCCGCCACCAGTTCGTTCACCGAAGGCGCTTCGGTGTTCGGCGGCCAGGCCAATATGCTCCAGGCCATCGACAACATCTTCGCAGTCTACGACCCGGAGATTATCGCCATCCACACCACCTGTCTTTCCGAGACCATTGGTGACGATCTGAAACAGATCAAGAAGAGGGCGGATGCTGAAGGCAAGATACCCAAGGGCAAGGAGGTCATCAGCTGCTCCACCCCAAGCTATGTGGGTTCCCATGTTACCGGCTTTTCCAGCATGGTTATCTCCATGGCCAAGATGGCTGAGCCCACCGGCAAGAAAAACGGCAAGCTGAACATCATCCCCGGATGGGTGGAGCCGGCCGACATGGAGGAGATCAAGCGGCTGGTAGGGCTGGCCGGAGTCAAAAGCATTCTTTTTCCGGACACCTCCGGCGTGTTGAACGGCCCGCTTTCCGGCGAGTACAAGATGTTTCCGGATGGCGGCACCACGGTCAAGGAATTGAAATCCACCGGCGACTCCATCGGCACCCTGGCCTTGGGCGAATGGTGCTCCGGCGAGGCTGCCCGTTGGCTGGATGCCAATATGAAGGTGCCGTGCCGCGTGCTGGACATGCCCTTCGGTCTCAGTGCCACGGACCGTTTTATCGATGCCTTGCGGATGATCGCCGGAGTGAGCGTGCCCGACGAAATAGCCTTGGAGCGCGGGCAGCTGGTGGACATGATTTCCGACATGCACCAGTACCTCTACCATAAAAAGGTGGCCCTGGTGGGCGATCCGGATCAGCTCATCGCCATGACCGAGTTTTTGGTTTCGCTCGATATGTGCCCCGTCCATATCGTTACGGGCACGCCGGGCAAGAAGTTTGAAGCGCGGATCAAGGAGATCACCAAGGATATGCCCTTTGAGGTCAACGTCCGGGCCAAGGGCGACATGTTCCTGCTCCACCAGTGGATCAAGAACGAACCGGTGGATCTGCTGATCGGCAACACGTATTGCAAGTATATCGCCCGGGATGAAGACGTGCCCTTTGTCCGCTGGGGCTTCCCCATCCTGGACCGCCAGGGGCATCAGTATTTTCCCACGGTCGGCTACAAGGGCGGCTTGCGGTTGTTGGAGAAGATCCTCGGCGTTTTGCTGGACCGTCTGGACCGGGATGCGCCGGAGCAGAGCTTCGAGCTTGTCATGTAACGAATAAGCCGTCAGCTTATCAGCGGTAAGCGATCAGAATGTCGCTGAGAGCTGGCGGCTCAAGGCAAAAGGCTTCCCAATGACTGTAATTCCGTTTCTAAAAATGTCTCCCGGCAAGCCTGATTCTGTTAGCACGTCGCGAAGACTGTCTCTGCCGGTGGCGGTGCACGCCAACGCCCGGCTTCGTTTTGCGCCGGATCAGCCCCCTGCGCCGGTCATGTCGCCGGAAGAGGCTCTGGCGTGGGCAGCACAAGTACTCGGCAGTACAGGGACGCCGCCGCAGGTGGTCATCGCTGGACCTGGAGACCCGCTGGCCACGGTCGGCCTCACCCTGAAAACCATTCGCCTGCTCAAACAGAAGTATCCCTCCCTGACCGTGGAAATCGTCACCTTGGGACTGGGCGGGGAGCAGTATGCAGCGCTCCTGGATGAAGAGGGCGTCGGCCTGGTGACCCTGCGGGTGGATGCGGTTGATCCGGAGATACTTACAAAGCTCTTTGCCTGGATTCGTCCAGGCAGAAAAACCGTCTCCCTGGCTGAAGTCGCGGCAACACTTCTGAGCGAACAGGCCCAGGCGGTTGTCGCTTTCCGGAAAGCGGGAATCAAGGTCACGATCAGGACCACCCTCTATCCCGGCTACAATGACGACCATTTGGAGCAGGTCGCGCAACGCATGGCCCAACTTGGCGCCGCGGCAATGACCCTGGTTCCGTTCAAACCGGGGGCGGAAGAGGCTGAAGGCCAGAGCTTTCCGCCGGAAGCGGACAACACCATGCTGGCCGTGGCCCGCAGTCGGGTGAGCAAATACCTGGAGGTGCATGAGGACCAGGAGGCAACCGAATCCGGGGGTAGCTTGATTGCGCCCATTACCGAGGGCGGATTTGTGGCGGCAGCCTTGCCCAAACCAAGCAGCAAGCGGCCCAATGTGGCCGTGGTCAGCATCGGCGGCATGGAGGTGGATCTCCACCTGGGCCAGGCCTACCAGGCCTTGATCTACGGCCCTAGGGAGGATGGACTTACCTGTCTGCTCGGCCGCCGCGACCTGCCCGAGGCTGGGGGCGGGGGGCTGCGCTGGGAAAAGCTGGCGGACACCCTGCCCGATTGCTTTGCGCTGCTTGCCGCCAGCGCCGGAGCAAACCCCAAACAGATCTTGAAAGAGCGCGGCATCACGGTGCTGATCACCGGGGGCGAGATCGGCGGGACTGTGGATGTTCTGTTCGGCGGCGGCAAAAATAAACCAACCTGCCGCAAATAGCGGCTCTAACCTGAGGAGAACATCACCATGGCAATTCCCAAAAGACAGATCCTCGTCTGCCAGAGCTTCCGTGTGGCCGGCGACAAGAAGGGCCTCTGCCACAAGCAGACCGACGGCTTCATGCAGTATCTCGAAGAGGAAATCCTTGACCGGGGCTTGAACTGCCTGGTCACCGCCACCACCTGCCTGAAGCAGTGCGAATCAGGCCCCATCATGGTGATCCAGCCCGAGAACTGGTGGTTCAAAGGGGTGGACAGCCACGAGGCCATCGACGCCATCCTGGATGGCCTCGAAGAGGGGAACCCGGCGGCGGAGCACCTGATCGCCTCCTAGGGGGCACAGGGTAATCTGGCTGCCAGGCAAACTCAGAAGTCAGAGGAATACGTTTTATCCTTCTGTTCATTTCTTTGTTTGCCCAAAGAAACGAACCAAAGAAAGGGCACCCGGTGTCCCTGGTCCCGCCGAAGGCGGGATGCCCCTGTGCTCCTCAATGCTGCCGGGGCTTTGCAAACTCGGCTTCGCCTCAAACAGTGCAAAGCCCTTTTTCGGCAGCCTCTCCGGTGCTCGGCTGCGGGCCAATGGGATTTTGACTGCATATGAAAAGAACTTGACTGAGATTGCTTGGCAATCAGAAAGGATTATGGATTATGGCGGATCCGTCCAGCCTTCTTCCCCACGGAAAACAAGAGGAGCATTCCCATGGAAGCGACCGCAAATTTTTTATTATCCGACCTCAAAAAAGCCCAGCCCATAAGCGGCTGGGAAGATTTCTGGGGTGAGGGCAAGGCCTTCCTCAAGACCGCGTCCGCAGCCTATGCGCAGCAGAAAAAAGCCTTCACCACCGTGATCCTGTACAACATTATCGCCATGGCAATTGAGAAATTCGTCATGACCGCCCTGATGTGCGAGGGCAAACTGCCCTACAACCACACCATGAAAGATCTGGTCGAGGCCATGGATGAGGCCTTTCCCGGCGCCATGCCGGACATCCGGGAGGGACTGTTGCAGCTGGATCAATATCAGGAGATCTGTGACCTGGATACCTTCAATATCGCCGGGCCGGCCATGGCGGAAATTCCTCTCATGCTGGATCTGGCAGGCAGGCTGCAGGATTTGGTGGAGCAACAACTTTTAGCCGGGAAGCGTGAATCATGAACCTGAGACCTCTGGGGATTGTGAAAGCAATTGTGGAATCCGCCGGGATGGGGATTTCCTACGCCTATGATGATCTGGTGTTTTTGGACCACAATGCCTTTCTCCTGCAATTCACCGACAACGACAAGGAGATCCTCATCCATGCCAACAGCGAGGCGGAAGGAAGGGAGATCAGAGACTCCATTGCCAGGCTGAAAAACGTTGCCGCAGCCCATGAGATAACCTTCACGGACGGCGGCCTGTATACCTTGACCCAGGCTGATGATGAAAATATCCGGATCGAATTTCTGTAGCCGGACCAAGCCGGTCTGTGCATTGTGCGACCGGTTCCGGCGGGGAAAAAAGAGGGCGCCATGTCTGACCTAAGAGTGAGGATACGAAGCGCGGAACCGGCGGACCTTGACAGCCTGGTCTCCTTGCTGGCCGCGCTTTTTTCAATCGAAGAGGATTTTGTTTTCGATGCGCCGAAGCAGCGGCGCGGTCTCACGCTGATGCTGGAAAACGAGCGCGGCTGTGTGCTGGTTGCCGAGGCGGAAGGGGAGGTGGTCGGCATGTGTTCCGGGCAGTTGCTTGTCTCGACCGCGGAGGGCGGGCTGTCCCTGCTGGTTGAAGATGTGGTTGTCCATGAACCATGGCGCAGGCGCGGCGTGGGTCGTCTGCTGCTCGAAGCGATCAGCGGCTGGGCCAAGGCGAAGAAGGCCTCGCGCCTGCAGCTTCTGGCCGACCGCAACAATATCCCGGCTCTCGACTTCTACCGGCATCAGGGCTGGCGCACCACGGAACTCATCTGTCTGCGGGCTTTTATGCCCCAGGCGAACGATTACGGTTAATCAAGACAAGAAAAGGAGGACGGAACTCTCGGGCCTATGGGTTGTGAAAGGTTCCTGTGGTGGCAGGCGTGGGCTCGGCGCATGCGCCTTGGCATGAAGGACATCGGAAAGCCGTGTGCGTTACTCTACTTATTTTTTCCTTGAAAAGGGCTGTAAACAGAGCTATATTTGTAGCTGATAATTCAAGGAGGGAATGTATGGATACGATCTACGCCGACTACTCGATCAGCATGTCCGAGTTCAAGAAGAACCCGGCGCAGGTACTGCGCTCCGCAGGCGAAAAGCCGGTAGCGGTGCTCAACCACAACCGTCCCGCTTTTTATATGGTCACCCCTAAGCTTTTCGAAGCCTTGGTCGAGAAGTTGGTCGATCTGGATCTGGTTGAGCTTGTACGCCACCGGCTGGCACACAAAGACACGGCCATCGAGGTTGATATTGACAAAATCTGAAGTCGTTCCAGGTATCCCGAAGTACCGGCTCAAATTTTTGCCGGAAGCACTCGAGGAGTGGAACGGTCTCGACGGGAGCATCAAGGCGGTGTTGCGCAAAGCACTCAAAAAGCGTCTCGAGCAACCCTGCCCGCCTGGCTCGCACCTGCATGGTGACCTGCGTAATTGCTACAAAATTAAATTGCGCAAGCAGGGCTACCGTTTGGTCTATAGCGTTGAGGAAGATGTGCTGGTCGTTCTGGTGCTGGCTATCGACAAGCGCGAAGACCTGGCCGCGTACCGGTCAGCGGTTGAGCGCCTGCTCTTGGGTAAGCAGGAAAAATGATACTGTAAATTTACTGTTCAAGACCTGAGCCCAGAGCCTTCCGGCAAGAAACGCATCAAATCATGACTATTCCCGAGATCTTCGAGATTCTCCAATTTGCGCTTTTACCCTTCTCGTAAAACACCACCCCGACGCGCTCGATATGTTCCCGCAGTTTTGCATGGGCGATCTGGTCAAAAATCGAGAGGTCGATCTGGTAGGGCAACAGCAGGTCGTCAAGTTCCTCGACAATGGCGCCAAGTTCCGCCGTGGTCAGGGCATCGCCGTACAGGGTCAGGTCGATGTCCGAGCCGGTTTTGTAAGTGCCCTTGGCGCGGGAGCCGTACAAAACCGCTTTCTCGATGGCTGGAAAGCGGCTGAATACGGTGTGGATTTTTTTCACTGTCTGCGATGGCAGGCCGTGGTTCATGGGTTGGTGTCCGGCTGACCGGCAAGCGCGCCGAAGCGTTGTGCCATTGCGACAAAGGCGGGATAAAATCGGGTCAGAATGTCTTTCGCAACCTCCTCCGCGATGTGAGGGTCGTAGGTGTGCGAGGTCAGGTTGCGGGCCTTGATCATGTCCATCCATGTTTCCCCGTCATCGAGCAGCCCGTTCCTGAAGGCTTCGCGGGTTGCATTCCTGGAACCGACGATGCCGACAAATCCCTGTTCTTCGAGATAATCCTTCAACACATTCCAGGCAAGTTCGTGGGTAAACTCAAACCCCTGAATTACCCCCTGCTGTTCCAGTTCCGACAAATCGCGCTGTCTGGATAATTCCACCGCCCTGCTGAGGGTTTGCAACGCATTGGTGTAATTGTCGAAGCGCTGTTTCCACCGAATATCTTTCACTTCGGACTCCTTGTCATGTGGGTGTAAAGCGGGATGCCCAAGGTTATGGGGAAACGCATGGAATCCTCCCGGTTTGTCAGCTTGTTAGACTATTCCAGGGGAAAATTACGTTTGCGAGTAATTCCGGCTTCGAGCGCCTGTTTATTTTCCTGCCTCATAATTCAGGGGACATAATAGAATGGCGCTAGTTTAAGCGATTTCAGCATGATTTTTGCGTCTCTGAGTCTCTCACATTTTATGCTTAGGCGATATTAGCCGCTGGTAGTTTTTTCTTGCCGCCGATTGTGTTGAGGGGCACTTTCCCCTGTGCGTCGTCAAATCGGCGAGGTCGTAGTTTTAACCGATCATTGTGGGTGATCTCCCAGGCAAAAACCTTAAACTAGCGCCATTCGGGACATAATACTTAAATCTCTGTCAACCAGAGGTGAATTAAAATTACAAGTGCACGGCGTCCTGAACTGCGGACTCCGCGAAGGTTATGGGTATCGTCCCGGTCATTTCTAGGTCAGTCCCAACCGTTTTTTCACCTCGGCAAGGGATGTCTCGTGTCCTTGATCCAACTCCACCATGCCTTTGACCACGGCTCGCATGAAAGAACATTCCTCTTCGGTCTTTTCATAATCCCGCAGGTCCGGCACCACCGCCACCCCTCGCCCCCGGCTGGTCAACAATACCGGCCGATGCGCCTCGGAGACATGCCGTATGACTTTGCCGGGGTTTGCTTTCAGGTCGCTTAACGGGATGACATCCTCTGAAAATCTGATATTCACGACATGATTCTCCTCGAAGGGCGATTGACCGCCTTTACTGTAGCGTCTCTCGGGAGCACTGTACAGTGGAAAATCCGGATCATCCCCCGGAATCTGTGTTGTTCTCCAAGTCCGTGGACCGACAGAAATGTCCACCCCCTTCTTTTTTGTCGCAAACATTACACAACCCTCCTTGCCCCTTTCCGTTTCAGCCCCTGAGCTATTATCTCTATAACATCATGTAATCAAACAAGAAAATATTATTTCCCCTGCGTGGCACACCCCTTGCTCTTACCCCTTTGTAACTCATTACACAGGAGCACGGGTGCCATGGAAGCAGCGTTGCAGGAACGACAGGATTCGATACACCGCACCGGGGAAGCCCCCTTTGCCATGGAGTGCAACAAGGACAGCCTGGCCGGAGCGGTGAGCCAGCGGGCCTGCGTGTTCTGCGGCTCCAGGGTGGTGCTGTACCCAATCGCCGACGCCCTGCACTTGGTGCATGGCCCCATCGGCTGCGCGGTCTACACCTGGGATATCCGGGGGGCGCTCTCCTCCGGGCCGGAACTGCACCGCTTGAGTTTTTCCACGGACATGCAGGAGGCCGACGTCATCTTCGGCGGCGAGAAAAAGCTCTACAGCGCCCTGGTCGAACTCATCGACCGGCACGCGCCCAAGGCGGCCTTTGTCTATTCCACCTGCATCGTGGGGATCATCGGCGACGACATGGCGGCGGTGTGCCGCAGGGTGAGCGAGGAAAAGGGGATTCCGGTTCTGCCCGTGCAGTCGGAGGGGTTCAAGGGCAACAAGCGGGAGGGGTACAAGGCCGCCTGCAATGCCATGCGGCAACTGGTGGGCATGGGCGACATCAGCGGGATATCCAAGTACAGCCTCAACATTTTGGGCGATTTCAACCTGGCCGGGGAGATCTGGCTGATCCGCGACTACTTTACCCGGATGGGCGTCGAGGTGGTGGCCAACATCACCGGGGACGGCCGGGTGGGAGACATCCAGCGGGCCCATGGAGCCGCGCTCAACGTGGTGCAGTGCTCCGGCTCCACCATGGATCTGGCCCGGATGATGAAAGAGGACTATGGCATCCCCTCGCTGCGGGTCTCCTACTTCGGCGTTGAGGACATGGCCGAATCGCTCTATGCGGTGGCCGCGTTTTTCAAGGACGAGGAGATGATGCGTCGCACGCGGGAGCTGGTCAAGGAGGAGCTTTCCTTGTTGATGCCGGAGCTGATGAAATACCGGCAGGCGTTGGCCGGCAAGCGGGCCGCCATCTATGTGGGAGGGGCGTTCAAGGCGTTTTCCCTGGTCAAGGCCTTCCGCGCCATCGGCATGCAGGCGGTCATGGTCGGCTCCCAGACCGGGACCCCGGAGGATTATGCGGAACTGGCCGAGATCACTGACCCTGGCACCATCATCGTGGATGATTCCAACCCCCTGGAGCTTTCCGCGTTTCTCCAGGAAAAGGAGGTGGACATCTTCGTGGGCGGGGTCAAGGAGCGGCCCATCGCCTATAAGCTGGGCGTGGCCTTCTGCGACCACAACCACGAACGCAAGGAGATGCTGGCCGGGTTTGCCGGCATGCTCAACTTTGCCCGCGAGGTGTACTCCTCGGTGATGAGCCCGGTGTGGCGGTTCGTGCCCCGGAAAAGTGAAACCGTGCAGGAGGTGCCCCATGACTAAGATGGTCCCCCAGTATGTCTCCACCACCAATGCCTGCAAGCTGTGCAAGCCGCTGGGCGCCAGCCTCGCTTTTCGGGGCGTGGAAGGGGCGGTGCCCTTTCTCCACGGCTCCCAGGGGTGCGCCACCTACATGCGGCGCTACATCATCAGCCATTTTAACGAACCCATCGACATCGCTTCCTCCTCGCTGGGGGAGAAGAACGCGGTCTACGGCGGCGGCGCAAACCTGAAGCTGGGCCTGAAAAACGTGACGGAGAAATACCACCCGGCCCTCATCGGCATCGCCACCACCTGTCTCACCGAAACCATCGGCGACGATGTGAAACGGCTGCTCTTCGAGTACCGCCGGGAGTTCATGCGGGACGGCGGCCCGCTGCTGGTGCAGGTTTCCACCCCGAGCTATTCGGGCACCCACATGGAGGGGTTCCATGCGGCGGTGCGGGGGCTGGTGGAGCAGTTGACCGTGGCGGCGGACGCCAACTCCACGGTGAACATCCTGCCCGGCTTTCTCTCGGCCGCTGATCTGCGGAGCCTCAAGGAGATCGTTGCCGATTGCGGCTTGACTGCCACCGTGTTGCCTGATTTTTCCGAAACCCTCGACGGGCCGGCCCTGCGGGACTATCCCCTGATTCCCAAGGGCGGGACCAGGATCAGCGATATCCGGGCCATGGGCGGAGCCAAGGCAACCGTGGAGTTCGGCCATACCCTGCCGGACCAGCTCTCCGGAGGCAAACACCTTGAGAAAGCATACGGGGTGGACCTGCACCGTTTGGGCATGCCGGTGGGCATCAGGGAAACGGACCGGTTCTTCGAGGTGTTGAGCGACCTTTCCGGCAACCCCCCGCCGGAGAAGTACGCCATGGCGCGGGGTAGGTTGGTGGACAGCCTGGTGGACGGCCATAAGTACGTGTTCGGCAAACGGGCCGTGGTGTACGGCGAAGAGGATCTGGTTATCGGCCTGACCTCGTTTCTGGCCGAGATCGGGGTGCAGCCGGTGCTCTGCGCCTCGGGCGGCACCAGCGGCTCCTTTGTTAAGGCCATCGAAAAGGCGGTGGAAGGCTTTGCTGTGGAAATGCCACGGATACATGAGGGGATGGATTTCCACGAGATAGGCGAATTGGCCGCGGAGCTGAAGCCTGATTTTTTCCTCGGTCACAGCAAGGGCTATACCCTGGCCCGGAATTTAAGCATTCCGTTGATCCGGGTGGGGTTTCCCATCCACGACCGGGTGGGCGGCCAGCGGCTCCTGCATATCGGCTACCACGGAGCGCAGCAGCTTTTCGACCTGATCGCCAATGCGATGATCATGGCAAAGCAGGACAGCTCCGAGGTCGGCTACAGCTATATGTGAAAAATAAAGCAGTTGTCAGCTATCAGCGGTCAGCCTTGAGCTGATAGCTGAAGGCTGAAGACTGACAGCTATCAAAAAGGGAGAAAATCATGAGCGAGATACACAAGGACCTGAGCAAGCATCCCTGTTTCAATCCGGCGATGAAAGGGCAGGCAGGCCGCGTCCATCTGCCGGTGGCCCCGAACTGCAATATCAAGTGCAATTATTGCGACCGCAAGTACGACTGTGTCAATGAGTCCCGGCCCGGGGTGACCAGCACCATTTTGAGTCCCGAGCAGGCCCTGGTGTACATGGGCAAGGTTCTGGAAAAGGAGCCGCGCATTACCGTGGCCGGTATTGCCGGGCCTGGCGACCCCTTTGCCAATGGAGAGGCGACCATGGAAACCATGCGCTTGATCAATAAGAATTTTCCGCAGATGATTCTGTGCCTGGCCAGCAACGGGTTGGCCATTGGGCCCTATATCCCCGAGCTGGCGGAGCTGAATGTCTCCCATGTGACCATCACCATCAATGCCGTTGATCCGGAGGTGGGCGCCAGGATTTACAGCTGGGTCCGCGACGGCAAGGTTGCCTATCACGGGCGGCAGGCGGCGGAGCTGCTGCTTTCCCGGCAGCTGGAAGCGGTCAGAGCCCTGAAAGCGCATGGGATCACGGTGAAGATCAATTCCATCATGATTCCGGGGATCAACGACCAGCATATCATCAAGGTGGCGGAAACCATGCAGGGACTGGGCGCGGATCTCTTCAACTGCATGGCCATGTTTCCCAACGTGGGCACCCCCTTTGGCACGATCCGCGAGCCGTCCAAGGAGGAAGTCGGTGCGCTGCGCACCGAGGCGGAAAAGTTTCTGCCGCAGATGCGTCATTGCACCCGCTGTCGGGCCGACGCGGTGGGGCTGCTCGACCAGGACCGTACCGAGGAGATGCGAGGGTGCCTTTCCGCCTGCGCGCAGATGCCACCTCTGCCTCCGGAGATCCGGCCCTATGTGGCAGTGGCCAGCATGGAGGGGGTTCTGGTCAATCAGCACCTTGGTGAAGCCAATCGCTTCCAGATCTACGAACGGAAGGGGGATGAGTATCTGCTTGTGGAAGAGCGGCCAGCTCCCAAGGTGAGCGGCGGTCTGCAGCGCTGGACCTCGCTGGCCCGGGCATTGAATGACTGCCGGGCGGTTCTGGTGAGCGGCGTGGGCGAGACGCCCCGCGAGATTCTTGAAAAAACCGGGTTGCGGCCGGTGGAGATGGGCGGGTTTATCATGGACGGCCTGAAGGCGATATACGAAGGCGCCAGTGTCGCGCCCTTGCGGAAACGGAAGAAGTCCTGCGCCTCCGGCGGCTGTGTCGGCTCGGGCGGCGGGTGCTCTTGAAAAAAATAAACTGGGCGAAAACCGCGAATTACATTTTTGTTTGTTTTGGTGGTGATTTTGTATATGATTATTCAAAAATGTAATTCGCGTAGCGTGTCTTGGGGTGAGTGATGGGTTTTTCTTCTTTGATTTCAACTCGTTTTGCCGTTTTCGCCCTCTTGCTTTTGTTTGGCACGGAAAATGAATAGCCAAGATGCAAGAGCGCAAGGGTGCTCGGTAGCAACCTCCGGAGGGAACATCCAGGGTTGTTGTTCTGGTGAATCATTTTTTTACAAAAGGAGAGAGAGCATGAGAAAGGTTGCGAAGAAGCTGCTGACTGGGGTTGCTGTTACAGGGGTATGTCTGTCCATGTTTTCCGGCCTGGCCGGTGCCGAGGAAGAAAAGCCCACCGGGAATCTGACCGTTGGCGCATACAGTCAGTATATCTGGCGTGGATTTGAGCTGAGCAAGGACAGTGTTGTCGTGCAACCGTCCATGACCGTGGGGTATAAGGGCTTTTCCGCAAACCTCT
>JAJZRF010000066.1 GCA_021847425.1 Deltaproteobacteria bacterium | reverse complement strand
CGGCCCCCTTGTTGAAGGAGGTGATGCGAAAGAGCCTGTCTACGGTGAAAACGCCATCGGCAATGCTGTCCAAAACCAGAGGGTAGATTTGGCCAGGGTCGCTGGCGTCGCGGAGGGTGATGATTGCTCCGGCAAGTTTGCCGTTTTTGTCGGGAATTGGGATCGCGGTAACCAGGAGGATGGCGGATTCCGCGCTGTCCGGCTTCCCCATCACAACCCGCAGCCCGTGCATGGCGTGGCCAGAGGCCAGTGGCCCGTACAGGCTGCACAATGCCTCGAATCTGCCTGTGCCGCCGAAAACGTCCTGGCAGCTCTTGCCGATAACGTCACCAGTGGTGAGGCCCATGAGTTTTTCAGCTGCTTCGTTAAAGGAGGTTATTTGCCAGTTTTCATTCACGGTGAAAACTGCTTCCTGAACGGCAGGGAATAAGTGGGTGGTGGGTTTGGTTTCCATTGTTTATGAAATAGTGGTGTGTTGGGTGTCGGATTATTGTTAAGAATTATTCTTGAGTCTTTCAGGATATATCAAAAAAAGAGAAAGTACGCTTGTGGAAAGGAACGCCTCGGCATGTTTTTTCTCAGGGGAGTAGAAAATCGGAGGAATTTGGGGCTCATCCCATGCAGGCACATGGAAAACTTTGCTCTCAAACCGCTAAAATTATCTGCTAAAATTATCTTGACAAGCGGGTTTGTCAAATTACAATGAGCGGAATTTATCCATCGGCAATTAATCTGGAGATTAATTGCTTAAGTGCCTTCCGGTTTATCCAATTCCTGAAGGGTGGAGGAGGTCGAGCATCCTTCTGAAATACATTGAGGAGACGTGAGAATGAAGATAGATGATCTTGAAAAACTCGAGAATGAAGGGGCCGAAAACCTTCCTTCCGAGGAGAGGCGCCGATTCCTTCGTTTTGGTTTGGCTGTAACCGGTGTTTTTGTCGGAGGGTCCGTGCTTTCCCTGACCTCCGCGCGGAAAGCCCAAAGCGACATGGGGCCGGTGCCGGCAACCGGAGCTTTCCCTTATAAACCTCATTATACCATGGTTATCCGCCAGAACCGCTGTATTGATTGCGAGCGGTGCCTGGAGGCATGTGCAAAGACCAACAACGTTCCTTCCTATGGCTATCGTACCACGATTCTCCAACGGGAACGGGAGATTGAAAGGGGGGCGAAAGAGCGGGTTTTCATGCCTGTGCTCTGCAATCATTGCAACCGGCCGCCTTGCGTTCGGGTTTGCCCCACCACCGCAACCTACAAGGATAAGAAAAACGGTATAGTCATGATGGATTACAAGCGGTGTATCGGCTGTAAGACCTGCATGGCCGCCTGTCCTTATAACGCTCGGTATTTTAAGGAAGAAAATCGGGCCATTGACAAGTGTAATTTCTGCTACGACACCCGTTTGTCCAAGGGCGAAAGTAAGACCGCCTGTGCTGCGGCCTGTCCGGCTGGGGTTCGGATTTTCGGGGACCTCACCGATTACGACAGTGAAGCCTATAAGCTGATCCACATGCCAGATAAGGTTGTCTGGGTTCTTCGGCCTGAGACCGGCGCCATGCCGAACGTGTTTTACATGAATGACTAACCAAACCGTGGAGATAGCCGTAATGAAACGCAATAACAAGAGCGTAATGAATATGGTGGGCTTGGCGGCTGTTGTTGGCCTCCTTGTTTTTTCCAGCCTGTCTTTTGGTGAGGAGGCTTACGATGAGGGCACCTATGGGCCACAGGCGCCAATTGTCTGGGCAAAACCCGTGAAGGGGGTTGTCTTTGTTCATAAAATCCACACCATGGATGCCGGGCTTACCTGTGACAATTGCCATGACAAGCTTTTTGAAATGGCTGCCGGCACTGCCGAGAAGAATGCCGATTTCACCATGGATTCCTTGTATAAGGGTAAATACTGTGGCGCATGCCATGACGGGCAGATGGCGTTTGCCGCCAACACCCGCTGCACATCCTGTCATGCCGGGGTGAAGGGGTACAATCGATTAACCGGAGCCGCTCCCCAGGGTAAGGCTCCGGTTAAACATTGATTTCCTTTATGGCTGCAATTTATCCGTCCGTGTGATAGTTAAAGCTGCGGATTGAACTGTAGAATGGTAGCTTTTTAAGCGGAAGGCCTTTGAGGTAAAAAGGCCTTCCGCTTTTTTTTTGTTATTTCCCCTTGTCTCTCCATCCCCCATCCTTCCCCCAGTTCTTCTCTCTTTTTTGGGAAACATGGCCGCAATTGGTACTGTCGTCGTAGTAAGCCATGGGTCCATCCCTATAACCACCTTGCAATTCATGTTGTCAAATAATAGGTGGATTTTCGTCTTAAGGACTCTCGGATTGTTGCAAATCTCTTGATGGCAGCTTTTTAAGGGGGGATGCCCCGTGTCTTTTATGATTCCAGTCTGTGCTTGGCGTGTAAAAACAGACTGTTTTTCATTCTATGAATTTCAATCAAAAGAAATTTTTTAATCGCGGTTGTCGCCGTTAGTGACATCTCTATCGGGCTCATAATGAGCAATCAGTACGTATCTTATTGATTTTAAATAAATAAATATTGTGATGTGTCAAAGGCGATTTGGAGATGGTGATTGGTCGTTAAGGGAATGGTTTTTGTGAACTTTGTGTATTTCGTTGAAAACGTGACTTTTTGTGTATTTCGATTTTTTGGGACGCTTATTTTTTGTGGGACCATATTGAGCCCTAATGATTTCGGGAATAGGATCAAAAATTGTCCATACGGTTAAATAACCTGCAACATGATGTGTCCGCGAAAGATATGAAATGAATGGTTTTATAATTCTAACTGTCTGGTTCTCTATGGAAAATAGGAAGCTAAAGAGAAAATAGTAAAAGATGCTTTGTTGTGGCACGTACCTTGCTCACTACTACAAGTGACATGGGATGCAGCGCGGGAAAATCCGGGAAAATCCCGTTGTCCAAATAAGCGTATGCACAGAAAAGGAGGTGGCCGGGGATAGTCCAAGAAACATTCTGGAGAGGAAAACTCCTCAATCAACGGGTGGCGGCCCGGAAAGTAGTCCTTTCCCAGGAGGCATCAGCAACTGTTTGGGTACAGGCTGAAATTGAAAAGTTAAAAAGCTTACAAGAAAATAACTCCCTGGCCGGGAGTGAGTTGAACACTAACTGTTAATCTGTATGTAAAAATCTTCGGGAGGAAAAATCATGTTGAACACATTCTCAATCGCTGAGGTGGCAGAGGAAAAGGTCGCTACCCCGACCGTGACCAAAGCCATCATTCTTTGCGCGGTTCTGGCCCTTGTCGGTGTCGGCGCGGGTCTGTATGCGCAGGTTGTTGGTCATGAACATGCCTTTAACAACACCAGGGAGATGCCCTGGGGTATCTTGATCGCAAATTATGCCTATTTCGCCATCATCTCCACAGGGCTCTGCCTTCTTGCCGTCCTGAGCCACATTTTTGGGCACAACCGTCTGACCCCGCTTGCCAACCGTATGGTGTATCTCTCCATCGTGGTTATTTTCGGTGGGTTCACCATCATTGGCCTCGAGCTTGAAAACCCTCACCGCATGCTCCTGTACAACGTGCTCTCCCCGAACCTGACCTCCAACATCTGGTGGATGGGAACCCTGTACAGCATGGCCGTCGGCTTCATGTTTGTCGAGTTTTACCTGATCCTGACCAAGAAATACTCCATGGCCGTTACCCTTGGGGTGTTCGGCGCCCTTGCCGAGCTTGCGGCAAACACCAACCTGGGCGCAGTGTTTGCGACCCTTTCCTCTCGTCCTTTCTGGTACGGCTCTCAGTTGCCCGTCTATTTTCTTGCCTCCGCCGTGATGACTGGTTCCGCTGCGATCATTCTGTTCAGCAACCTGGCCTATAAGATGCGTGGTGAGGAAATGAGCCCGACCACCCGTGAAGGTCTTCAGGGTGCTGGCAAGGTTATGTTCAGCACCTTGGTGCTGCTCGTCGTTGCCACGACCTGGAAGTTTATCGCTGATTTTGCAGGCGGAACCGAGGCTGCCCGTCTTGCTGCCCTCAGTCTGATCCAGGGGCCGCTCTCCATGAATTTTTGGATTTTTGAGACCGTGGTCGGCATGCTTGCCCCCATCGTGATCTTGACCCTGTCCCGGATGAAGAGCCAGCAAGCCCTGGTCGCAGCTGCCCTTATGGTTTTGGTTGGTGCCTACTTTCAGCGTTATGACCTCGTTGTCGCCGGTCAGATCGTGCCGATTTATACCGGTTTTGATGATCTGCCGACCTATTTTTCCTATGTCCCCTCCGTGGCCGAGTTCCTGGTCGCTTTGGGTGGTTTCGGTGTTGTTGGTCTCGGGTTCCTGCTCGGCGAGCGGTTTTTCGGCAAGGCCTTCCGGCACAGCGGTCATCATTGATCCACTGTCCTTCGTGAGGCTGAGTAAAGACAAATGACCTCCAGCGGACAGGAAGTCCTGTCCGCTGGAAGTTCAAACCGGAGTAGAGACAATGATATCTGATAACAAGGCAATCTTCACCATAGGAACTGCGGCGAAAATGCTGGAAGTGCATCCACGCACTTTAAGGATCTACGAAAGGGAGAATCTGGTCAGACCGTTACGAAAGGGGCAGTGGCGCTACTACACCATGGATGACATTAAGTGGGTGCAGTGTCTGCGGGACATGATCCATGAGCATGGTATCAGCATCGCGGCCATCAAGAAGCTTTTGCAGTACACCCCGTGCTGGAATATTGCTGACTGCTCTTTTGAGAAAAGAAAGCAATGCACGGCTTTTATGTCCAGCGGCCTTGTTCCCAGGAAGATCAGCGTGGAACAGAGGTCCGGGGATGTTGCCGCCTGAGTCTGGATACGGTTTTTTTTACACAAGGAGAACGACAATGACCACCATCACGCAGTTTCTGGATAAAATCAATATCGGCGCCCTGGGTGTGGACGAAAAAACGGGAATCGTTCCGGCGAGGATTTCCTTTAGTCAAATCAGTGAGGTGTTTTGGGGGATTGCAGCCTTTTTTCTGTTTCTTCTTTTGGGGCCGTTTTCCGCCATTGCCGCCATCTTTAGCGTGGTTTCCTTGGCAAAGCAGGGCAATGGGGCGGAACCCGAATCGATGTGCTGAGGTGAAGAGTGGCGAAGCAAAAAAAGGTGGGTGGGGTCCCGTGAGATTATGATTCCCTGTGATCAGGAGTGAGGGACCAGCTTGAGATATAGATTGGTGATTGACCCTTGGTTGCAGGGATAGTACAAGGCAAAAAAAAGCTGCTCGATTGAGCAGCTTTTTTTTGCCTATGAAACAGGCGACTTATTTATGGCAATCGGGGCATTTGGTCGGGCCCTGATTCTTGGCTTTGTGGCAACCCTGGCAGAGGGCATGACCCGCCTTCATGCTCCACTTCTTGTCCTTCGGGAAGTCGGCGCTCTTGTGGCAGTCATCACATTTCAGCTTGGCCTGATGCTTGGCATGGGGGAATACCGCAGGTTTCTTGGCTGCCTCGGTCTTCAGGGTGATCTCGGCCGGGCCTTTCTCTTCGGCGAGAACATTGCTGGCTACAGCAAAACCGAACAAAAGTGCGAATGCAGCGGAACAGATAATGGTCTTCTTCATCGTGTTTCTCCCGTAATACAGTTGGTTATTAAAAGTGGGTTTATGACCCCCCATTCACTTACAAATGCTATTTTATAAACCCACTTGCCAAGCATTGTCAAGCAGGAAGAAGACTTCCGTTCAAACCTTGTTATTCCATGTGGCGTGGGGGATTAACGGGCACCGTAACTGTGCAGGCCGGAAAGCAGAAAGTTGACGCCGTAATAGGTGAAAACCACGGAAATAAAGCCGATAATGGCCAGCCAGGCGATGCGCCGTCCCCCCCATCCTTTGGTGAATCTGGCATGAAGGGTCGCCGCGTAGACAAACCAGGTGATCAGCGACCAGGTTTCCTTCGGGTCCCAGCTCCAGTAGGTGCCCCAGGCGGCGTTGGCCCAGACGGCGCCGGTGATAATGCCGGCCGAGAGCCACAGGAAACCGAAAACCAGAGTTTTATGGATGATGTCATCAATCACCTTGAGCTCGGGCAGGGAGGCAAGGAGGGTACCGGGTGCCCCGTTCGTCTTCCGGTCCTTGAGCAGATACATGACGCCCATGCCGCTGGCCACCGCAAATGCTGCATAACCGACAAAGCAGGTAATGACATGGGCAATGAGCCAGTTGCTTTGCAGGGCCGGAATCAGCGGCTTGATTTCCTTGCCGAACTCGGGAGAAAACGAGGCATAGGCCATGCTCAGGAAGGCAAAGGGCATGGAAAAAGCGCCTAGAACCCGGTTTTTATACCTTAATTCAAGAACGAGGTAGAAAAGAGTAATGGCCCAGGCGAAAAACACCAGGGACTCGTACATGTTGGAAAGGGGCGCGTAGCCGATGCCCATCTGATACGATTCATGCCAGCGCAGGCCGATACCGATGGTGTTGATCAGAAACGCGCAGGCGGTGATCAGCGTGGCGAAGAGACCGAGTTTTTTTGCCCGAAAAACAAAGATGGCAATATAAAGAATTGCGGAGAGAAGATAGGCAAGCGTTGTAATGCCCAAGAGTTGTGAACTATTCATGGCAGATCCTTAAGCGTTTTGAAACGTGGAGTCGTGTGTGAAACATTCGACAAGGGCGGAAAATTCATTTTCAAAGGCGATTTTGTTTTTGCTGCTGACGCCACAAACCAATACTCTGCAGCGGTCCGTGGCTTCTTCCCTGACAATATAGACCCAAACTCTTCGGTGCGAAAGAAAGAAAGCAACGTAGAGGCCTGTCAGCATGAGGATGCAGCCGACATAGACGGTCCAGACCCCGGGATCCTTCGCCACTTGGAGGCCGGTGGCGTAAACCTGGTGTGCCTGGAATTCGTATGCGGCTGCCGGGCTGGAAATGGTCTGTTTTGCGTTGTTGTCCATCCAGAAAATACTGGGCTCGCCTTGTCCATCGGAAAACCAGACCTTCAGCTTGTCCACATCACCCATGCGGCTGCGAACCTGCTGGTTGATGATGCCGAAATCGATCCCGGTGCCGGGCCAATGGATTTTTTCGCCAAAGGGAACCTGAAAATTCTGCCGGACCTTGGTGGCCTTGTTGACGATGCTGATGTTGAAGCCCTGCATGGGTTCGTAGCTGGATTGGTAAAAGGTGATCCCCTTGTAGCTCAAAGGATCGTTGACAATAATATCTTTGGCCGGAGGCAGCTCCTTGGCCGAGCTGTCAATAACTTTGAGGGTGGAGCGGAATTCCTTCGGTGTTGTTCCGTCTGCGTAAAACGAGACGTTGAAGCCCTCGCATTGCAAGGTGAAGCCAAGGGGGATGGGTTTCCCTGTGCCGGTTTCGTAAACGGTGTCGGTGACGCCTCCTTCCGGAAGCATGACGCCTGCCTTGAATCCGAGCAAGGAGCCGATGATGGCCCCGGCAAAAATGACGAGGATGCTCAGGTGAACCGCATAGACCCCCAGCCGGCTCCAGGCCTTTTTTTGCGAAAAAAGGAGTGAGCCGGCTGGGTTATTTTCACCTTGTGTTTTCCAGCCGCTTTTCGCAAGAATACCTTTGGCGATTTTTGCAATGCTTTCGACATCCCCACGGGCATGGAACACATGGCGGTTCGGCATTTTTTCCAACCGATCCGGCGGGGTGTCAAGATTGTTCATCACCACCATCTGCCAGACGTTGGGCAGGCGATCGATGGTGCAGACGATGAGGTTGATGCTGAAAAGCAGAAGCAGGCTGATAAACCACCATGAGTTGTACATGTCCGGCACATCGAGCAGTCGGAAAAACTGTGCGGTGCGCGGGCCAAAGGCCTCGATGTAAAATTCGGGGGGGTTCTTTTGTGGAATAAGCGTGCCGATGACGGAGGTCGTGGCCAGGATCAGCAGGGAAAAAAGAGCAAGCTTGACCGATGCGAAAAAACGCCACACCATGTTTTCTGTTTTTTTCATATGTGCCTTGTGAACGAGGTGATTCCGGAGGGAAATGGATGGAGAAATAAAGACAGGCGGTACTGTCTTGAGGGCAATGTAGTCCTTTTGTATAATCGGCTGTAATTTCTACTCATGTTTGCCTTGGGCTGTCAATAAAAAAACTCCCGGTGAGGCCGGGATTTCAGTGTGCAAGCGGTCCTTGGTTGTCTGCCGCGCCGGGGATGGATGGCGGGAAGCGGGCAAAGGGCTTTTGATCCTGTGGTAACAAGACACGGCTCACTCCGGTTTGTTCCGGTCTTTTTGTCCGGGTCATGCTTTTCCCTGTGTGGACAAAAAAAGAGAACAAAATACTTGTCAAGTGCAGGGAGAAGGTGTATACATTTTCCTCTTTGAAAAGGGACCAAGCCGGAAGAAATCAGGCGGTCTCCATATGTTGATTTCAAGATACCCGCTGGCGCGGTTTGTTAAAGGAGTTTTGTCATGTCAAAAAAATGTGCGATTTGTGGAAAAGGCCCGACCACCGGCAATAATGTAAGCCATGCCAACAATAAGAACAGAAGGCGCTGGCTGCCGAATCTGCAACGGGTAAGAATGGCCACCGCCGGTGGCAATGGCATGCATGTCCGTGTCTGCACCCGTTGTATCCGTTCCGGCGCCGTGGTTAAACCTGCCTGAACAGTATCCGGAATTGATTGTGTCAGCCCCTGCTTCTTGTTGAGAAGCAGGGGCTTTTTTTTGTGGGAAGCGCCAGCAGGAT
>JAJZRF010000021.1 GCA_021847425.1 Deltaproteobacteria bacterium | reverse complement strand
AGTGGACGAGATGCGTGATTATAAACAGGAAAAAAATTACACGAGCATGGGTATCCGCATGGTGATGTGGAAAAATACGGTGCAGCTTATCCGGGAGCGCCCATTGTTTGGCTACGGGCTGGGCGGGCTGAAGGAAGCCTATCGGGAGAAAGTGAAGGGGGTTTCCGGCTGGGAAGGAATCGTGATTGACGATCCCCATAACCAGTATCTCAAGGTGACGGCCGAGCTCGGGCTGGTGGGCCTGCTGGTGTTCCTCGGATTTATCGGCTCTTTTTTCTGGCAGGGGGTCTCGGGGGCGGATCGTATCCTCGGTCTTGGCGTCCTGCTGGCCTGGTGCGCAACCAGTCTCTTCAGCGGCCATTTTTCTACGGCCGGGGAAGGGCGATTTCTGATGCTCTGGTGTGGCGCCCAATTCGCCCTGGCGCGCTCTGCAAAGCCGGATTCCCGGACTTGAATCGTTTTCCCGGGGTTCACCGGGGCATCGTTTTCGGCTGGTCTTTCCTGCGGAGTACACAGTCAAACTCAATGACCATAAGCGTTGCGCTGTCATGGGATACAGGGAACATCCCCGTGATTTCAAAGCCTGCGTTGCGATAGGTGGTAAGGGATTCAAGATAATCCGGCATGCCTTCGTATACCGGAAGCACCGAAAGCTCGGACTGGATGCTGGTGATGTTTTGCAGGGAGTTTCCCGCGCCCTTAAAGACATCGAGATCATATCCCTGGGTATCCATTTTCAGGTGGATCCTGGCCTGGTTTTGCTTTTTTATGATCGTAGCGAAAACATCATCGAGCCTTTTGATGTGTACGCGTTCGTTTTTGGCTATCGCGACAACGTCACCAAAGGTATTTTTCGAAAACTCGCTGGGCTGTAAAAAAGAGGCGAAATCGGAGGCTGCGGTAACATGGATTTCCTGTTGCTGTTCCGTGCTGCCCAGGGCGAAATTGTAGGTATCCCAGTTGCCGTCCTTGGCGGCAGTCTGTTGAAGGCGTTGATAACTGGCTGAAACCGGCTCAAAGGAAATAATCCGGCCCCGGTATCCGGCATCCCGCAGCATTGTTCCGTACTGACCATAGTTTGCCCCCACGTCAAGAACACAATCTATATCCAGCAAGGCGAAAAGATTGCGAAGATGGCGATGCAGCAGGATATTTTTTTTGCTCTTTACCAGGTCGTATCCCAAGAAATCGGCAATTTTGTGATCAAGTCGCATTGTTTGTCCGGTGCTGATGTCTGAATGAGTGGAGAATTATCGTTTGGTGAGATCAATGCCTAAAATGGGAAACAGATACTTGCGGCGGATTCTCTTGAACAGCCATTCGATTTTTTTGCCGATTTTATAACCGTTTTCCTGCAATTGAATGCTTGACCGAAAACGGCCGGTGTGTGATCCCTGGCTAACGACCGGTGGCTCCATCCACAAAATCGGGATGCCGATCTGCGCACAGATTTCATCAATGACATGGTCGGCCGGCCTGTCAAAACCGTGTTGCATGATCCAGTCAACCATGCGCTGTGCAGTTTTCCGGGATAACCAGTAGGAGTCCGCCGCCCGCACATATTCCGCGGCATAGAGTCGCGTCCCTTTTTTTTTTCTGGTCCAAGGAACATACAGGGCACAACCGTCGCCAAGGCAGATGCAGCCAAGATGATTGGGGAAGTTTGCATGAAATTCCGCGATTGCTTCATTGACTACCGGGGCAAAATGTTGCAGATCGATCAAGATATCGTCTTCAAAAACAAAGCCGCCTGCGTGGGACCCTGCGGCAATTTTTTCCCAGGCAGTGATATGCTTGAGGCAGCAGGAAATCTCCTGGTCCCGGAGTAGCGAGCCCTTGTAGTTGTATTTCTGCAGTTCTGTTTGGGAAATCTCGCCGATATCATGGGCGAGAATCCATTGCAAGGGAATCCGGAGCTGGGAGAATTGCGCGAGGATGCTTTGCTCCCGCTCCTCATATCCTTCCTTGACATGGAGGACATAGTATCCGTGATTCATTGGCGTTTCGCGAGGTTGTGAGGCGTAAGTTCTTTATTGCATGCAATGCAATGTTGAGTAAAGCCCTTGGCGATCGAGCAACTGTTCATTGGTTCCCTCTTCCACGATCCGGCCGGCCTGCATGACAATTATCCGGTCCGCCTTTTTGATGGTGGAGAGGCGGTGGGCGATAACCAGGGTGGTCCGGTCCTGCATGAGGTTTTCCAACGCCTTCTGCACCTCCCGTTCCGATTCCGTGTCCAGGGCTGAGGTGGCCTCGTCGAGGATGAGGATGGGGGCATCTTTCAGCAGGGCCCGGGCGATGGAAATTCTCTGGCGTTGCCCGCCGGAAAGCTTGAGGCCGGACTCGCCGATCATGGTATCCATTCCCTGGGGCAGTTGGTCGATGAACTCCAGGGCGTGTGCGGCTCGGGCCGCGGCAATGATCTTTTCTTCGGGGCAGTCCGGGTCGCCGTAGGCAATGTTGTGCCTGACCGTATCATTAAAGAGGATGGTGTGCTGAGTGACCACCGCGATTTGCTGCCGCAGGGAAAAGAGAGAAACATCCCGGATGTCTGTCCCATCGATCAAAATTTTCCCTGTGGGGAGTTCGAAAAATCGGGGGATGAGGTTGGCCAAGGTGCTTTTGCCGCTGCCGCTCGGCCCGACTAAAGCGATGACCTGGCCTTTGGGAATTACCAGATTGACCCCATGCAAGACTTCCTGGCCGTCATCGTAACTAAAAGAGACATTCTGAATTCTTATGTCGCGGCGGATCGGCGCCAGCTCCGGTTTGCCGCTTTCCCCCGTGGTCTCAAGAGGCTGATCCAGCAGGGCGAAAACTCTGACCGCACCGGCCATGCCTTGCTGGACGGCATTGTTGACCCCGCTCACCCGTTTCATTGGTTCGTAGATCATGATAAGCGCGGTGAGGAAGGAGAAAAAGGTTCCCGGGGTGGCTTGCCCCAGGAGAACCTGGCGGCCTCCGTACCAGATGATCCCAGCAATCCCCAGTCCGCCGAGGAGCTCCATGATGGGATGGGAAAGACTTCTGGCCTGAACGTCCCGCATGCTGATGCCGAAAAGCCGGTTGATGATTTCAGAAAAACGGCGGTGTTCGAATTGCTCCTTGCAAAAGGCTTTAATAATCTTGTTTCCGGTGATGGTTTCGTGCAGTTTGGCGGACACCGCTGCGACTTCCTGCTGGCTTCTGGTGCTCAGTTTGCGGTATTTGCGGCCGAAATGCACGATGGGAATAACCGCGAGAGGCAGGATGATCATGGAGATGAGCGCCAGTTGCCAGTTCTGGTAAAAAACCACGCCCAACAAGCCGATAACAAGGAAGAAATCCTTGAGAACCCCGACCAGGGCAGAGGAAACTCCGTACTGAATCAGGACCACATCGGAGAGGATGCGGGAAACAAGTTCACCGGTAGTTGTTTTGCCGAAATAGGAGAGGGGCAGGGATTGAATATGCAGATACATATTCCCCCTGAGCTCTCTGATCACGGAATGTCCCACCCACTCAAGCAGGTATGAATAAATATAATAGAATATCCCTTTCAGCAGGAAGATGCCGATCAGGGCGAAGGGCAGGATGTTGAGCATGAGCCGGTCTTTCTTGAAGAAAATTTCGTCGAGCAGCGGCTTGACCATGTAAGCCTGGCCCGCACTCAACCCTGCCACCAGCACCATGCTGAACATGGCGATAAACAAGCGTCGGCGGTAGGGGCGGACCAATGAATAAATTCTTCTGAAAATTTCTTTTTCTGTCATAGGAGAGAGGGAAGCAGGTTCGCCCGCGCGGGTTGTCCGGATTTTTATGAGGTTGCTGCTGGCCGAGTGAAGAGGCGCCGGTCACGCAGGGCATCCCTGGGGGGTTAACAGGCAGCAAGCCTGAAATGGTACTTTGAGTCGTCTGCTGAGGTTTCTATATGAAATAAGGAGGTTTGTCAAACGTAAGTTGCGGTTGGCCACAGGCGTTTCTTTTCTGTGTGCCGTACAGGGCCGGTCACGGTTATCAGTTGAAATTTATCAGCTCGGTGCTCAGGTACCTCTCCCCTGTATCGCAGAGGGGAAAGACAATCTGCTTGCCACGGTTTTCCGGGCGGCTTGCGATCCGCATGGCGGCCCAGGCGTTGGCGCCCGAGGAAATCCCGCAGAGAATGCCCTCTTCCTTGGCGATTCTGCGGGCGGTTTCCATGGCTTGTTCGTTGGTTACCGTGATGACTTCGTCGATGATCTCCCGGTTGAGGATCTTGGGGACAAAGCCTGCGCCGATGCCCTGAATCTTGTGGGGGCCCGGCTTTCCCCCGGATAAAACCGGAGAGCCGGCAGGCTCCACCGCCACCACGAACAGTGATGGTTTTTGCGCCTTGATTACTTCGGAGACCCCGGTGATGGTGCCGCCGGTGCCCACCCCGGCCACAAAGATATCGATGGTCCCGTCCGTGTCCTCCCATATCTCCCGGGCGGTGGTCCGGCGATGGATCTCCGGGTTTGCCGGGTTGGTAAACTGGTTGGGCATGAAGCTGTCCCGAGTTTTTGCAAGGAGTTCTTCCGCCCTGGCTATTGCTCCTTTCATCCCTTCGCTGCCTGGGGTGAGAACCAGTTCGGCGCCCAGGTGCCTGAGAAGGGTGCGCCGTTCCAGGCTCATGGTTTCCGGCATGGTCAGGACGAGCCGGTATTTTCTGGCGGCGCAGACAAAGGCCAGGGCAATGCCGGTATTGCCGCTGGTCGGCTCGATGATGGTGGTTGTCGGCTGAAGCAGCCCCTGCTCCTCGGCGGAGCGGATCATGGCCAGGCCGATGCGGTCCTTGACGCTCCCCAGAGGGTTTTGGGATTCCAGTTTGGCAAGCAAGGCGGCTTCCAGTCCCGCCCCGAGCCGTGACAGATTGACGATGGGAGTTTTGCCTATGATTGCGGTGATGTCAGGGGAAATTCGTGGCATTGGCGTTCTCCTGCGATATATGGGAACAGCGTGTTTCTGCGGCTTGATTGTTGAAAAAACGGAGAGAGGCTGTTGTCCCCCCTGGTAAAGGAAAAAATTAAAGAATAGAGGTGAGAACTTCACATCCCCGACAGATATTCATTTTTTCCTTCCAATTTTTTTTGGCCTTGCACTCGCAAATGGTGCCGTTGATGAACCAGCATAATTCTCCGGCTTGAAATTCCCAGGCCGGGCATTGCTCCCGCCTCTCCTGCGGGCATTTTTTTGTTTCCCAGCAGGGAGAGGGGGGGCGGTTGTCCTTTTGCCGCCGGCGCGAGAGCAGGAAGAAAATCTGCCGTTCGACATGGGGAGGGACATGGCGCCAACCCTGTTCGTAGCCTTGGATGGCCTTTGTCGACGAGCCCAGAAGTTCGGCCAGTTGTTTTTGGGTCTTGCTGAGTTTCTTGCGCGCCAACATGAAAATCTGTTTGTCCATCGGTTGCTCCCGGCAGAAGAGACAAGAAAAAGAGGATGATACCATGGTATTAGTACCACGGGGTGGCAGTGGGTTGTCAAGGGGAGAGACACCCATGGCATTCATCAGATAGCGGGATTGCCGTACTGCCGTGGCAATGGCGGCGTTGTGCGAGGAGGGATCAGGGGGCCGTCAGCTCAGGCGGACCCAGCGACCGGAAGAATCCTTGGATACGGTGATCTGGCTGGAGCGGCCTTTCTGAATCTTTTCCAGGCCGTCGCGCATGGCTTTTGAGTAATTTTCACAGGCGCCGATGCTTCTATCCACAAGGGCAAGGGCCTCTCCTTCTCCGATTTCGAGGATACCGCCGAATTTGTAAATGAGCTCGGTAAGCTCAAGTTTGGTTCCGTTGAAAAAGGCGGAGGTCAGCTTATTGCTGAAAACAACAAGGTTCTGGAGGAGAAGAAAAGAGTCCTTCCCTCTGTCGGGTTTGGGCGGCTCGGTCTCCATGCAGTCGATAATTCTTTTGGAAAAATTCCAGAAGGTCGAAATTTCCTGGCCGATCTGGCTGTAGGTCAATCCTTTGAGCACGATGCGATTGGAATGTTCCTCGGAGTATCCCTTTTGCACGTGCTGCTCAATGGCCTGATACTGGGCAGGCAGATAGACCAGGACAACAAGTTTTCCCATTTTATGCAGCAGGCTGCAAACGTATGCCTCTTCCGCGGAGATGCGGCTTTTTTTGAGTTCGCAGTAGATTCTGCTCTGGGTGGCGCTGATCAGGGACATGGTGAATATCCCGGCGATTTCATCTTTTTCGGCGCCCACCCGCATGAATTCTTCAAACAATGCCATGGTGGCGGCCAGCTGGCGCAAGGTGTCGAAACCAACCACGGTTATGGCCCGCGATATTGTGCTGACCGGGGTTCCCCGCGAATAGTAAGCGGAGTTCACCACCTGAAGAATCCTGATGGTGAGGGAATAGTCCTTGAGGATGGTATTGGCTACTTCCTGGGCGGTGGCGCGGCTGCTGCCCAGCAACGAGATGAGTTCCGTCACATGTTCGGACATGGCTGGCAGGGAGTCCATGTTGACCATGGAAAAAAGGTCCAACAACCGTTGGCGGGTCTGGTTTTCCTGTGTCTCTGTCATGTGAATCCAGGGGCGGGATCGAAGAAGGTGAATTTTTTTCTCAAACGGGTATCTCGGCACAGCCTAAGATGTTTTCTTTCCTTTCGCAAGTCTATTGCAGAGGATTTCCTGCTTCTTGGCGAGGCTGCCGGTGTGTTTGCGCCTCTGGATTACTGGTTCGGCAAGCGCCGGTACTGGATAGCTTCGGCAAGGTGGCTTGCAAGGATGTGCGGACTTTCTTCCAGGTCGGCAATGGTTCTGGCAATCTTCAGAATGCGGTGATACGCCCTTGCGGAAAGCCCCAGCCGGGTTGTGGCCTGGACCAGCAGCGCCTGTCCCTGAGGGTCAAGGAGACAATGGCGCTTGAGATCCATTGGTCCCATCTGGCTGTTGAAGTACACTGCGGCCCTCTTGGCAAAGCGCGTCTGCTGAATGGCATGGGCCTTGCTTACCCTGGTCTTGATCGCCGCAGAGGTTTCGCCGGGCTGGGAGGCCGTGAGTTCATGCACCTTCACGGCGGGCACCTCAAGATGGATGTCGATCCTGTCCAGCAGGGGGCCGGAGAGTTTGCTGCGGTATCGCTGGATTTGCGGAGGGGTGCAGAGGCACTCCTTGTCCGAGCCCAGAAAGCTGCACGGGCAGGGGTTCATCGCCGAAACCAGCATGAAGTCGGCGGGAAAGCGGAGCGATTGCGAGGCCCTGGCAATGGTGACCTGGCCGTCTTCCAGGGGCTGGCGCAGCACTTCCAGGACATTCCGTTTGAATTCCGGGAGTTCGTCAAGGAAGAGAACGCCATTGTGGGCGAGGGAAACCTCGCCGGGCCTGGGAATCTGCCCGCCGCCGATCAGTCCGGCATCGGAAATGGTATGGTGCGGGGCGCGAAAAGGCCTGGTGGTGATCAGGCTTCTGTCCTTGGGGATGAGTCCCATGGTGGAATAGATTTTCGTGGTTTCCAATGCCTCGGCAAAGGAAAGATCGGGCAGGATCGAGGGGAGCCTGCGGGCCAGCATGGTTTTTCCCGAGCCAGGGGGACCCGAGAGCAGGATGTTGTGCCTTCCCGCCGCGGCAACCTCCAGCGCCCGTTTTACATGGGCGTGTCCCTTGACCTCGGAAAAATCGTTTTCCGGGGTCTCTGTCTGGCGGAACAGCTCGGCATGGCATATGGTTATCGGCGAAAGCTCCTTCTTGCCGGCAAGGAGTTCTACTGCCTCATGCAGGGCGGCCACACTCACCGTGTTGATCCCCTCCACCACCGCCCCTTCCGCACCATTGGCCTCGGGGACCAGGTAGTTGGCAAAACCGGCGTTCCGTGCGGCCAGGGCAATGGGCAGGATGCCGGGAGTAGGGCGCAGGCCGCCATCCAGGGAAAGCTCGCCGGTAACGCAGGTCCGGGCGAGGATCTCCGAGCCGATTATTCCCGTGGAGGCCAGGATGCCGAGGGCGATGGGCAGATCAAAGCCGGTGCCTGATTTTTTGAGATCGGCCGGGGCGAGGTTTACGGTGATGCGCCGATTGGGGAAATCGTAGCCGCTGTTCTTGATGGCCGCCTTGACGCGGTCCTTGCTTTCCCGCACCGCGCCTTCGGCAAGGCCGACAATGGTGAAGGTCGGCAATCCCATGGCGATATCAACCTCCACGTCAACGAGATGTCCGTCAACGCCCAACACTGTTCCACTGATAATCTTGGCAAGCATGGCTGGCTCCGGGAAGATTGCTCTGCGTGCTGGGGTAGTGCGTCCGGTCTTTCATTGGCCGGGCTGGCAAAAGGGAAAACATGCACGTCAGAATACACAATTGGTCAGGGTTTTCCAAGGCCATGTTTTCGCAGAGCCGCTATCCCTCGTAAAAGATGTGGCTGGTTGTGCTGGATTTTTTGGCCTGATACATGGCCTTGTCCGCCTTCTGGATGAGGGCGTCGATCTGTTTGTCATCGTCAGGGTAGATGCTGATGCCGACGCTGGCCATGACCGTGAACTGTGTGTCGTGGAAAAGGATGGGCTTGGCCAGGGTGCCGATGATCTTTTCAGCCACATGGTTCACTGCAATTTTGCTGGAAATATCATGGAGGATCACCACGAACTCATCGCCACCCATGCGGGCGACCGTGTCGGAGTCGCGCAACAGCCCGAGCAGTCTGGAGGCGACTTCTTTGAGGACCGCGTCGCCGGCCATGTGTCCGTGTGCGTCGTTGATCTGTTTGAATTTGTCCAGATCCACATAGAGGAGGGCGATTTTCTTGCGGTGGCGTTGGCTCAGAATCATGGCCTGGGCCAGGCGATCCGGAAAGATATGCCTGTTGATCAACCCGGTAAGGGGGTCGTGGTGGGCCAGATGGGCAATGTGGTCCTGGGCCTGTTTTTTTTGCGCGGCCAGGGCGAACAGGGAGGCGAAGTGTTCAAGGGTGTCGAGATCCCGTTTTTCATAATCTTTGGGGCTGTTGGCAACGGAGAGGATGCCGAGGAAATCGTTATTGAACATGGCTGGAACCGCGAGAAGGCGGGTGAGGGAGGCCGAGCCGGGGGAAAGCCCCTTTGTCCTGTAGTCGGTGAGCGGCGAGTTTGAGAGAATTCCGGTTTTGTTTTCCAGCACCCAGTTGACAAGGCCTTGTGGGGCATGCACACAGGCGCCGTTTTCGTCTTGCATGGCGCACATGGTCCGGATCTCCGGGGAAAAAGCCATGGCCAGCAGGTTGTTCGTTTTCTCGTCCACCAGGTCGACAATTCCATGTTTGCTGCCGGTTAGGGCCAGAATCTCTTCAAGCAGGGCGGCGGAAATGTCCTTCAGGGAATCGGAAGAGATGATCATTCTGGAAATTCTGGCCAAGGCCCCGTTCATGGCCGATTCGAAGGCCAGCTTGTCTTCCGCCTGTTTACTGGCGGTGACATCCTTGAAGATGGCGACGACCTCGCCGGAGGGCAGCTTGTACAGGTAATTTTCCAGCCAGCTGGTCAGGCGGTTGTCTTTGTACAGCGTAACCGGATGATGTTGCGGTTTGCCGGTCTGCCAGACCCGTTGCAGCAAGGCAAGAAAGCCAAAGTCCTTTGCCCCGGGAAAGACTTCGAGGAGGGATCTGCCGATCACCTGATCCTTGCGGATTTTATTGATGCGCTCCGCAGCTCGGTTAAAGTCTACGAAAACAAAATCGGTGGCCTCGATGTTTTTTGCCTCGTAGACCGCAACCCCGGAACTCATGTTGTTGAACAGCTCCCGGAAGCGTGTTTCATTGGCCTGCAGGGCCTGTTCCGTCTCGTATCGTTCGCTGATGTCCTTGGCGATAAGGATTATGCTGGGCTGGCCGTTCTGGCGGAGTTCCAGGAAATGCAGGGCGGCATGTTTGCCGTTTAACAGCATGGGAGGGGTGTCTTCGATGAGTTGGGGCAAGCGCTCCGGGTGTGCCAGCAGACTTGCTATTCTTTCCTGGGTATCCTCGTTGAAAAGCGTGACAATGTTTACGGCCAGCAGCTTTTCCTCGGCAAGGTTGCACAGCGCAAGGGCGGCCAGATTGGCAAAGATTATGGTGCCGTCCGGGGTCAGTTCGAAAACCGCCTCGGACATGTTGTTGATGATGGCTTCGAAATGATTTTTCGAGGAAAGCAGTTCCCTGGTGATGGTCCGGTACTGGATGTCTTCAAGATTTGCCACGGGCTCAAGGCTGGCCTGGGATTTGTCCGCCAGGTGGCGGATCATGTCAAGAACGTGTTTCTGGATGGATTTGATGGAGCCCTTGGCAATGCAGGCGTCGGCGCCGAACTTTTTGTAATCGGTGTCATCTTCCGCGGCAATGGCGGAAAGGATGACGATGAAAAGGTCGGCAAACCTGGGGATGCTGCGGATAATCCGGCAGAGCTTGTCGCCGCCGATGTTGGGCATGACCAGATCGACAAAGATGATGTCCGGGGTGTAGACCTCCAGCACGCTGAGGGCCGCCAGGCCATCGCTGGCCGTCATCACCTCGTGCCCCTCCTTTTCCAGGAAATTGGCCAGGAGCTTCAGGATCATCGGGTGGTTGTCCACCACGAGAATTTTTAAGGTCATGGTCCCCCCAGCCTTGGATTTTTTGACGCAACTCTTTGTTTGTATTTGCAAACATCTTGCCTGTCAACTGGTATCGTCCGCCGGTCAGCCTATAATCCAGATCGCCACCTTTTCGGCCATGAGCAGCACCCGGTCCGAAACCCCCCGAAAGATGCCCTTGTTGGCCGCCTCTCCCCTCCGGCCCATGACGATGGTGCCGAAATCGTCGATCATGGCCTGGCGAAGAATCTGGCGGCTGGGGTCGATGCCCATGAAGGTTTCCAGCCAGAGTATGCGCTCCGGCGGGAAACCGGAGTCAATGAGGAGTTGTTTGGGCGCATGGAAAAGGCTGTCGGGACGGCGCAGGTGCTCTTCGCACCACTCCTCGCCCCAGACGGCATAGAAATCCTTGGGTTCGATTACCGGGTGGCTGCCCAGCAGGGCTTTTGAGTAAAAGAGAGTCACTTCGGCGTTGGGGTTGCCGGCAAGGATAAAGGCCAGATGATCAATGGCTTTCAAGGAATGGCTGGTGCCGTCCACCGGGACCAGGAATTTGCAGGAGTCAACCTGGCCGTCGATGATCCACAGGGGGACATCATGGCATTTTTCCAGAATGGTTGCCGAAACACTGCCCATGATCATCTCTTCCAGTTTGCCTATGCCCCGGCGGCCGATGAGCAGGGCGTCGTATTTGCCTTGCCGGGCCTCGTGGATGATGTCGTGGGCCACGCTGCGTTGGGAAAGCCGGACAGAGGTGTGGATCTGTTCTTCGGCAATGTCAAGCCGTTTGAGGGTGTCCACGGCCTGGAGCATGTATTTTTTCTGGGCGGTCAGCAGGTTGCGGGTGGCCGGGCTCACGGTGTTGAGCAGTTCCGCTTCGCTCAGCCAGTCTGTGGCTGCTGGGCCGGAGCTGCTTGCCGGGACAATGGAAAGAAGGTGAAAATGAATCTCGGGAAGATGGCGGAAAAGCTCGCCGAGGTAGCGGAGGGAATGGGTGCTGTATGGTGAGCCGTCAACGGCGATGAGGATTTTTTTCAGCATGCTTGGCCTCCTTGTGCCATGGTCCTGGGTAAATGGTATCAAACCTGGCAGGTCAAGGCAATCGTCCCGGATAAAAAACGGGATGGATGGCGGCCTTAGCAAAGATCATTGTGGTAGCTGCACGGGGCGCCGAGATAATTTGCAAAGGTGACATTCTTGCCCAGGCAGGTGAGGTAACTGGGGAGAAGCGGAATCTTGCCCCCGCCGCCCGGCGCGTCAATGGCGAAGGTCGGCACGGCCAGGCCGGAGGTGTGCCCGATCATGGCTTGCATGATCCCGAGGCCCGTCTCCACTCTGGTCCTGAAGTGGTTGGTGCCCCGGGTCATGTCCGCCTGGAAAAGATAGTATGGCTTTACCCGGATCATGAGCAGCCCGTGCATGAGCCTGGTGATGGTTTCGGCGTTGTCGTTGACCCCCTTGAGCAAGACGGTCTGGTTGCCCAGGGGGATTCCGGCCCCGGCCAGACGGGCGCAGGCCTTGGCCGCCTCGGGGGTTAGCTCGTCGGGGTGGTTGAAATGGGTATTGATGTAGAGCGGATGATACCGCTTGAGGATACCGGCCAGCCGGGTGGTGATCCGCATGGGCAGGGTGCAGGGAACCCGGCTGCCGATGCGGATGATTTGGATCGAGGGGATGGCCCGCAGGTTGTCCAGCAGCCAGATCAGGGCCTCGTCTGGCAAGAGCAGCGGGTCTCCGCCGGAAATGAGGACATCGCGGATCTGCTTGTTTCTGCGCAGATAGGCGAAGGCTGCCTGCATGGTTTCCCGGCCTGCCGTCATGCGGCTGGTGCCCACCTTTCTTTTTCTGGTGCAGAACCGGCAGTACATGGCGCATTGGCCGGCCACCAGAAACAGGACCCGGTCCGGATAGGTGTGGACCAGATTCTCCACCGGCGAGCGGTTTTCCTCGTTCAGCGGGTCGGCAAGGCAGATGCTGTCGTCAAGCTCCAGCGGGTCGGGGACGGCCTGCCGCCAAAGGGGATCCCCAGGGGTCTTGATCAGCCCGAGGTAATAGGGGTTGATCCGCATGGGAAACTGTTCGGTCACACCGTTCAAGGCCGAGAAATCGAGATTGAAATGCCGGCCCAGCTGTGCAGGGGTGGTTATGCTGCGGGCCAGGAGGTTTTTCCAGTGTGTCATCGGCAGAATCCGGTAAAAAAAGGAGAAGGAAACAGCGGACAGAGCTTACTCAAGATCCGGTGGCGGTGCAATGGGCCATTACCGTAAAGGTGGACCGGCTCAAGATATTCGAGCCACGATTCCGGCTTGTGTTTTAGAGAAAGGCGGCAGGATAAAAGTGCTGGTCAGGATGGAGGTGAAAGTGGTAAAAAGTTGAGCTGGCCTTGCCGACAGAAAAAACGGTGTTTTTTGATTGCAACGCAGCCAATCTTTTCCCAGGGAGCGTCTCCATGCCGCAAAACAGCTTCCGTTTTCAGTATGATTCCTATGGCAACACCAAGGCGATCGAGGTCTTCAGCCGCTGGCTCGGGGTGTATGACAATCAGTTCACCAACAAGGGCACCGCTTTTACCAGGGAGGAGCGGGAACAGCTCCAGCTGGAAGGCACCCTGCCGCCCAGCGTCCGCACCCTGGCGCAGCAGGTGGACAACTGTCTGGAAACCCTTGCGCGGAAAGGCAGCGATCTGGAGCAGTTTGTCTACCTGCGTTCCCTCTACGACCGGAATGTGACCCTGGCCCATGCCGTCATCGCCAGCGACATCGAGCGCTTCATGCGGATCATCTATACGCCCACGGTGGGCGAGGCCTGCCGCCAGTATTCTTCCATGTTCCGCAAGGCAAACGGGCTGCATCTTTTTCCCGGCAACATCGACCGGGCCGAGGAGATACTGGGCCGGTTCAAGGCCAGGCAGATCCGGGTGGCTGTTGTCACCGACAATCAGGGCATTTTGGGCATCGGCGATCAGGGGGTGGGAGGGATCTCCATCTGTCTTGGCAAACTCATGCTCTACACCCAGGGAGCCGGGGTCGCGCCCTGGCATTGTCTGCCCATCTCGCTTGATGTGGGGACGGACAACGCCGCGTTGCTGAATGATCCGAACTATCTTGGCTGGTGGCATCCCCGCCTGGCCGGGGATGAGTATCTTGCGTTTGTAAGGCGTTTTGCCAAGGCGTTCAAGGCGGTGTTTCCCCAGGCCCTCTGCCAGTGGGAGGATTTTTCCAAACAGAAGGCCTTTGCCATCCGCGACGCCTACCTGCACGATCTTATCTCGTTCAATGACGATATCCAGGGCACCGGGGCCGTGACCCTGGCGGCATTGCTCTCCGCCATGAAGATCAAGAAGGAGCCGCTTGGCAAGCAGGTTTATCTGATCTACGGCGCGGGGGCGGGCGGGGTTGGTATTGCCGAGCAGATCGAGACCTCGCTCATCGAGGCGGGGCTTGGCCGGGAAGAGGCGCGCGCCCGGATTTTCACCGTGGACAGCAAGGGACTGGTGACCACCGAGCGCGAGCTTGAACCGTACAAGCAGAAGTTTGCCAAGGATCCTGCCGCGCTGGACTGGTATGGAGCAAAAACAGACGGCAATCTGCTGAACGTGATCCAGAAGGCTCGGGTCACGGTGTTGGTCGGCGCCTCGGGCCAGCCCGGCGCTTTCAGCAGGTACATTGTTCAGGCCATGCAGGGCAACAGCCGACGGCCCGTTATTCTGCCGCTCAGCAATCCCACCGCCAAGGCGGAGGCGGTTCCCGCCGACATCCAGAAATGGACCTCCGGCAGCGCCCTGGTCGCCACGGGCAGCCCCTTTGAGCCGGTGGTTGTCGGGGGATTGCCGGTCAGGGTCGGGCAGTGCAATAATGTTTTCATCTTTCCGGGGATGGGGCTGGGAATCATGGCCTCGGGCGTCCAGGAGGTTCTGCCCCGGTTTTTTACCGTCGCGGCACAGGCGGTGGCCGAACAGGTGTCGGCCGCGGACCTCAGGAAGGGCATCCTTCTGCCATCGGTGGACAAGCTGCGCGAGGTGAGTCAGGCTGTGGCCCTGGCCGTGGGTGAGGCGGCCATCAGCCAGGGCGTGGCCCATCCCTGTGTGTACAGCACCTACCAGCATGATTACAAGCGGGACCGTCTGCTGCGTCTGGTGGAGATGATGGGCTGGCAGCCCAGGTATCTGCCGATTGTGCCCAGGTGACCCTTGGACAACAGTAAGCGCGTGATCCAGGGATGGATCGTGGTTGAAAAAACAGGACGGCTTTTTCGACGTCCTGTCAGAGAAGACCTTTTTCCTTCCAGAATTTGATGGCGCCAGGGTGCATGGGGATGATGATCCCCCGCGCGCCGGAGCGCTGGGCCATGCCTTTCAGAACACTATTCTGTTCCTTCAAGTAGCACAGGCTTTTTTTGTTGTAGATGCTGGAAAGCAGGCGGTAGACCACCTCGTCCGGCACCTCGGCTCCGGCCACCAAGAGGGTGGGATCCTGGAAGGAATGGGTGTTGTGTCTTACCCCCCGATAGGTTCCTGCGGGCAAGGTGCGGGCGGTGAAGTAGGGATACTTCTTGTAGAATCCGCTGGCCCTGGCCTCGGCGTCGAGGTTGAGGAGCTTGATTTTGCCGGTTCTGGCGGCGATGGTGACGGCGCTGTTCGGGAACGCGGTAAACAGCCAGAAGGCGTCGAGTTGTTTGTTGGCAAAGGCAAAGGGTACCTCATTGTACCCGATATGGCTGGGGATAATGGCGTCCCAGACTCCCAGGTGTTTGAGAAAAAGCTCGCAATGGGCAAAGGCACCAGACCCGGGGCTGCCGACCCACACTCTTTTTCCCTTGAGATCCTTGACGCTGTTGATTCCAGAGCCTTTGCGGACAACGAGCTGGGCTGGAACGCCGTAGAGGGAGGCCACGGCCAGAACCTTGTTATAGGCAGTGCTGTCATCTTGCAGCAGCCCCTTGCGGCCAAGATAGGCGTGGCTGGAGTAGACCAGGCCGAAATCGGCTTGGCCGGAGTGGACTTCGCGGAGGTTTTCCAGGGAGCCCGCGGATGGTTGGACCCTGAGGCTCAAGGCTGAGGGCGCCGTGCTTTCTTGACAAGCATTGATGGCGTCGGCCACCTGCTGGAAGGTTCCCCCGGCCGGGCCGCCCCGGAAGACTATGTTTTTTTGCAGGGCAAAGGTTGGGTGGGCAGGGGAAAGAACCAGGAACAGGCTTGCACAGATGATCAGCGCGAGGCGGGAAGATTTTTTTGTCATGGGAAAGGTCTCTGTTAAGAAGGTGTGCGGCTCGGGAAAACCGGTCTGGGCATGTTTCGGAAACGGGTTGCGCCAATGTCTGCCGATCCTCTTATCCCAAAAAAAATAATACAGCTCTTTTCCCGCGGATGCAATATTGTTGGCCTGCATCCGCGTTTTGTTTTTAGGAGCCGTGCGAAAATAGCTTGTACTGTTCTGCCTCGACTTTACGGCTCCTTATGCCGTCTTGGCAGGACTCGATGTTCAAGTTATTTTTTAATGACGGTTCAGCAGTTCCCGCCGGAAAGCGATTGGGAGTGAGATGAGTATTTTTGAGATTGTCATGCTGATCTGTTTTGGGGCGGCCTGGCCATTTTCCGTATACCGGTCCTACCGGGCCCGGACCAATGCGGGTAAGAGCCTTTTTTTCCTGGGCGTGGTGTTTCTGGGGTATGTGTCCGGGATCCTGCACAAGATATTTTTCAGTCCCGATCCGGTAATTTTTCTGTACATCCTGAACGCGATCATGGTGGCCTGCGATATTTTTCTTTATTTCCGCAACCGGGAGCTTGATCGCCTCCGTGGCTGAACGGAGAAGGCAAAAGCCAGGGGAAGCCGCTGCTTCTGATGACGGAGCCTGAATCTACAGCTCCAGCTGGATGCCAACCTCGATGACCTGATCCGGGGGAATGTCAAAAAACGCTGCGGCATCCATGGCGTTGCGCGCCAGGAAAAGAAAAAGGTGTGAGCGCCAGCGCGACATCTCCGGGTGTTCCCCGATGGAGAGTTTTTCCCTCCCCAGGAAAAAGCTGGCAGTTTTCATTTCCAGGTTTACCCCCTTGCTTCGGGACAGGGCGAAGATGGTGCCAATTTTCGGCTCTTCCATGAAGCCGTAGTGGGCGATGATGCGGTAGAGGCCGACGCCCACTTTCTCGGCTTCGATTTTTTCGAAATTTGGAACCCGGGGGATTTCCTCGGTGCGGATATTCAGAAACACCACCTCGGAGTGGAGAATTTTGTTGTGCTTCAGGTTGTGCATCAGCGCGGCGGGCACAATATCATGGCTTCTGGTCAGGAACACGGCCTGGCCATTGATGCGCTGCGGGGGATTGTTTGCCAGCATGGCCAGGAATTCTTCCAGTCTTGGCGTCAGGTTCCGCATCTTTCTGCCAAGGATTTCGCGGCCTTGTTCCCAGGTCAGCATCACCAGGAAAAAGAAACCGGCAATGGCCAGGGCGAACCAGGCGCCATGGAAAATCTTGCTCATGTTCGCCCCAAAGAAGGGAAGGTCAACCACAAAGAAAAGGGCGGTGAGAAGTCCGGCAGTCAGTCGGTTCCAGCTCCAGCGGTTTCTGGCGACCACAAAAAAGAGGGTGGTGGTGATCAGCATGGTGGCGCTTACCGCCACGCCATAGGCGGCGGCCAGCTTGCTTGACGATTGGAAGCCCAGAACGAGGCCGATGGTGCAGAGCATCAGGGTCCAGTTCACCGGGCCCACATAGATCTGGCCCATTTGCGAGGACGAGGTGTGGGTGATCCGCAGCCGGGGGAGGTAGCCCATTTGAATCGCCTGGCGGGTGAGGGAAAAGGAGCCGGTGATGACCGCCTGGGAGGCGATGATGGTGGCAAAAGTCGCCAGGAGCACCATGGGGATCATGCCCCACTCCGGGACCATGGCGTAGAAAGGGTGATGCACTTCTTCCGGCCTGACAAGCAGAAGGGCGCCCTGTCCGAAATAGTTCAGGATCAGCGATGGAAAGGCGATCAGGAACCAGACCAGCTGGATGGGCTTTTTGCCGAAGTGGCCCATGTCGGCATAGATTGCCTCCGCCCCTGTAACCGCAAGGAAAACAGCACCCAGGACGATGAAGCCATGGAGCCTGTTTTCAAGAAGAAAGCGGAGGCCGTGCCAGGGAAAGACGGCAGCCAGAACCTGCGGGCACTGCACGATCTGAGCAATGCCGAGGACGGCAAGCATGCAGAACCAGAGGAGCATGATAGGCCCGAACAGGCGGCCCACCTTGGCGGTGCCCCTTTTTTGCAGAAGAAACAGTCCGGCCAGGATGATGATGGTGGCCGGGATGACAAAGGATCTCAGCAGCGGGGTGATGTTCTGCACCCCTTCAACGGCGCTGAGCACCGAGATGGCGGGGGTGATCATGCCGTCGCCGTACATCAGGCAGGCGGCAAAGAGTCCTGTCCCCACCAGTGCCCATTGATGGGTGCGCGGGTTGACGTTTTTGGGTTTGATCAGGGCGGTCAGGGCCAGGATGCCGCCTTCGCCTTCGTTATCCGCGCGGAGGATGAAACCGAGGTACTTGACGCTGACAATGAGCAGCAGGGCCCAGAAGATGAGGGACAATACGCCGAGCACATTGGCGGCGGAGGCAACGATGCCGTACTCGCCGTGAAAACATTCCCGGATGGCATAGAGGGGGCTGGTGCCGATGTCGCCAAAGACAACCCCCAGTGCCGCCAGTGACAGGGCTGTCAGTTGTTTGCCGTCTGTTTCCTTGATAGGGACGCTCATGCCGTATTTTCCCTTTGCCTGTCAATAAAACGGCACTATTTACGATTGACTGGAAAAGGGCAAGAAAAAAGAGGTTGTCCGCGAAGGGGTTGGAGGGCGCCAGGCTAGTAAAATCGGACCCGGTCAATGTGCAGACCCTGCCTCCGGCAGAGGTGTCGGCTATCGGGTTGGTTGATAAATTTCTTGACTTTGGGCGGAGATTCGCTCAATTTGGCACTCATATCTCAGGTGCTCTGAAGAGAGCTTAATAGGGAACCCGGTGTAAATCCGGGACGGGCCCGCCGCTGTAACCGGGGACGAGTTTCGCAATAAAGCCACTGTTTTTTGAACGGGAAGGCGCGAAACAAGGACGAACCGGAAGTCAGAAGACCTGCCTTGAGATACTATATAGCATACCTCCCGTGGACTGTGAGGCGTGCTGCTGGTCCAGTGGATATTTTGGGAAATCCCCTGATCGATACTTATCGGTCCGGGGATTTTTTTTTGCCCATTTGCAATGGCGCCCCGGACTCCAAAAGGAGGACGACGATGGATTCAAACGAACAGAGTTTCAATAAAACAACCATTTTTTTCATCAAAGACTGGGATGGTTTTCAAAGAGCCATGCGCTCCTCTAATGACAACTCAGGAGGAGTACAATGAGGAAAAAACTTTACCCAGCTTGGGCCTTGGTTCTGCTGGCCGTTCCCGGTCTCGCCACTGCAGGGCAGGAGGCAGCCGACAACCGGCAGATCGCCATGGATGAGGTGGTGGTGACGGCGACCCGTACCCCGGCATCGCTTGCCCAAATCGGCGGCAGCACGGTGACGGTGATAACCGCGCAGGAGATCGAGGCCAAACAGCAGCTGACGGTGGAGGAGGTGCTGAAGGGGGTGCCCGGCCTGGATGTGGTGGCCAATGGGGGCTTGGGGACCACCACCTCGGTCTTTATCCGGGGGGCTGATTCCAAGAACACCCTGGTGCTGGTGGATGGGGTCATGTTCAATGATCCGTCCGATGCCAATCGCGGCGCGAATCTCGCCAACCTTACCACGGACAACATCGAACGCATCGAGATTGTCCGCGGCCCCATGAGCGTGCTGTACGGCAGCAACGCCACGGCAGGCGTCATCAATATCATCACCAAGCAGGGCGGCGGAGCCCCGCACTATTATCTGGGGGCGGAGGCCGGTTCCTACGGCACCAGGAAAACCTACGGCGGGGCCAGCGGTGCCCTGGAGCGGTTCAACTATGCCCTGGACCTTGCCCGCACCGTATCCCAGGGTTTTTCCACGGCTGACAACAGGAATGACCGCATTCCCCATGCGGGCGGCGCTACCTCGGAAGATGACGGCTGGCAGAATTCCACCTTTTCCGGAAAATTGGGCTATAAGCTGACCCCTGATTTCGATGTCTCCGCCATGGCCCGATACATGGATTCGGAGGTAGACCTCGACAGCTGGGCCAACGGTTATCTGCAGGACAACAAGGTCGGCAATCCAAAGGACAAGTACGTCGACAGCACGGATTGGCTGTCGAAATTCAATATCCATAACCGGTTGCTGAAGGGGCGGTTCGACTCAAATCTGTACTGGCAGCAAACCGACAGAAACCGGGACTATTCCCTGGATTCCGGCCTCTCGCATTATAACGGCAAAAGCTCGGAGGTGGGGTGGCAGGGGAGTGTGGCCGCTTTCAAGGCGAACACCGTTACCCTGGGCGTTTCCTATGTTGACGAGCAGATGGATTCTTCCGGCGGTTTTACCGTCATCAACAGGCAGTCGGCCAATGTGGCCAGTTCCTGGCTGCAGGACCAGATATCCCTGGGCGACAGCTTCAATGTCGTGGCAGGGGCGCGGCTTGACGATCATGACCGGTTCGGCAGCGCAGCCACCTATCGGATTTCGCCCTCCTATGTGTTCGCGACCACCGGCACCACGCTTAAGGGCAACTACGGCACCGGTTTTCGTGCTCCTTCTCTTTTTGAGCTCTATGCCCCGGGCTATGGCAATTCGGCGTTGCAGGCAGAGAAGAGCAAGGGGGGAGATGTGGGGATTGAGCAGGAACTGCTTGGCGAGAAGCTGACCATCGGCGCCACCTATTTTCAAACAAACTATGACAATCTGATTCAGTATGATTTTGACACCTGGCAATACGCCCAGGCCACGGGAGAGAGTACCACCCAGGGCGTGGAATCCTTTGTCCGCTTCAAGCCGCTGTCAGCCCTGGATCTGAAGCTTGCCTATACCTATACGGATGCCAAGGATGCTTCTGGGGCTCGCCTGACCCGCCGGCCAATGAACAAGGCATCCCTTTCCGCGGCCTACCGTTTCAGCGAAAAGCTGCGGGGCAATGTGGACCTGCTCTGGGTGGGGGAACGGGATGAAATTTCCTCTGCCAGGGATATGTATGGCAATCGGGTCTACAGCCTGGATCCGTACACGGTGGTCAATGTGGCCGGTACCTACGCGCTGACTCCGCATCTTGATCTGTATGGCCGGATCGACAACCTCTTGAACGAGCAATATGAAGAGGCCTGGAGCTATGCCACGCCGGGTCTTTCGGTCTATGGCGGGGTGAAATTTCATTTCTGATAAAAAAAGGCCCCGGCAGCGTGTCCCACGGAGCGCTGCCGGGTCTTGGCGGAGTCGAACATGAAGCTATTATTGAAATTTTTTTCCCTCTTTTTCGCGGTGTTGATGGCGGCAGAGGTGTCGGCGGCGAGCTTGACCCCGGCAGGGGCGGCGCAGATGCACTTTGCCCATCCCCCTCACCGGGTGGTGTGCCTGGTCCCGGCGGTTACGGAGATTATTTTTGCCATTGGCGCGGGCGATGGTCTGGCCGGGGTGACCTACCATAGCACCTATCCGGCCGAGGTTGCCGACAAGACGGTGGTCGGCGGTTTTTTCGCCCCCTCCATCGAACGGATCGATGCGCTTGATCCTGATTTGATCATTGCCGCCGATCTGCAGAAAAAAGTCAGGGAGCATTTTCAGGCGGACCGTCTTCTGCTCGACCCGCCGGTGCATTCCATTGACCAGGCACTTGCACGTATTGAGGCGTTGGGGGTGATTTTCGCCAAGAGGGACGCAGCGCAGAAGCTCATTGAGAAGAACCGGGCGGAGCTGGCGGTCATTGCCAAAAAAACAGCCGGGATCCCGGCAAAGGAACGCCAGCGGGTGATGCGGCTCATGAGCCCCAAGCAGCTTATGGTGCCGGGGGATGATTCCTTTCAAAACGACTTTATCCGGGCGGCGGGAGGCGTGCCTCCCCACTTCGGCCGGAATGGCAATGCCATAACCGTAAGCGTCGACGAGCTGAAAAGATTTAACCCGCAGTGCATCTATGTCTGTGGGGACAAGGCCCAAGCCGCGGTGCTGGCCAATACAGAGTTGCAGACCATTGATGCGGTTAAGAACAAACGAGTATTTTCATTTCCGTGCGATCTTACCTGTAGGGCCGGGGCACATATCGGCGCTTTCGTTTCCGCCCTTTCCGCCCGCATCTATGAAAAGGAGTTTTCCGATCCGGCCCGGCAGCTCACCCCGGACCACAACATCGGCTCCCGCGAGGTGGCCCTTGCCCTCGGCTATGTGCGGCAGGCCAGGGTAGTGGAGAGCCGAGTCCGTGATTTCATCGATAAAACCCTGGTGATTGATTTTGCCTCCCCGCAACGGGTGTTGTCCACCCTGGAAGGAGAGCGGACTGGCATCACTTCGGTGGGGAATCATTATTATCCTCCCCCGGCCTGGGGGCTGGCAGAGAGCAGCAGCGTGGCCGGTCTCAAGAAAAGGAGCTGCGCGGTGCTGGGCAGGAATCCGGGCGAAACCAGCCTGCTTTTTACCGGTGCGGATATGGATAATCTGGTGGTCAGCCGCAAGGGATTCCGCGACATGGAGGTCTACGCCCTGGTTACCGCCGGGGTTGCCACAAACGCCATGCGCATGTCCGTGGATAGGGGCAACTATTATGAGCCGGGCACCATCAATATTATCCTGCTGACCAACACGCGGCTCAGCCAGCAGGCCATGGCCAGGGCGGTTATCAGCGCCACCGAGGCGAAAAGCGCGGCCCTCGCCGATCTGGACATCCGCAGCAGTTATACGCCCCAACGGCAGGCGACCGGAACCGGCACGGACAATATTCTGGTGGTGCAGGGTGAGGGTCCGGCCATTGACAACAGCGGCGGGCACACGAAAATGGGGGAGCTCATTGCTGGGGCGGTGTATGACGGGGTTAGGGAGGCAATAGCCAAACAGAACGGGATCACCGCGAACCGTTCAGTTTTTGCCCGGCTCAAGGAACGGAAGATAGACCTCTGGGGGCTTTTTCCCGGGACGGAGGTGGAAGATTGTTCCCTTGACAAGGCCCAATTGGTCGGTGCTCTGGAAAATGTTCTCCTGCAACCTCAGTACGCGGGCTTCATGCTGGGCTCCTTTGCCGTAAGCGATGCGGAGCAGGGTGGCAGCCTCACTGATCTGCGGGGGTATGGTATGTGGTCCAGGGCGGTGTCCAGCGCGCTGGCGGGCCATGCCATCGAGCCGTGGCCGCACAGGTTTGCCGGTGGGCAGTTACCGCCGGTTATCGCCCTGGCCTTTGAGTCTCTGGTAAACGGGGTGTGTGCGGGAAAACCGGGCGGCGGGCCTTGAAGTGAGACCGGCGGTTGCGATTCCGGAATATATTGCCGGGGCGGCGGGGGATGCGCCCAAGGCACCGCTACAGCGCCTGTATTGCCTGGCTGCGGTTTTGGCGGTACTTCTCCATGCCGCAGTTTTGTTTCTGGGCTTCTGGCTGAGCGGTGCAACGGTCCGAACCCTGGGACCGGATCCGCCTTCGTTCATCGCCGTCAGCCTGGGTTACGGGCCGGCGGGGGAGAAAGAGGCGGGCAACCAGAAGCCGGTCCTGTCGCCGGGAAGAAAATCCGTCCTGCCCGAAAGAAGGGCAGCCGGGAGAAATAGCGTATCTCCGGCGCCCAGGGCGAGAAAAGATGTCGGCAGGGAACATTCCGCCCAGGAAATCCTACAGAAAATCGGAAGGGTGGCAGGGGAGGAAAATTTTTTGGCAAAGCCGGTGACCGGCGGTGGTGAGCCTGCGGCTGGCGGTGCGGAGACCTCGGCTGGCGGTGGGGGATACATTCCATCGCAGGCGGTTCAGGGTCCGGGAAGCGGAGAAGGGCAGGAAGTCGGCCGGGGTGAGACCGCCGAAGTGTCGGCCCGCCCCCTGTATGCAATGAATCCGCCGCTCCACTATCCGCGCCTTGCCAGGCGGATGGGGAAACAGGGGGTTGTGCTGCTGGAGGTGGTTGTCTCCGCCTCGGGAATGGTGACGGATGTAAAGGTGGCCTCCGGCAGCGGCTCTGAACTTCTTGATGCGGCAGCGCTTGATGCGGTGCGCGGCTGGCGGTTTGCGCCCGGCCTGCGCAACGGCCGACCGGTTGTCATGCGGGTCAGGGTGCCGGTGCGATTTGAACTTCGGGGGTAGAGGAATGTCCACCCGGATAAAACAGATGTTTTTCCTCCTTCCATGGTGCAGGTAATAACAGCGATACGATTCAGGGAAGTTTGCTCCTCTCTTTCCCGGCAGAGATGAGCCTCCTGATTCGGCGACGGTTTTTTACTTTGTGAGGACTGAAAAAATATGGATATGAACATCCTGCTCTGGATTGGCGGCATGCTTTTCAGCCTGGGGATTTTTGCCCTTAAGGTGGGGTTGGGTCTTGCCTGCGGAAAGGTAGGGTTAAAAGGAATAATCGCCACCCTGGCCGGGTATCTGGCCCTCTTTTTGGTAGTAGCCCTGGCGGCAGAGCAACTGTCCCGGGGGCTTGTGCCGCTGTTGCGCAACGGGCCGTTGTTGCACAGTCTCTTGGCAACAGGTCTGATCGCATGGGGCATGTACATCATCAGCAGGCGAACACGTGAACATCATGGGGCCGGGGCCAGGCTTTTGCTGATTATCCCCTGCCCGGTCTGTCTGACCGCCATCTGCTTTTCAACCTGGGCTGCGCTCAAAGCGATCAGCTTGCCGGCCCCGCTGGTGGGGCTGGGATTGGGGCTGGTCTTTGGCGTGCTGGCGTTGGGGGTGTGGCTGGTGGCTCGTCGTCGTCGGACCGGCCAACATTCGGAAGCGTCGCTGGGGCTTGCGATGATCGTGATCGGTCTTTATTTTATCGCCTCCCTTTTTCTGCCTGCCAAAATTAAAGAGGCGCAGGAGATGTACCGCTCATTTATCATGGAAAACGCTCTGTCGGAGTGCAGCAGAGCTGGCATGGGCGTTTTGACGGTCCTGCCGGCTCTGCTGTTGCTTGGTTTTTTTGCCGGGAAACGGCGCAGGAGGATATGACATGCAGGTTCTTGCAGGGCTTGAAAGCTTTCTTTATTTGATTTCATCGGTGATGCTTTTTCCTGTGGTGGCAGGGTTGGTGCTGCTCACCTTCTGGGTATTGCTTTATCTTGGCTCTTTTTTGCGGGAATTCCTGGATCGGCGCCAGGGAGTCTCCACCCCTCTGGCCCGCTATCGGAAAGAGCTGACCACAGCCCTCGCAACGGCAACGGAGAAGGTCAACCTGGATATCGTCGTGGAGCGGTTGCTGCAAAGCAGCGAGTTGGTTCAGATTAAATCGCTGGACTTAATCCGTTTTGTGATTCGGGTAGGCCCGGCCTTGGGGTTGATGGGCACCCTGATCCCCATGGGTGTCTCCCTCTCCTCCCTGGCCCAGGGGGACATGCCCAAGATGGCGGGCAGCATGGTAACAGCCTTTACCACCGTGGTGGTGGGGTTGGCATGCAGTATCATAGCCTACCTGCTCTCGCTGGTGAAGGAGAAGTGGGTGAGGGCCGACATGCGGGAGATGGAGTACCTGACCGAACTGCTGCTGCGCCGGCGTATGAACGGCCTCACCCCTCTGGCGAAAGAGGAGAGCGGCGATGCGTTATCTTAAACGGCGCAACCGTTTTAATAAATATGACGAACCGTTGGAAGACCCGATTTCCGGGGTCGCCAATCTGTTTGACGTGAGCGTGGTATTTATTGTCAGCATAATGATCGCCCTGTTCATGGCGTACAACATGTTGGACCTGATGGACCCCAAGTCAGAGGTTACCATCACCAAAAAAGCTGCCGATGGCAAGCTTGAGGTCATCACCAAAAAAGGAAAAGAGATCAAGGTGCAAAAAGTAACCGACAGGCGCCTCTCCGGGGAGGGTGAACGCATGGGTACGGCATATCGGCTGAAGGACGGAAGAGTGATCTATGTTCCTGAATAGAAAGGGAGAAAAATTGTTTCAGCCCTTGTTCTGTCTGTTGGCGACGAGCGTTGTCTGGTTGTTGTTGATGGCATCGTCAGCCTGGGCCGGCCAGACCTATGTCAATCTCATCATGGGGGATTTCAATGCGAAGATGGCGGTTGATGCGATAAAGGCTATCCGCCACTCTCAGCCGGAATTGGTTGATGAGGTTCACTTTCAAGTGGTGTCCGGCAGAACGGCGGACAAGGTGCTGGCCGAGGGGACGGCAGGCAGGCTCCCCCCCGGCGCAAAGGGGATCGCTCTCCTGAATATTATGGATAGCCGCATGGTGGCGAACCTGATGCCTTACATCCAAAGGATGATCCGAAGCGGGGTCAGGGTCTATGCCGTCGGCGGCTCATACGGCACGGAACAGCGGGAACTGGGGCTGATTAATGATGAAATCGTAAACGCCTATCAGCGGGAAAACGGACTTGAGAACATCACCCAGATGCTGCGTTTTCTTTTGCAGCGGGACTGCGGACTGAAGCTGGACTACCGGAAACCGGTGAGTGTCCCCCAGACAGGCATTTATCTGAAGCAGGGGCGACGCAGTGTGACCGATTTTGAGGAGTATCGGCAACTCCATCAAGAGCGGCCAGGCCCTTGGATCGGCATCGTATTTCACAAAACCTCGCTGGATAACGGGGATATGGCCCTCGTGGACACCATGATCGATGCTCTGGAGCGGGCGGGGTTGAATGTATTGCCTGTTTACGGCTATCCCTCGGAACTGGCCGTGGAGCGGTTCATGTTCGATGGGGCTGGCAGGCCCAGGGTTCAAGCCGTGATCGGCATCTCCCTCAAGGTGGGTGTCGTTCCTCAACGGGCTATCCCGATTCTGAGCCGTCTGGGGGTGCCGGTGATTGATGCCATTACCCTCAATTCCCAGTCGCGCGAGGAATGGGAGCGATCGCCGCTGGGGTTGGATACCTTTGAGCGTGGTTTTCAAGTCGGTCTGCCGGAACTGGCGGGAGTCATTCAGCCCACCGTGGTGGCCTCCAAGGAGCAGGCCGTTGATCCGGCGACCGGGCTGGAATATCTGGAGGTGAGGCCGATCCCGGAACGGATCAACCGTTTGACGGAACGGATCAAACGTTGGCTGGCCTTGCAGCAAAAGCCCAACAGCCTGAAAAAAATCGCCTTGATCTACTACAACTATCCTCCGGGTAAGCAGAATATCGGCGCTTGTTACCTGAACGTGCTCCCGGAAAGTCTCTATGAAATCATCACGAGACTACAGGCTGAAGGGTACGACACCGGGAGCGGTGAGATTACCAGGGATCGCCTGTTTGAGGATATTCGCAGCCATGGCCGCAACATCGGCAATTGGGCTCCGGCGGCGATAGATCGCATGGCCCGCAGCGGTCAGGCGGTGCTGATCCCGATGGAGACATACAAGCGCTGGTTCGCCACCCTGCCGGATGGTTTCAGGAGAGCGGTGCTCCATGACTGGGGCAAGCCGGAAGAGAGCCGCATTATGGTTTGGCGGAGTGCGAACGGGACGAAATATCTTGTTATTCCTGCGTTAAGATATGGAAATATTCTTTTCACCCCCCAACCATCGCGGGGCTGGGAGCAGGATGTCAAAAAACTCTACCACGACACCACCATTGCACCCCACCATCAGTACATCGCCTTCTATCTCTGGTTGAAACATGAGTTCAAGGCTGATGCCGTGGCCCATATCGGCACCCATGGCACCCATGAATGGCTGTCCGGCAAGGAAGTTGGCTTTACCGCGGAAGATCCGCCGGAACTGCTGATTCAGGATCTGCCCAACATTTATCCCTATATCGTGGATGATGTGGGAGAAGGGTTGCAGGCCAAGAGGCGCGGGATGGGGGTGGTGATCGATTACATGACCCCTCCCTTTGACAAGGCAGGGATGAACCCTGAGTTGAAAGAGCTGTCTTCCCTGATCAGCGACTACAACGGTGCGCGGGAGAAATCTTCTCAATTGGCAATCGGCAAACTGGAGGAGATCAATGACCTGGCCCGCAAGGAGGGGATTTTGACCGACCTGAAACTTGCCGCCATTGCTACCCCGGAACAGGCGGACGAGTTGGATGACTACATCAGGGAGATCGGGGAAAAGATCACCCCCTTCGGGTTGCATACCTTCGGGAAATCCCCTGATGACCGATATTGCAGAAGCACTGCCGAGGCGATTCTCTCCATCGAAAAGGGACTGACAGCGGAGGAACGGGCTAAACGGTTGGCTGCCCTGGAGGCTGATATCATCAAGAGCGGCCCATGTGAGCTGGATTCGTTTGTGGCAGCCCTTGCAGGCAAGTATATCCCTTCCGGCATAGGGAATGATCCGATCAGGAATCCGGAATCGCTGCCAACCGGGAAGAATTTTTACGCATTCGATCCCTCCAGGATACCGTCTTCCATTACCTATGCCACAGGGGAGAAACTGGCCAAAGAGTTGATAGAGGGGTACAAGAAGCGCCACGGGAGCTATCCTGATAAGCTGACCTTCAACCTCTGGGGCACCGAGACCATTCGTAACGAAGGGGTGATGGAGTCTCAGGTCATGTATCTCATGGGGGTGCGACCCAAATGGGACGAACGGGGACGGGTGACCGGGGTGGAAGCAATCCCGCGGCGGGAACTGGGTCGAGGCCGGATTGACGTGACCATGGTCCCTTCCGGGTTGTACCGGGATCTTTTTTCCAACCTGATGGCGTTGCTGGATAGCGCCGTGACTGTTGCCAGGGATCAGGATGAAGGGGACAACCTGATCAGCGCCAATGTCAAGAGTACGAAAAGGATGTTGATGGAGAAAGGGATGTCGGAGGAGAAGGCCCAGAGGCTTGCATCGGTGCGGATATTTACCGAGCAGCCCGGATCCTACGGCACCGGCATAGACAAGGTGATCGTTGCCTCCAACTCCTGGCATAATGAAAAACAGGTGGTTGATGTTTACTTCAAGCGCTTGGGGCATCCCTTTGGTCAGGGTTTTTGGGGCGAGAAGACGGAGTACAAAGGGGAGGATCTCGGTGTTACGCTGTTTAAAAATGCCCTGTCCGGCAGCAAAATGGCGGTTCACAGCCGTTCCGGTAATTTGATCGCAACCCTTGATAATGATGATTTCTTCCAGTACCTGGGGGGGACGGTCATGGCAATCCGTGCCGTGGACGGCAAGAGCCCCGAGGTGTACGTCACAACCATGAGCAACCCAAAACAGCCCAAACAGGAGAGCCTTGAAAAGGTGATGGGCATGGAGATGCGTTCCCGCTACCTGAACCCGGAGTGGATCAAGGCGATGATGAAGGAAGAGTACTCCGGTGCCCGATTTGTCGACAAGGTGACGGAACATCTGTGGGGCTGGCAGGTCACGGTGCCGGAAGCAGTGGATGGCGCCAAGTGGCAGGAGATGTACGAAACGTATATTCAGGACAAATACGGGCTGGGAATCAAGGAGCTGTTCCGGAAGGCGAAAAACATGTGGGCCTACCAATCGGTGGCGGCCCGGATGCTGGAGACGGTACGCAAGGGATACTGGAAGCCGAACAAAAAGGTAGTGGAGGTCCTGGCGGAAGAGTACGCCGAAAGCGTCCAGGAAGTGGGGCTGGCCTGTTGCGACCACACCTGCAACAACCCCCAGCTCACCAGCTACACTGTCAGTACGCTCCTGTCGGTCCCTGGACTGCGTCCTTTGGCCCAGGGGTTCATGAAGGCTTTGGATACCATGAAAAAAACCGAACATGGGCAATATTCCCCGGCGCGGCGGCAACAAAAAGGAACCTCGGCAAAGTCCATTCTCCAAAACAAAGGCCTGAACAGCCGCGCTCCTGACGGAAAGGGTGCGGCTAAGGCAAAGGCGGGAAGCAAATCTGTGGAAGGGCTCGAAATGCAGGAGGTCGGCGCACCCGCAGGCGCCGCATTTTCAGCCCCTATTCCGTGGATATTCATTTTGGGGTTTATTCTGGCAATCGGACTGGTAGCCCTTGGTTTCAAAAGACGATAACTGGTTTTTGATGCGCGGAGTGAGGCAGGGTGGAAAAAGCGGACACCAAACCGCCGAGGAAAAACGGAGGTGTCACTGTGGAGAAGGAAAAAATAATGAATACCCCCATTGTAATGGCAGCCTTTGGCACCACAACCAGAGCTCTGTCCACCTATGCGTATATTGATGGACGGATCAGGCAGCGTTTTCCTGATCATGAAATTGTCTGGGCCTACTCATCCCGGATGGTCAAGGACTGGGTCAAGAAACGCAAGAATATCGACACGGTGCATCCTTATGAAGCCCTGCGCCGCTTGCAAGCACAGAAACATGAATGGGCCGTGGTGCAGTCGGTGCATTTTCTGGCCGGGCATGAATTTTATCGGCTTATCGAAGAGACCGGAGGGGAAAAAATTCGTACTGCCATCGGCCTGCCGCTGTTAAGTTCGGTTGCCGACTACCAGCGGATCGGCACGATGCTGGCTCCCCTGATTGCCTCCCGCTTGCAGGACGAGGCCATTGTGCTGGCGGGGCACGGCACGGATCATCCCATTTGGGCAAGTTATCTGGCTCTGCAATATCTGTTGCGGGAGCGCTTTGGAGAACGGATCTTTGTCGGCTGTGTGGAAGAATATCCAGGGGCCGATGAGATTGTCGCCCGTGTTGTTGATGCAGGGTTGAAAAAGGTGTGTCTCATTCCCTTTATGCTGGTGGCAGGAGTCCACTTCAAGGAAGACCTGGTGGGTGTGGATGATGATTCCTGGAAATCGCTTTTTGCGGCGGCAGGCATCGAAGTAGAGGCGGTTGACCAGGGTATCGGCATGCTGCCGGAAATAAGCGATATCCTGGCCGATCATATCGCTGCGGCTCTGGATGTGGTCCTGGAAAATAGAGGTACATGTGGAAAATGACCCTCCGGCTTATCAAGGCAATGGGACGGTCATGTCCCAGCTCGAAGTCGGCGAGAGGATTCCTTTCATCTTAAGCGGCCTCGGACCGGGAAGCGGGTCAGGGTGCCGGTGCGCTTTGAACTGCGGGGATAGAGCAAAAATGAACCGGATAAAACAGATATTTTTCCTGCTTTGCATCTTGCCATGGATGACCGGGCCAGCCTTTGGCCTGGAGCTGCACGACCAGGCCGGCCGCCTGGTAAAGATGCCGGCCAGGGTGCGGCGGATTGTTGCCCTTGCGCCCAGCATCACCGAGATTATCTACGCCCTGGGCCAGGAGAAAAGGCTGGCGGGCGTTACCCAGTACAGCGATTATCCCGAGGCGGCCAAGAACCTGCCCAGGATCGGTTCCTATGTGCGGCTCGATCTGGAACGCATTGTCGCCTTGAAACCGGATATCTGCTTCGGCATCCGGGAAGGCAATCCGAAACAGGAGGTGGAAAAAATCGAGGCCCTCGGCATCCCGGTCTATATCATTGATCCGCGCAACCTTGAGGGAATCATGGAGGCTATCAAAGGAATGGGGGCGGCGCTGGGAGCCTCGGAAACGGCGGAAGCGCTCACCCGGGAGATGGGGCGGCGCATTGCCAGGGTCAGCCGGCTGGCACGCGCCGCAGCCTCCCGGCCCCGGGTCTTTTTCCAGGTTGACGCCGCGCCGATCATCACCGCCGGGACCAACACCTTTACCCATGAGCTGATCACCCTGGCCGGAGGGCGCAATCTCGGGGCCGGACCGGTTCCGTACCCGCGCCTCAGCTGGGAACAGGCCCTGGCTTTGAATCCTGAGATTGTCGTGATCACCTCCATGGCCGGAGGGCACAGCCCGGAAAGTCTCAAGGCCCAGTGGCGCCAATGGCAACAACTGCCCGCAGTGCGGCAGAACCGGCTGTATGTGGTGGAGGCCGGGCTTTTTGACCGGCCGACTCCCCGGCTTGTCGAGGGCCTTGAAGCCCTGGCCGGAATTATCCATCCCGAACTCTATGGTGGGCCTGGTGGCAAGTGAGCGATCATTAATCGGCCGTCTGGTCCTGATCACCCTGGGGTTCGGCTTTCTCCTTGCGGCAAGCGGGTTTCTCGGCATCGGTATGGGGCCGTCCGGCAGCAGCTTCGGCGAGGTTTGGGCGATTTTTTCCGGCAATGGCGGGAGCCAATCCATCACCGGCACGATTGTCTGGTCGATCCGGTTGCCCCGGGTGATTCTTGCCGCCACGGCGGGGGCGAGCCTTGCCCTGGGTGGCCTGGTTTTTCAGGCCCTGCTCCGCAATCCCCTGGCTGAGCCGTATATCCTCGGCATCTCCGGCGGCTCTGCGGTGGGGGCGATCATCGGCCTGCTTCTGGGGCTTTCCCCCTTTCCCGGCGTACCCCTGGCGGCATTCTCCGGCAGCATGCTCATCCTGTTTCTCGTTCTCGGGCTGGTTTCCGGGCAAAGCGCAATCAGCCGGGATTCCATGCTGCTGGGCGGCGTCATGATGAACGCCTTTTGCGGCGCCATTATCATGTTTCTCATTTCCATGAGCCAGACCTCGCAGGTGCACCAGATTCTTTTCTGGCTCATGGGCGATTTCACCATGTTCAGCACCGATCGGCTGCCCATTCTCCTGACCCTGCTCCCTTGTTTTCTGCTTATCTTTGTCCTGGCCCGGCCCATGAACCTGTTGCTGGCCGGGCACGACTCCGCCGCCGCGCTTGGGGTCAATGTGCAGCGGCTGAGCCTGATTCTTCTCGTGACCACCACCTTCATGGTGAGCATCGTGGTCTGTCAGTCCGGCCTGGTCGGTTTTGTCGGCTTGGTGGTCCCCCATATTCTGCGGATGTTTTTGGGCCCCGACCACCGGCTGCTGGTGCCGTCCAGCATTCTGGGCGGCGGGGCCTATCTGATTCTCTGCGATCTGCTGGCCCGCACCCTGCCGGGCACTGGGGAGATGCCGGTGGGCATTGTCACCGCCGTTATCGGGGCGCCGCTTTTCCTTGCCCTGTTGTGGAGGTCGCACCGATGCCGGTGATTTCCGTCAAGGGTCTTGACCTGTGTTACGGGACAAGGCAGGTTCTGCGGGATATCACCATGCAGGTTCGGCGCGGGGAGTTCTATCTCATCATCGGGCCAAACGGCAGCGGTAAAACCAGTCTGCTCAAAGCCTTGGCCAATCTTCTCCCCATTGGTGGCGGCGGGATAGAGATCCTCGGCCAACCCTTGACCGGTTACACCAGGCGGCAATTGGCAGCCAGACTCGCTGTGGTGCCCCAGCAGATCTCCCTGAATTTTCCCTTTACCGTGGCAGACACCGTTCTCATGGGGCGGGCCCCGCATCTTGGCCTTCTGGAAATTGAAGGGGAAGCAGACCATGCTTTTGCCCGGGAGGCCATGCAGTTTACCGAGGTGGCCCATCTTGCCCACCGGCGTCTTGACCAGCTGAGCGGCGGCGAGAGGCAGCGGGTGATCATTGCCCGGGCCCTCTGCCAGCAGCCGGAGATCATCCTGCTCGATGAGCCTACCGCCTCCCTGGACCCTGCCCACCAGATCCAGATCATGGATCTTATGGAGCGGTTCCGCGTCGAAAAAGGCACCACGGTCGTCATGGTCTCCCACGACCTCAATCTGGCGTCTCTCTATGGCGACCGTCTGCTGCTGCTCCATAACGGCAGAGTGGAAATGGTGGGTCGCCCCTCCGAGGTGCTCGTTGCCGAGCGTCTGGCCGCCTGTTATGGCTGCGCCATGCTGGTCGAAAAAAATTCCCTGGGCGAGAAGCCCCGCGTTACCCTGGTTCCGCACAAATACAGCCAGTTCTTGTAAACCGTTTCCGCAGGCAGGAGCAGCGTTCGTTTTGCAGCTTTGTGCTTTGCCGCCGCGGCTTTCGGTGCTATGCTGTGCTTGTCTGCGTTTCAACCACCCGGAGCACGCAACGATTTGTGCCTCGATCTTGACGCCGCACGCTTGCCGATGTGGAAGAATCGTAACAAAACAGAGGAGTTGCAGAACATGCCGGATGGATACTCAGCCATCTTCGCGCTTTTTACCCTGGTGGCAATTGTCACCTTTTTTCTGGTCCGTGTGAGCAGGTCCATGGCTGTGCCGGATGAAGAAGGAGGGGGAGGAAAGACGGGGCTTTTCGGACGGTTTCGTCGGCGGGATGATTTTTTTGTGGTTGATGCTACAGGGAAAACCATTCTCATGCAGGCGGTTGCCCAGGGTTTTGAGGAAGGGGTCGATCATGTCCTGGTGAAGACCACGGTCGAAACCGTCAATGCTGCCACGGATGACGGCACCACCGCGCTCCATTGCGCCATCGCCCCTGGCAACCCGGCCATCGTCTCCAGATTGCTGGACTTTGGCGCTCGTCCCAATGTGGCTGACCATGATGGCCGGACGCCGCTCTGGCTTGCGGCGCATAAAGAGGATGCCCGGATCGCGGCCCTGCTTCTCGATTACAAGGCGGATCCGAATTGCCGGGTGGGTAAGAACCGCTTGACCCCGCTCATGGCGGCGGCTAAAAATGGCCGGATCGAGGTTGTCAATCTGCTCCTCGACCGGGGCGCGGACCCGCGGCTTGTTTCCGAAGATGGCCGAACCGCAGCCCAATTTGCCAGGGAAAATTTCAAGGGGAACATGGTTGAGCAGGTCGCGCATAACCAGAAACTCGCCAGAATGGTATTGCGGCTTGAGGGCGGGCTAAAACCACGAGCCTGAATGGGGCCTTGGCTCCCGCAAATCAAAAAAGAAGCCCCGAATCGGCTGCCGATTCGGGGCTTCTTTTTTAGACGGTGCACAATACGGAGGGGGTGGTTCAGCCCTGGAGCAGGCTCAGGACATTCTGCTTGTTCATGTTTTTGGCCTGGGCCGCGGCGAATGTCTGCGCCTGGGTCAGAACCTTCATGGTGGTGAAGTTGATGGCCTCTTGCGCCAGGTCCACATCCGAGGTGGTCGAGGCTGCGGACTGCAGATTGGTGCCGGTGGTGGTCAGGTTGTTGATCGTTGAGGCAAGCTGTTTTTGGGTGGAGCCGATGTTGGCCCGGGAGGCGTCGATCTGCGCCAGGGCTGTGTCGGTAATCTTGACGGCGGCCTGGGCGCTTGCCTGGCTCAAGACGTTGACCTCGGAGAGTTTGCCCAACGTTGCGCTGCCGAGTTTGTCCGGCGCGGCGGAGGCAATGGACAATTTGACGGTTTCGCCGCTGTTTGCGCCCGTTTGCACCTCCTTGCCGGTAAAGGTGCCGGAGAGCAGCTGTTGCCCGTTGTAGGTGGTGTTCTGGGCGATCTTATTGAGCTGAGTCAGGGATTTGTTGATGTCGGCCTGGAGAGCCTGGCGGGTTTCCGTGGTCTGGCTGGCGGTTGCGGCCTGCAACGCCTTTTCGCGGATGGATTGCACCAGCGTTGTTGACTGGCCCAAGGCGCTGTCCGCCACTTGGGCCATGGAGATGGCGTCGTTGGCATTGCGCAAGGCCTGGCCCATTCCTTGCGCCTGGCTGAGCAGGCTGTCGGCGATGGTCATTCCGGCAGCATCGTCCGCCGCCTTGTTAAGGCGACGTCCGGAAGCGATTTTTTCCAGGGATGCGTCGAGGCTTTTCTGGCTGCTTCCCAGTTGGCTTACGACTAAAGAGCTGCTGTTGCTGTTGATTGTGATCGCCATGGCATACCTCCTTGTATATCCCATACTATGCGGATGTGGTGGTGGAAGTCAAGGGGGAAACCGGAAATAAATTCGTGAACTTGGTGAGATGCGCGTTGCCGGCGGTTCGGGGCGGCCAGCGGCGGATGAAAAAAACGGCTTCAGTCCGCCTCTGAACCCGAAGGCTGGTCTGCCTCGGTATCCTGGAGGAGTTCCTTTTTTTCCTGCAAGTTCTGTTTCTTTTCTTCCTTCTTTTTTTTCTTTGCCAGCTCTCGTTGCCGTTTTTCGTATTGATAGTTTGGTTTTGCCAAGTTGACACCATTTGGGAAAGGGTTGATCTGTGCCGGCCATCTCAGGGGTTCACCGCCCGGAGAAACACCCGCAGGGGCGCCGGGTAGCCCTCCACGGTCAGGGCCGGGTTGCGCGGGTCGATAAAATCGAGGTAGGATTCAAAGGTCATCCATGCTGTTTTACGCTGTTCCTCGCTGCTCATGGGGTGGCTGCAAAATATTTCCACCTCGGCAAAGCCGGTGCGGATGAGCCAGTTTCGCAGACAACTGGCCGTGGGCACAAAATATGTGCCTGGAACCTTAGCATAGCGCTTTTCCGGGAAAAGAGCCATGGGTTCTTCTCCCGGAATGGCCTGGGATTCTAAAATCAGCATTCCGCCCGGACGCATGGCTGCCCGGATTTGCTGCAGCATCTCCACCGGCGAGACGCGGTGGTAGATGATGCCCATGAGAAACACCACCTCAAAACAGGAGGGAAAGAGGGGGATATCCTCCACCCCCAGCAGCTCGATGAAGAGTTCGTCGGCGCCGGCCAGGCGGCGGAGGGTTTTGAAACAGTAATAGTGCTGGAGAAAGGGCTCCAGCCCGACAACGCAGCGCGGCTTATGCGCCAGCATGCGAAACATGTAGTAGCCGTTGTTGCAGCCGAGGTCGGCCACGACCTTGCCGGTAAGGTCGGGCAGGGCAGGGAGCAACCGCTCCCACTTGCGCCAGCTTTGCCATTCCGCATCGATTTCAATCCCGAACACATTGTAAGGCCCCTTGCGCCATGGCATGAAGGCACGCATGGCCTTATGCACCAGGTTGCGGTTCGCTTCATCCAGCTCGTCACCCAGGCCGATGGTTACCGCATTCTTGCCGAAATCGGTGAACTGCGCGTGCAGATGATGCAAGGATTCATAGGGCTCGCGGAAGCGCAGGAACCCTTTTTTGGGCTGGGCCAGCCGGGTGGCCGTGTCTGCCCGCCGGGCGCGGATGGCATCCTTGTCGGCGGTTTTCAGGAGGTCGAGATAATCGCGCATGGCCGGGTCTGCACCGTGGATTATTTGCCGGAAGGCAGCGTGATCTTCTTGTCCTCTTTCAGCTCCTTGTTCTCGCGGAAGAGCAGGAAGGTCTTGCCGATGATCTGGGGAATCCGGCTTTTGGTCTTTTTAGCCAGCAGCTCGGCTGCCTCCTCCCTGGTGTAAGGGCAGCCGTCCTGGATCTTGACCTTGACCAGCTCGTGGGCGGCAAGCACGGCTTCCAGCGCATCGGTGAGATTGTCGGTGACGCCATCCTTGCCGATCATGACCAGGGGGGAAAGATGGTGTCCCAGTCCGCGCAGGTGGCGGGCCTGTTTGCCCGTAAGATACAGAGTCTTGTTCATGGTTTTTCCCTAAGCCGTTGTAATTAAAATAGTATCGCCGTCCGGATATCAGAGACGGCATAAGGCGTCGTAACGAAAGCCCAAGAGTGGCGAGGTTGTTTCGTAACGGCTCCTAAAAGAGGTTGGAGATGATTTTTGAGCCGCCGATCCACATGCCGATTACGGCGCCGATGGCAGGCAGGATAAAGGCCAGAAAAAGCCGCAGCAGCCGGTTGCGCCACCAGCCGCGGAAGGTGGCCATGTCCTGCAGGACGGTTTCAAATTCAATGACCAGCGGCGGCCGGACCATGACTTGAATAAAGGCCGTGATATGTCCCACGCCAAGCACGGGGATCAGGATTCTGAGGGGGGCGCCGACAAAGGCGCCCAGAATGGTGAGGGGATGGGCCAGCGCCAGGATGGCCCCGATGGCCGCTGGCGTGCCGGTTATCAGAATCCAGAAGACCAGGTTGTCGCCGGCCACTGAGGCCCCCTTGTTGACGGCAATCATGACCAGAGCCGCAAGGATGAGGGCGGAGATGGTCCAGCCGGCCACCTTCCAGACCGGGGGAACGGAGGGAATCTGGTTGATGGCTTCCATCCGGTTGCTGCGGTCCTCGCCAAGCGCCACCTTGATTCCGGCCACATGCCCGGCACCCACCACGGCCACCAGCCGCTTGCCCTCGGCAGCCTTGATCTTTTCCGCCAGAAAGGTGTCCCGCTCATCGATGAGCACCCGCTTGAGTTCCGGCAAGGCCTGGCCCATTTCGCTCAGCAGCTCGGAGAGGACATCGCTCTCTTTCAGCTCCCGCAGCTTCTCCTCGGTGATCTCGGTTTTCTCGAACATGCTGGTAATGATGCTTGCCAGCATGTAGTTCTTGCGCCAGAACGAGGTGGAATTCCAGGCCCGGCGCAGGGTGACCCGCACGTCCCGGTCGCAGAGCGCCACGGGAATCCCGTGTTTTTCCGCCTCCTGCACCGCCTCCAGCAGTTCGGTGCCCGGCTTGACCCCCATCTGGTCGCCGAGCCGTTTCTGGTAGGAGGCCAGGACCAGGTTGATCAGCAGGGTGGAGAGCTGCTTTTTGCGGATGATCTCGCGCAGGTCGAGAAGCTCCCAGGTCTTGCGTTTGGCCAGGGCCTCATAGCGTTTCTCGTCAAGCTCCACGCAGACGCAGTCCGGCTGTTCCGCACCGATGACCCGGCGGACCAGCTCCACGGATTCCTTGGAGATATGGGCCGTGCCGATGAGCAGGATTTCCCGGTCGCCGATCGTAAGGCAATGGACGTCCGGGGGATAAATGGGGGCGGAAGCCGCCGTGGATTCAGTCATGGTTTCAGGATCACATTAGAAGCGGTATTGCAGCCCGACAGTGACTAGCTGGGCTGCGGAGTTGTCGAAGGTGCCGTTGATGCTGTTGGCGTTGGCCACCACGGTGCGGCTTTCCTTGTCGTCAAAGAGATAGGCCGCGCCCAGGTTGAGATTCTCCGTCGCCTGGTAGCGGACGCCGCAGGAGTAGATCTTGGCGTTGGAGTCCGGCAGTTCGAAGCCCAGGGTCTGGTCCGGAACCGGCGTCTTGTCGATGGCGAACCCGGCCATGATGGTCCATTGGCTGTTGAGCTTGTGGGTCAGGCCGAGGCGGTAGGCTTCGGCGTTGGCCCAGTTTTTCGGCTTGGGATTGTCGAAGGCGGACTGGAGGACACCAAGACCGTCGGTTATGGGTGCGCCATAGTTGAAATCAAGCTGGTCGTAGGCGCTCCAGTAGGTTTTGTCGTAGGTGAACTCGGCGGTGGTCCTGCCGCTGTTGCAGGTGTAAGAGGCCGCCAGGGAAAGCACTGCGGGCGCGGGCACCGAAACCGAGGCGCCGCCGGAATAGGATGCACCATTGACGCTGGAGGCCAGCCGCGCATCTCCTTCTATGTTCAGATTCACCTTGGAGCGGTAGGTCGCGGCCAGGGAGAGGTTTTCCATGGGACGATAGGTCAGCGCCAGATTGTAGCCGTACTCGGTGGTGTCGCCGTCCATGTCACGACTGATGGTGGTGGCGTTGAGCGGAGCAGGCAGTGGTATGGGCCCGTCGCTCTTCACCACCCCCTCTGCATAGATGGCCCGCAACCCGCCGCCGAGGGAAAGCTTGTCGTTTATTTTATAGGAAATCGTCGGGTTGAGCTCATAGGTTTTCAGGGTGAATTCTTCGGCTGTTGTTTTCGGAAAGGCGTTGTTCCACCGTTTAGACAGACCGTAGGGGTAGACCACGGAGAGGCCGAAGCGGAAGTTGTTGTATTCCGGGGAGACTATATGCAGGTTGGGCATGGCAAAGTCTTCGCTGAGAGATTCGCCGTTTTTCAGGGAAGTGGCGTTATCTGTATAGTCTATGCTGTCCAAGTGAATCCAGGTGAGGCTCGCTTCGGTCTGCCATTTGTTTTCAAGCCAGCTCATGTTGGCCGGGTTGTAATAACTGGCGTCTGCGCCGGGAGTGCTGGCCACATACGCTCCAGCCAGAGCAGTGGAATTGACGGATTGCTCGGGGACCCGATAGCCCGAAGCAAAGGCCGGGCCGGCGGCAAGTATCCCGGTCAGGGCGACAACAGCGATTTTCCTTTTCATCTCTTTTCTCCTTTTTTGTGTTCATCGGATAAGGGGGCTGCTGGTGTAGAGATATCGTTTTATTTTGTGGGTCGCGGTCTTGGTGAATGGCTCGCGGTGTTCGCTTACCTGGGCAAGCTGCGCATACGGCGGCAGCTGCAGATTCACCTGCTTTTTGATCTCTGCGAGAATCCCGGCGATATGGCCAAGTTGCCGGGCCTGATCCTTGCCTCGGGTTTCCGCGTCGATCAGCTCGTAATCGAGATAGATCAAGGCTTCCAAACGGTTGTTGCATTCGCGCACCAGCGATTCCACCACATGCCGGAAGGCGTTGATCTTCTCCTCGATGGCTTCCGGGTAGATGTTTTCACCGTGGGAAAGGACAATGACGCTCTTGGAGCGCCCTTTGATGAAGAGATTGCCCTGCGGGTCCAGAAAGCCGAGATCACCGGTGGCAAGCCAGCCGTCCGGGTCGAGAACTTCCTTCGTTTCCTCGGGGTTGCCGCGGTATCCCTGCATCACATTGGGGCCCTTGATCAGGATTTCTCCCAAGCCCGTTTCCGGGTTGGGGTTGCTGATGCGGAGCTCCACATCCTGTACGGGTTTGCCTGCCGAGCCCAGGGCGATGCTCGGATCACCATACGGCCCGGCGCTGACCAGGGGCGAGGCTTCGGTCAGGCCGTAGCCGATGATGTAGGGAAAGTCGGCCTCGGCCAGGAATCGTTCCACCTCAATGTTGAGGGCCGCGCCGCCGATGGCGACAAATTTCAGCTTGCCCCCGAAGAATATCCGTAGTTTTTGGCCGATTTTTTGCAAGATCTTCCGGCGGACCAGGGGCAGCTTCATGGCTGCCCGTATAAGAACATTGGCGGTGATGACCGGCAGCACCTTTTTTTTGTAGATCTTTTCCATGACCATGGGCACCATGCACATGATACTGGGCTTTTCATGCCTGCAGATCCGTTCAAGCACGGTCGGGGTCGGGGTCTTACCGGCATAGACGATACGGCAGCCGGTGGAGAGAGGCACCAGAAAGCTGATGGTGAACTCATAGGCATGGGACATGGGCAGGATCGAAAGAAAGGTCCAGCCCCCCACCGGCTCGTCGGGAAAGATGGCCAGGGTGGAGCGGACATTGCTGATAAAGTTTTTATGGCTCAGCATCACCGCCTTGGCGTGGCCCGAGGTGCCGGAGGTATAGATGATCGAGGCGAGATCCTCTGGGGCGGCCAGGTCCGGGGCAAGGTTTTTTTTCTTTTCCGGCAGATCTTCGGCCCCGGCGAGAAATTGGCTGAAGGGGATGGTGGCCACGAGGTTGTTCAGGTCAACGCCGTCATCCAGCGTGATTACGGTCTTGAGTATGTTGCCGGGGAGCTCGTAGAGCTTTTCCAGCTGGCGTTGGGTGGTAAAAAGAATCCTTGCCCCGGCCTCGTTCAGGATGTGCTTGACGTCTGCCTCCGTAAAATCGGGGAGAATCGGGACGGCTATCGCCCCAAGGCGGACGATGCCGAAATAGGCCATGCCCCATTGGGGAGAGTTATCGGCAAGAATGGCCACCCGGTCGCCGTTTTTAATCCCGCGCTCCTTGAGCAGGGCCGCAACCTCCAGGGCTTTCTGGTGGAACTCCCCATAGCGCATGGGGGGCTGAAAGGCGAAGCCTGCCGCAGGCTGGTTTGCGAAGGATCGGGCGCTTTCCTCCAGCAGCAGATTCAAGGTTGTTATGGAGGCGGAGATCATGGTCGCATGGCAATTATTTCTTTGTTGGAATCGCAAAAAAAAAAAGCGATTCCAACGGTTGGTAAAGTGAAATTGTTTGATTTTGGCGTCTCGCTGGCCCGCTTACCTGTGTCGCAAACCTGCGCCGATGGGTCAAGCCCATCCACTGGCCGTTTTTTCTTTTTACGAGGCCATTAATTTCCCCAGCGTTTGGTACAGGGACGGGATATCCACGGGTTTGGTCAGATATTCGTCCATGCCGGCCTCAAGGCATTTTTCCCGGTCACCCTTGATGGCGTTGGCGGTGAGGGCGATAATGGGCAGGTCAAGCAGCAGGGTCTGACGGATGGCTCTGGTCGCGGCCAGCCCATCCATTTGCGGCATCATGACATCCATCAGCACTGCGTCATAGGTCTTGTCTTGCAGGGCAACAAGCGCCTCCCGACCGTTGCCCGCTATATCAACCAGAATGCCCGCTCTTGTCAAGAGTTGACTTGTCACCATCTGGTTTACCGGGTCATCCTCGACCACCAGCACCTGTTTGCCTGCCAGGGTTTTGAACCGGTTTTTGTCGCATTCCTCCGGAGGGGAAGGGAGGCAAGCCTGTGCGGCGTTTGTTATCCCCAGGCAGGCAGTGACCGCTTCGTACAGGAAAGATTGCTTGAGCGGTTTGCTCAGGAGGATCACCCCGGGACAGGCCTTGGTGTTTTCAAGGGCAGCTCCCGTGTCGAGCGGAGTGAGGAGTATGACCGGAATCACGGGACGTTTCGGCGGGTTGGCGGCGCGCTCTGTCAGGAAAAGGGGCAGATCAAGTCCGGGCATGGAGCTGTCAAGAACAAGGAGAGCCTGATCCTGGGTCATCTGGGCAATGGGCAAGGGCAAGCCGTCTGTTGTCGAGGGCGAAAGCGGTTCGGCCTTGCAACCGAAGCCGGTGAGCATATCCAGCAAGATTTTCCGCAGGGCAGGATGGTCTGTCGCCACCAGAACCCTGGTGCCGGAAACCGAGGCGGGAAGGTGCAGGGAATATTGCGTCTCCGGGGGTTGCAGCCGCACGCTGATGGTGAAATGGAAGGTGCTGCCCTTGCCCGGCTCACTTTCGGCGTTGATCTCTCCGCCCATGAGGGTGACCAGCTGTCTGCTGATGGCAAGACCCAGTCCGGTTCCTCCGTATACCCTGGAGGTTGAACTGTTTGCCTGGGTGTATTCGCCGAAAAGCTGTCTGATCTGGTCATGGTTGATGCCGCTGCCGGAATCCCGCACGGAAAAAGAGAGGACGGCCTCGTCAGGGGTATTTTTTTCGCAGCGCGCCGTGATGGCGACCTCGCCTTTTTCCGTAAACTTGATGGCGTTGTTGACCAGGTTGATCAGGATTTGTCGCAGGCGCAAGGGGTCTCCCATGATAGAGCAGGGCGTGTTGCTGTTGATGTTGATCAGCAATTCAAGGCCTTTGTCGGTGGCCTGCTTGCCGAACAGGTCGGCAAGGCTTTCCAAGGTTTCCCGCAAATCAAAATTGGTGCATTCGAGGTCGAGGTGACCGGCTTCGATTTTTGAGAAATCAAGGATGTCGTTGATCAGGACAAGAAGCGCCTTTCCGGAGTCCTGGATAACGGCAAGGTATTGTTTCAGCTTTACTGTTTCCGCAATTCTTGCCGCCATGTTCGCCATGCCGAGGATGGCGTTCATCGGGGTGCGGATCTCATGGCTCATGGAGGCGAGAAACTGGGATTTTGCCTTGCTGGCCGCTTCTGCCCGTGCTTCCGCTTTTTGCCGCTCGCTGGCTTCCCTGGCAAGGTTTTCATTGACCCGGCTCAGATCCGCCGTTCGTTCTTCGAGCAGGGTTTCCAGGGAGGTTTTGAACTGTTCCATATCCCGAAAAGATTTTTCCAGCTCGCCGTGGGCTTCTTCGAGTTGTCTGGCATAGACGGTCTGTAGCTGTTCCTTTTCCTGTTTCATGAGCTGGAAACGATCGGCAAGTCCCATGGACAGAAGGATGACCTCCCAGGCCGAGCCGAGCTGGATACCCCATTGGGTAATGAAGACGTAGGGCAGGAGGCCAAAGGTTTTCAGGGCATACACCGTTACCCCCAGCATGGAAACAGACCAGGCCAGAAAATAATAACGGGCCGGGCGGTAGCCTTTAACCATGCAGATAAAACCGGCAACGATCAGGATAACCACGGTAAGGCTCATCAGGGTCGCCAGGCGGATGCTCAGATTGTAACCGACAAAAAGGGCCAGGACGCCGCCGATTGCGGAAAGGAGCAGGCCTGCCCGGAGAATGGCGTCCAGGCGGGGAACGTTTCTTGCCGTGTCGAGAATGTTGCGGGTGAACTGGGTGGCGAAGATGTAGGCAAGGAAGATAAAAATGGGCGTGCAGTTATTGGCCCACCAGATCTGGGAGGGCCAGAAATACTGGAAGGCCATGCCGTTGACGCTCAACTGGAACAGCATGTAGGTGAAGACAAAAAGGACGTAATAGAGATAGGTGATGTCCTTGAGGCCAAGATAGATGAAAAAATTATAGATCATCATGACCAGCAGGATGCCGTAATAGATGCCCAGCAGGGTCTGTTCCAGGCTGACCTCCTCGACCAGACAGGCAGGGGAAAGCAGTCTGAGCGGCAAGTTCAGGCTGCTGGTCGTTTCACAGCGAAGATAGAGGGTTTCCTGTTCGCCGGGGGTAAGCCTGACCGGGAAAATGTTATTCTTGTACTGGATGGCCCTTTGTTTGAAAGGAAGATAGTCGCCGGCTTTGGTTGCCGTGAAAGCGCCTGTGCCAGTGGGGGTATACAAATCAATATGGTCAAGAAGAGGATATTCCACTTCGAGAAAATACTCTGCAGCATGGGGCAGACTGTTTTGCACGGTAAAACGAGCCCAGACCGCCGAGGTGGTAAAGCCGAAGCTGGGGATGGTGGTGGTTGGGGGAGCAAACCGGGCCTCGTTTTGCCGGGAAACAATGTCGGTGATAGTGAGATTTTTGGCTGGATCTTCAAGGAGTTCGAGGTGTCTTGCCAGGGAATATGAACCTTGCTCCGGGGTAAAAATCACCGGCACAGGCATGGCCAGGAGAGCTGTCGGGGCAGCGAGAAAGCAAAAAAACGCGAAAATTCGGAGGCAGCGTCCGATCATTGATCTGATGAGCATGAATGCGTCCAGCCTGTGCACGACGGCATTATTATTGACCTTGTGTTTCGGTGGCCCAAGAGGGAGAATAAAAAATGTAGTCAGTATAAACATGAAAAACGAGACAAAAACAATATTTTTATCGAGTTTTATCAGCTGGTTAATAGGGACGGCTGTTCCGATACCGGCAGGGGATGGGCAAGCTGCGGAGTATCAGCGCTTGGCCAAGGGGAATTTTATCAGCATGCCGCCTTTTTATAGCGAAGGCATCTTTTTTAGGGGGCACTCTGAAATACGGCCACAATCGTGAAAACCGGGTGGCGGGATAAGAAGGATTTCGATATTTTTGTGTTTGTCAAAAGTGTAGTATTTGAATTTTTTTATATTGAGAGGGAGCAATATGCCGGAAATAGCTGAAGATAAAAAATCTGTAAAGATCCGTAGCCGCCGTGTCCACATGGCAAATGAGAGGACATTTCTTGCATG
>JAJZRF010000020.1 GCA_021847425.1 Deltaproteobacteria bacterium | reverse complement strand
TCTTTGCCCTGGAAACCGGCCTCTCCTCGGACCCGGACATGAACCGGCTGATCCCTGCCCTGGACCGCTTCGCCCTGATCTCCAATTCCGATTGCCATTCTCCTGCCAAGTTGGGGAGGGAGGCCAACATCTTCAACACCGGCTTCAACTTCTTCGATCTGCGCCAGGCCCTGAAAAATCCCCTGACCGGCGGTTTTGCCGCAACGGTGGAATTCTACCCGGAAGAGGGAAAATACCATGCCGACGGCCACCGGAACTGCCGGGTCTGTCTTGAGCCCGCCGAAACCCGTAAACTCGGGGCCATCTGCCCGGTCTGCGGCAAGCCCCTGACCGTGGGGGTGCTGCACCGGGTCATGGAACTGGCCCAACGGACAGAGCCGTATTACCCGCCCGGTTCCCCTGCGGTGCACAGCCTTATCCCGCTGCCCGAGGTGCTGAGCGAGATTCTCGGCACAGGCCCGGCCACCAAGGGAGTGATGGCCCTGTACGGGAGGGTCATCGACCGCTTCGGTTCGGAGTTTGCCCTGCTGCTCGATACGCCGGTGGAGGAAATCAACCATATGTCCCTGGTGCTGGGCGAGGCAGTGGCCCGCATCCGCACGGGCAGGGTCATCCGCACCCCTGGCTACGACGGCGAATTCGGGGTGATCCGGGTCTTTGCCGAAGGCGAGCGGGAGGAGCTGGCTGGCCAGATCAGCCTGTTTGCCGGGAAAAAGCCCGCCCCGCCCGCAAAAAAACAGGAACGCAGCCCGCTAGCCCTTGCGGAAAAACCCGCTCCGCCCGCAGACCGGCCCCAGCCGCCGAGGAACCCCAATCCGGAACAGCTCGCCGCCATCATTAGCAGGGCGCAAACCATCCTGGTGGCTGCCGGACCGGGCACCGGCAAGACCTTTACCCTGGTGGCCAGGATCGAACATCTGCTGGCCACGGAGCATGCCCGTCCCAAAGAGATGGTGGCCATCACCTTCACCAACCGGGCGGCCCGCGAGATGCAAGAGCGCCTGAGCCGCGATCTCGGCGAGACAGCCCAGGCCATCTTCGTGGGCACCTTCCATGCCTATTGTCTTGCCCTGTTGCGCAAGGGAAACCCCGATCTCATGGTTATCGGCGAGGACCAGCGCGACCTTTATCTGCGCAAGACCTTCCCGGACTGGCCCCGGGCCGAACACCATATCCTTAAAAAGCAACTGGCAGGCTATGTTGACCAGCTCAACCGGGGGACGCTCCCCACCGACGCCGGTTTTCCGGAGCTCCTCCAGCGCTATCTTGCCTCGCTTACGCCGCACCAGGCCATTGACCTTGACCTGGTCATCCCCTGGTGCGTGGAACGCCTCCAGTGCGACCCCGCCCTTGCCGGTCATGTGGCCCATCTCTTTGTTGATGAATTTCAGGACCTCAACCATCCCCAGTACCAGCTGGTCCTGCTGCTCGGCGCGCAAGCGCGGATATTTGCCATCGGCGACCCCAACCAGGCGATCTACGGATTTCGCGGCAGCGATCTCACCCTGTTCCAGCGGTTCCTGGAAAGGGAGGGCGTCACCACCCTGGCCCTGATCCGCAACTACCGTTCGGCTCCGGCTATTATCGACGGCGCGGCGGCCCTCATCCGCCGCAACCGGCAGAGCGGCGACACCCAGCTTCTGGCCGAAAGCGCCAGCGCAACCCTTATCGAGTGGCATCAGGCAGCAAGCGCCCAGGCCGAGGCGGAGTTTATCGTGCGACGCATCGAAGAGGGATTGGGCGGGATCAACAGCCTTTCCCGGCATACGGACCGGTCCTGCGACCAAGCCCGGGGCTTTGCCGACTTCGCCGTGCTCTACCGGCTCAGCCAGATGGCCGGACCCATTGCCGAAGCCTTGCACCGCAAAGGCATCCCCTTTCAGCTTGTTGGCGCCACCCCCTTTTACCTGAAGCCAGCCCTGAAGGGCGCCTGCCATTTTCTGCTGGCCAGCGCAGCGGACGCGAGCTTGAGCGAGCATCTCCTGCTGATTGCAGACCTTCCCGGGATTGGAGAGGCAACCCTCTCCTTGCTGGAAAAAGAACTGCCCCTCCGCAGCCATGATTTCCATGGAGAGGCGCTCACCCTGCCACTTCCCGCCAGCGCGGCAAAAATCATCCGCAAGGCGGGCGAAACCCTCAAGAATTTCCGTAAGGCTGCGGAACATGGCCTTGCCCTGCCCCTGGCCGAGGCCATGCCCGGTCTGGGCATTGATCCCCAGGAGCCTGAGGCCGCGCGGCTGCTCCAACTGGCCAACGCCTTTGGCAATAATCTCCAGGCGTTTTGCGAACACCTCAGACAAAACGCCCAGGCCACCATATACGACGAGCGGGCCGAAGCAGTGGCTCTCATGACCATGCATGCAGCCAAGGGGCTGGAGTTTCCGGTGGTCTTTCTGGCCGGACTTGAGGAGGATGTCCTCCCCTGCACCATTGCCAACCTGCACTCCGACGTGGAAGAAGAACGCCGTCTCCTCTATGTTGCCATGACCAGAGCACGGGAAAATCTGGTCTTAAGCGCTGCGGCAAGCCGCACCATTTTCAACCGGACCGCCGATCATCGCACCTCCCGGTTTATTGAGGAGATTCCGGCCTCCCTGCTGACCGAGGCTGGGCAATCCCTGCCCAAACGGAGGAATGACAGCAGCCGGCAGCTGCACCTTTTTTAGCAAAACTTGCTTGACCGGAGTCTCGCTCTGGAATGGCGGGGAATGTATTTCACGCAACCTTGACAAATGCCTCGGCAAAAAACAGGAACCCCATGGAAAGCCAGGACAGACCCGCACCCCGGACCATCCGAATCGGCTCGGCCAATGTCGGGTTGATCGGCCTTGACCAGGCCCTGAACAAGGCTTTGCGCGAACAGATGCCGGAAGATGCCGCGGTGGATTTTCTTTTTGCTGCCATCGCCGGGGAAAATTACGTTCCCATGACTGCGGAGCCGATCTACCGCGAGGCCTTGCGCGTCGAATACCGGCGGCGCCAAGGAATACAGAGCCCCGCGCCGGGAATCCTCACCATCCGGGTGCTGGGCTCGGGCTGCGTGACCTGCAACAAACTCAGTGGTCTGCTCTTTGAGGCCCTGCAAAAATTCGCTCTGGCCGCGGACATGGAATCGGTGCATGATCTTGACGAGATCTGGCGGTTCGGGGTAACAAAAACACCGGCCCTGATCATCAACAACACGGTGAAATGCGCCGGCCGGATGCCATCCCCGGCTGAGGTCGAGGCGTGGGTCCGGGAAGAGAGTGAAAAGCTGCAAGTGAAGCGTGTAGAATGAAAAACGTTGTACAACCCTTTGTTATTAGAGAACCATCACCATTACACCCACATCCAGGAGGACTTTACAGATGAGCGAGCATGATCACCACGACGACCCCCACGGCTACGGCCACGATGAACCGGATACCTGCATCAAGGTGGGGATTATTTTTCTCTGCGTTATCGCGGCGTTGTACCTGATCTCAATGTAAGCAGAGAACCCGTCTGCGAGCAGGATCTGGCGCATTGCCCGTCCTGCTCGCACCCTTTTTTCACAACGGCTCCCGAAAAACATTCTTCATTCTAAACTCTTCACTTTTCACCCTTCATGAGGTGGCCATGGACATTACCCAGCAAATGGAAGCCGCTGAAACCCGGATCACCAAGGCGGTTTTCCCCAACACCACCAACCACTACGCCACCCTGTTCGGCGGCACGGCCCTGCAGTGGATGGACGAAGCAGCCTTTATCACCGCCACCCGCTTCTCCCGGCAAAAAACCGTCACCGTCTGTTCGGACCGCATCGAGTTCAAAACGCCGATCCCGGCCGGAACCTTTGTCGAGTTGGTCGGCCAGGTGGTCAAGGTCGGCAGGACCAGCATCCAGGTGCGGGTGACCGTCTATCTTGAACAGATGTATGACATGACCCGGGAAAAAGCCATCGAGGGGATTTTCACCTTTGTTGCGGTTGACGACGCCATGCGCCCGATTGCGGTGAAGAAATAAATCCCGCCGGCCCCAGCCGGGAAGGCTTACGAAAAATTACGCCACGACCACTTTATTTTTTTGATTCACCCCGGAGAATCTGTATACTATGAAATAAGAGCTTCAATACGGTTGTTGCAGGCAAGGCAATCATCACCCGGTGCAAAGGTCAGCCATGCCCCTCTCCAATTTCCCCCAGGCAGTAATTCGTTTTGAAATCCAGGCGTATCAGCGCCCAAGCGATGAAAAACGGCTGCGCGACACCCACATCGCCTTTTCCGGCGCACCCCAGAAACATCCGACCAATCCGCAAAAAATCATTCTGGTGGTCGATCCTTACAGCGACAGCACCTTTTATTACGAATTCAACACCCCGGACATCTCCTACGTTGAGGAGCTGGCCAACATCGTCACCATGGATGGCGAGGTAATTCCCATGGCCAGGATCTGGGTCAAAAAGAAAAGCATTGCCATACGCAGCACCCCTTTTGTGGTGGCGAGCACCAGGCCATAACGCTCCCCCTCCGCCATTGGCAAACACCAGGCTTTTTTCTCTAAAAACGAGGCGTCCGCCAGACTGTTCCAACATTCATTTTCAAGGGAGGCTCGGCCATGATCGACATCAAAAAAATTCTCGTGCCCACGGATTTTTCCGACCATTCAAACAAGGTTCTGCAAGCCGCCATCATGGTCGCCGGTAAATTCGGGGCGGCCATCGAGGTGGTTTTTGTGGTGGAAAGCCTTGATGCCTATGGTTTTGCGGTGCCTCACCTGCCCCTGGAAAAACTGGAAAAAGACCTGATCGATCGGGCCAAGCGCAAGATGACGGAATTCATTGACGAGAACATGGCAAAAGACGTTCCCCATGCGAGCGCAGTGCTCAACGGCAATATCCCGAAAGAAATCGTCCGCCACGCCGAGACCCAAGGCTGCGACCTGATCATGATCGGCACCCAGACTTGCAAAGGGGTGGAAAAAACCCTGTTCGGCAGCGTTACCGACCGGGTGATCAAAACCGCCAACTGCCCTGTACTCAGCATGAATCCTTGCATTTGAGGATTTGTATTCCCAACATCCACGGAGGTCTCCCATGAAGATGATCGACATCAAGGCAAAAGCGAAAGATCTTGGTCTCAAGCCCGGCAAGATGAAAAAAGAGGATCTCATCCGCGCCATCCAGGAAACAGAAGGCAACTTCCCCTGTTTTGGTTCGGCCATGGAGCATTGCAGTCAGGAAGACTGCTGCTGGCGGGAGGATTGCCTGTTCATGTAACAACACTCCGCTCTCCCGAACGGAAAGCCCATGCCGATCGACACTGAACCCATTGAAGGCAACTGGTACGAAGCCATGGAGGATGGCGCCCGCTTTTTCGTTGTTACCGTTGACGAAGATGAAGGGATTGTTGAACTCCAGCACGACGATGGGACGCCAGAAGAAATCACCCTCGACGCCTGGCATGAGGCGGATCTCACCGCCATTGCCCCACCAGATGAAGTGGGGCTGTTCGATGATTCGCTTGATCAGGACGATGAGGACCAGGACGGTTGCCAGAGAGAAAATCTCGAGGATGACAACTGGGGAGAGCCGTTGTCAGAGCTTGACGAATAAGGCTGTTTCAGGCAGGTTTTCCCGAGAACCCGCCCTGTCTGGGGAACTGTGCCCAGCGGTGCGGAAGCAGGCGCCTTGCAAAAAAACGGGGGAGGGGAATCCTCGCTTTTCCCTTGTTACGCCCTTCAGCCAGCCGCCTGACCCAGGGTGAAAACCTTCTCGATGCTCTCCCGCAGAGTCTCCCGGGTAAAGGGTTTGACCACGTAGTCGCTGACCTGAGCCCGAATCGCTTCGAGAATCAGATGCGGCTGCGCCTCGGCCGTTACCATGATAAAGGGAATGTTCCTGGTAGTCTCATTTTTCCTGACACTCCGCAACACCTCAATGCCGTGCATTACCCGCATGCACCAATCGGAAAGAATAAGGCCCACCCGTTCTTTTTCTAAAATCAGCAGCGCCTTTTCGCCGTTGTCCGCCTCAAGGATATCGGAATACCCCAACGCCCGCAGGTGATTGATGATGATCCGCCGCATGACCAGCGAATCATCAACCACCAGCACCTTCATAGTATGATCGAGTTCCATCACTTCGCAACACCTGCCATCTGGCGGTTTTTCTTCAGGTTATTCCGCTGGCGAGGCGCCTGTAACGCCCCGGCTGATTTTCCGATTATAACGGAGGACAAAGAGGAATCAAAGCAATTCATGGCACAAAGCGCTTCTTCCGAACGGACGAGGAGGAAGGCGGGGAGTAATTTTCCGACTTTGACTTAAGTCAATTCAAGTTGGCAACTGAGTATGATACCGTAACCACCGATAAATACATGTTCATGCAGTGTCGAGGAAATACATGTTTCATCCTCATCAGACTCCATTTTAATTCCCGGGAGGGGCGCCTCATGTCTTTTCTCCACAAGCTCACCATCAAGAACCAGATGCGGCTGCTCGTTTCCATTCCGGTTTTTTTCCTGGCACTCATTCTGGTCGCCAACGGCCTGGAACGCTACCGGACCATGACGCAGGCAAGCACGACCAAGGAACTTGCCGTCATGGCCGGCCTGATCACGGAAATCGCCCATGAAGCCCAGAAGGAGCGGGGGATGACCGCTGGATTCCTGGGAAGCCAGGGGAAGAAATTCGGCGACCGCCTGCCAGCCCAGCGAACCGAGACCGACTCTCGGATTACGGCGCTCAGGGAGTTTCTCGGCCATTCTGCTGTAGCCAAGGCCGATGCCGCGCTTGCCGAGAAATTGCAGGGCGCCCTTTCCAAAGCAGATACCATCGCCACAATCCGCCAACAGGCTGACGGACTGGCAATCCTCGGCCCAGAGGCAATAGCCTTTTACACCGGAGTAATCCACGAATTTCTGGGCGCTATCCCCCTCATTGCCCGGACCACTCCCGATGCCGGAACCATGCGGGCGCTTACCGCCTACTACAATTTTGTCGAGGCCAAGGAACGCATGGGTATTGAAAGAGCGGTGTTGAGCAACACCTTCGCCAATGACGGCTTCGCGCCGGGGATGTACAAAGAATATCTGGAAATCCTCGCCTCCCAAAAGCTGTTCCTGGATAATTTCCAGGCCTTTGCCGATCCTTCCGCCAAGGCATTCTTCGGGGAAAAGATGAAAGCTCCCGTGGTCTTTGAGGTTGCCTCCATGGAAAACACCGCCCTGACCAAAACGGAAGGCGGGTTCGGCATTGAAGCGGGACATTGGTTCGACACCATCACCAGCAAAATCGACTTGATGAAAGAGATTGAGACCAGGCTCGCTGCGGATCTCGTGGAGATGGCAGAAAACACCATAAGCTCGGCCCGGAATTGGCTGATCCTCACCTCAACGGTGGCGCTGCTCGTCATTGCCGTCAGCGCACTGCTGGCCGCCTATCTCTCCTCAATGATCGGCGGCGCACTGGAGAAAATCAGCCATGATCTGGACAGCGGCGCGGAGGAGGTGACCTCGGCGGCTGGGCAGGTGTCCTCGGTCAGCCAATCCTTGGCGGACGGGGCCAGCAATCAGGCCGCAGCCATCGAGGAGACCTCCGCCTCCCTGGAAGAAATTGCCGCAGTCACCAAACAGAACGCCGACAATGTCGGCCAGGCCGAGGCCTTGACCAGCGAGGCGCGCAAGGTGATCGACACGGCCAATGTCTCCATGGACCAGCTCACCCAATCCATGGGCGAAATCTCAAAGGCCAGCGAGGAGACCTCAAAAATTATCAAGACCATTGACGAGATCGCCTTCCAGACCAATCTGCTGGCTCTGAATGCGGCCGTGGAAGCGGCGCGGGCCGGGGAAGCCGGGGCCGGCTTCGCGGTAGTGGCCGACGAGGTGCGCAACCTGGCCTTGCGGGCCTCCGAAGCAGCCCGGAATACGGCGGGTCTCATAGAAGGGACGGTGCAGAAGGTGCAGACCGGCGAAAAACTGGTAACCTCCACCAACCAGTCCTTCCGGGAGGTTGCGGAAAGCACCGCCAAGGTGGCCATGCTTATGAGCGAAATCGCCACGGCCTCGCGGGAACAGGCATCCGGAGTTGGCCAGGTCAATCTGGCCGTTACCGAACTTGACACGGTGACCCAGCAGAACGCGGCAACCGCCGAAGAGGCGGCCAGCGCCTCCGAAGAGTTGAGTGCCCAGGCCGAGCAGATGCGGGAAACGGTGAGAGGGTTGATCGCGCTGGTGCGGGGAGGAGGGCGATAGTGAATTCCCCCTTGACATCCGCCAGTAATATGGCGGACACTCTTTACATCCTCAAGTTATTGCTCCAGTGATTAACCATGCAAAAGCGAGGGGTTGGATCTCACCTAATATCCTTATCCCGCTGTATTTTTTCCCCAATCGCGCCGTGTCTTCTTGCGATATTCAACCACCGGATCAATCGCGACCGGTGTCATCATTCACCTGGAGAAGGGAGGAAACGCCGATGCCCACACACAAGAGGAGGAGATGCTTCATTCTGTTCAGTCTGGTTGTCAGTCTGGCCCTGATGCCGGCACTGGCCTTGGCCAAGCCGTCCAAGTGCGAGACCTGCCATGCCAAAATCTCACCGGCCATGGTCAAGGACTTCAACCGGGGCAAGATGTCAAAAACCCTGACCTGCGAAGACTGTCACGGCACGGCGCACACCAGTGACAAGGATGTGGACAAGGCCCAGCTGCCCACAATCGATACCTGCAAGCAGTGTCACCCCGACCAGGCAGACCAGTATCTGGAGGGCAAACATGCCCTGGGCCAGATCGCCCTTGACGCCATGCCCCGCACCCACCAGCAGCCCCAAGCGTTTATCGCCGGCCAGAAAGGCTGCGGCGGCTGCCACACCCTGGGTCTGGTAGATGCCAAAGCGCGCCTGAGCGATGGGCGCAAATATTATAAGTACGGCATGGATTGCCAGAACTGCCACACCCGTCACGCCTTCTCCAAGGCCGAAGCCAATGAGCCGGAAGCCTGCCAGACCTGCCATATGGGCTTTGACCATCCCCAGTGGGAGATGTGGTCCGGCTCCAAGCATGGCGTGACCTATCTAATGGACCGCATCATCAATCCCAAGGCAGCCAGCCGGGCGCCCAAGTGCCAGACCTGCCACATGCCCAAGGGCAACCACCGGGTAATGACTCCCTGGGGCTTTCTGGGCGTGCGTCTGCCCGAGGCGGACGCCGAGTGGATGGGCTATCGCGTCACCATCCTGAAGGGCCTGGGCGTGCTGGACCCGAAGGGTAATCCCACCGGGCGTCTGGAGGTGGTCAAGAATGGCAAGGTGGCCCGCCTGACCACGGAAGAGTTCGACAAGGAGCGGGCCAAGTTCGTGGCGGTCTGCCAGCAATGCCACTCCTCCAACTTTGTGAAGGAAAACTTCAAGAACGCTGACCAGATGCTGAAGGAAAGCGACAAGATCTTTGCCGAGGCGATCAACATCGTCGCCGACCTGTATGCGCAGGGGATCATCAAGCAGAAGCCGGGCCAGCCGTATGCGTATCCCGACCTGCTGACCTTCTATGATGTGGACACCAAGATTGAACAGACCCTGTACGAGATGTTCATGGATCACCGCATGAAGGCCTTCCAGGCCGGCTTCCACATGAACCCCGACTATGCAACCTGGTACGGTTTCGCCAAGATGCAGAAGGATCTGGTTGAGATTCGCGAAATGGCGGCTGACATGAAGAAAAAGGCCGGCAAGTAAGCAACCCCATCGCCGCCGGTGGCCCTCGCGGGCTGCCGGCGGTTTTTACTGAAAGGAGGCGAAAGGATGGGATCAATGTCCAGCAAACACCGCATGAAGATCCTCGGCGCCGGAGTCATTGTCGCGACCTTGTTGACGCTCTATCTGCTGCTGGGACCGCCACGCCTGCTGGCCAAGTCCGAAACCCCCGACTTCTGCGCCGGCTGTCATGTCATGGAAAGTGAGTACGCCAACTTCATGCACTCCGGTGCGCACCGCCGTAAAAAATGCGTTGATTGCCACCTGCCCGATGACAACCTTGCCCTGCACTACGTCTGGAAATCCATCGACGGCATGAAGGACGTGCTGTTTTTCTATTCCGGCCATGTACCCGAGCGAATCACCCTGTCTGCCCATGGCGCCAAGGTGGTAAAGGCAAACTGTATCCGCTGCCACAGTCAATTGGTGTCACAGATGGATACCTCACAAAACTGCTGGCACTGTCACCGCCGCATTACCCACCTCGGTACCGGCAGTATCGAAACGCTCTAACCCGTGCCACTTTACCCAGGAGGAGTTGATATGAAAATGAAAGTATTCGCCCCCTTTATGGCCGCCGCACTGTGCGGCCTCATGGCAACCGCCTGCGCGCCGGCCAAACCCGAACAGGTCAAAGGCATCCAGATCCCGGACGGCACCGTTGACCCGGCGGTCTGGGGCAAGGCCTATCCGGAAGAATATGAAGGCTGGAAAAAGACCAACGAGGCAACCCCGGCGGGTAAAAGCAAGTACAAGAGAGGCAACGACGGCGGACAAACCTTCGACAAACTGTCCGAATATCCTTTTAATGCCCTGCTCTTCAACGGCTGGGGCTTTGGCGTCGAATACAACGAGCCCCGCGGCCACTACCACATGCTGACAGACCAACTTGCCGTTGATCCATCCCGGGTCAAAGCCGGCGGCGCCTGTCTGACCTGCAAGACCCCCTACGCCCCGCAACTTGCTGAAAAATACGGCTTTGATTATTTTTCAAAGCCGTACAAGGATGTGCTTAACTTGGTCCCCAAAGAACATCAGGAGCTTGGTGTCTCCTGTATCGACTGCCACAACAACAAGGATATGACGCTCAAAATATCGCGCGGATTCACCCTTGGCAAAGGACTCCTGAAACTGGGGATCGATCAGAGCAAACTGACCAATCAGGACAAGCGGACCCTGGTTTGCGCCCAATGCCATGTCAGCTACGTCGTCCAAAAGAACGACGAGATGAAATCCAAGGATGTCTTTTTCCCCTGGGACGGAAGCAAGTGGGGCAATATTTCCATCGAAAACATCATCAAGAAGCTCCGCAGCGACAAGTCTAATGGCGAGTGGACCCAGAGCGTAACCGGCTTCAAGCTGGCCTTTATCCGCCACCCGGAGTTTGAAATGTTCTCCAACAACAGCGTCCACTGGATGGCCGGCGCCTCCTGTGCCGATTGCCATATGCCCTACATCAAGGTAGGCAGCAAGAAGGTTTCCGATCACCGGGTCATGAGCCCGATGAAGAACGGTTTCAAGGCCTGCCAGCAATGCCATGCCGAGACTCCGGAATGGCTGCGCAATCAGGTGATCGCCATCCAGGATCGCGCCGCTTCCCAGTTTATCCGCTCCGGTTATGCCCTGGCCAGGGTGGCCAAGCTCTTTGAGCTGACCCACAAGGAACAGGCCGCGGGCAAGCAGATTGACAAGGAACTGTACGATATGGCCAAGGATCACTACGAAGAAGGTTTCTACCGCAACCTGTTCTTCGGCGCCGAAAATTCCGTCGGCTTCCATAACCCCACCGAGGCCATGCGGATTTTGGGCGACGCCACCATGCATGCCGGCGAGGCCGAGGCCCTGCTGCGCCAGGCTCTGACCAAGGCAGGGGTAGAGGTGCCGGTCAAGATCGACCTGGAACTGCCCAAGTATCTGAACAACCGCGGCGCCAAAAAGCTGATGTTCAAACCGGAACAGGAACTGAAGGATCCGTTCGGGCCCCAATCGTAACAGAAGTCCCCGTCGAACGAAAAGCGGGGTGACCGCACTAAGCAGTCGCCCCGCTTGCCTTATCGCCGCTCTATCCGCCTGAAGTATATCAGCTGCCACCACAGCGCCCGAGAACCTGTGCCAAACGGAGACTTGCCTTTTCTGGTGTCCTGATTCCCGGGCCGTGTTGCCGGGCACGGTTTCCCGTCTTGGGCGCCTGAAGGCTTTCCGAATATTCCGGCAACTGACTTAGGTCAATGCTTTTTGCCCTGTTCCTGACTAGGCTGGGGTCAGAACAATCATTCGAGGAGATGGCGATGAACCCTGCACAAAAAAAACCGGCCGCCCGGTCCCGGTTTGACTTTCACACACTGCGGCTGCTGGTGCAGTCCGCCTTTCTGCTGGCCTGCCTCTACAGCGGCTACCGCTTTTACCAGTTCTACCAATGGGCCATCGGCAGCTCCGCGACCTTCGTGGAGCGCCCTCCGGCAATCGAGGGCTTCCTGCCCATCAGCGGCCTGGTCAGCCTTAAGCGCTTCCTGCTGACCGGAGTGTACGACCGCATCCACCCGGCCGCCCTGACTATCTTCATCGCCGCCCTGATGATCGCCGTTTTTTTCCGCAAGGGCTTCTGCGGCTGGATCTGTCCGGTGGGCTTTATCTCCAATCTGGTCGAAAGGGCTGCCCGACACCTGAAAATCCTCCGCCGGCCGCCGGCCTGGCTCGACTATGCCTTGCTCAGCTGCAAGTACCTCCTGCTGGCCTTCTTCTCCTGGCTTATCCTGGTCAGGATGGACCTGGCCGCCCTCGAGTCTTTCTCCCGCGACCCCTACAACCTGGTGGTGGACGCCCGGATGCTGCTTTTCTTCATCGCCCCGACCGTCACAACCATCTGGGTGCTGAGCACCCTGGTGCTCGCCTCCTTTTTTCTGCGCAACTTCTGGTGCCGCTATCTCTGCCCTTACGGGGCGCTCATGGGGATTCTCGCCTGGCATGGCCCATTGCGGATCAACCGGGACGAGCAAAGCTGCATCAACTGCCGGAAATGCGAGAAGGTCTGCCCCGGCTCGATCCGGGTGGCCGAGCAGACCGTGGTGACCAGTCCTGAATGCCTGGGCTGCCTGGAATGCGTGGCTGCCTGCCCGGTCGACAACTGCCTGCGGGTTTCAACCTACCACCGCCGAAAACTGCCGACCTGGCTTGTGCCGCTGGGGGTTCTGTCCTTTTTTCTCATCGCGTGGGCGGTGGCTCATCTTACCGGCCATTGGCAATCGACGGTGCCGCCGGAAATTCTCAGGAGCTATTACCCGATGTCCGCCACGATGGCCCATCCGTAAGGGCCTGCAACGGACAGCCGGGTATTCCAAGGCAGGCGTTCCCAAGACAGAAGGCCCTGCCCCGGAACGGTGCGATCCCCATCGGACGCAACAATCAGTTTCGTCCCTATTTCCCTGCAAAACTGATCTGCCGCAAATCCCCCTTTTCTTACCCGCATTGCAATGATTTTTCTCGGACAACCTTAGACGCAAAAAGCCCGCTTCCCTTGCAGAGAGCGGGCTTTACGGATAAGACTTGACCTTACCGGACTATCTATTGGTGGGCGGAGCGGGGATCGAACCCACGACCTTTGGCTTCGGAGGCCAATTAAATATTTTTCAACTACTTGTTTTATTGACTTAAAAAAAATAACGGTTAATTATTGGTGACGCTCATGGGACATTAGTCCCAAAAAAGGAGACTCACCCGTCATGGCAACTTTTGAGAAAAGAGGACCTTATCAAATCCGTGCAAAGGTTCGCAAACTCGGTCACAAGACGATCACCAAAACGTTCAACAACATGGCAGACGCCAAGGTCTGGGCCAGACAGGTTGAGGCTGACATGGACCGGGGGGCCTTTATCCCTTCTACCACGGCGCAACGGACCACAGTTCGCGCAGCCCTGGAGCGATATCAGAAAGAAGTCTTTCCCCGCCTGGCCCAAGGTGGCCGGTGTGAAATTTCACGAGCACGACGGCTGAGTGAGGTCCTTGGTGGGTTGTCCCTGACTGCCCTGGACTCCTCTCACGTTGCCGCATACCGGGACCGCCAGTTGCAAACCGGGGCAGCGCCGCAATCCGTTAAGCATGACCTCGGACTGCTCGGTCGTGTTCTCAAGCATTGTGTTATTGACTGGGGCATACCCCTCGCTCATGGCATCGTTACCAGTCAGGTACAGAAACCACCTCTTCCCCCCGGACGAGATCGCCGTCTTATTGATGATGAGGAAATGCGGTTACTCGATACAGCCAAGATATCCAAAAGCAATGATATTGGAAACATCATCATAATCGCCCTGGAAACGGCTGCCCGTCGTGGCGAAATTGCAGCTATGCAGTGGGAGCACATCAACCTCGCCCGGCGTACTTGGCACATCCCAAAAACCAAAACCAACACACCTCGCACTGTTCCTCTTTCACCGCGAGCGTTAAAACTCTTAGACGGATTGCCCCGGCGAATCGACGGAGGAGTGTGGGCCTTACGGCGAGCCGATGGAATCTCCCAGGCCTTTGATCGTATCTGCCAGCGAGCCGGAATTGAAGGCCTCAATTTCCACGATCTGCGCCATGAAGCAACCAGTCGGCTTTTTGAACTCGGCACCCTGGGGATAATGGAAGTGGCCAGCATCACCGGTCACAAGGATCTCAAAATGTTGAAGCGGTACACCCACCTGCGGGCGGAAGACCTGGCGGCAAAGCTGGGGTGAAGAAAGATTGTCTGTACTGTGTCACTTGACACAGTACGAAGGTGCGTGTTATTATAGCTCATGAAAATTAGAAACGTTCTGCACAAGGGTTTGCTCCGCTTCATCGAGGATGATGACCCGAGTGGCATTCAGCCCGCCATAGCGCCGAAACTCCGGCGCATTATCTCTTTTCTTCAAGACATGGAGCAAGAGAACGAACTTCGGACAATCCCAAGTTGGCGAGCGCACCAGTTAGCGGGTGACCGAAAAAGCACCTGGAGCCTGTCCGTCACAAAAAACTGGCGACTCACGTTTCGGATCGACCAGGCAATGATCGAAATCATCGACCTGGACTATGAAGACTACCACTAAGGAGATGGCCATGGGCACCACGCAAGGCATCAGAATGAAGACTCCCGCTCACCCCGGTGGGTTTGTGAAAAACGAGATTGTTGACCCTCTTGGCCTAACGGTAACAGGCGCAGCTCATGTTTTGGGCGTAACGCGGGCGGCTTTGTCAGCGCTGCTTAACGAGCGTGCCCGGCTTTCGCCCGAGATGGCTTTGCGTATTGAGAAGGCTTTCGGAGTGCCAATGGATACGCTAATGCGCATGCAGAACAGTTTTGACATCGCCCAAACCCGCAAGCGAGAAGGAGAGATCACGGTTCGCCAATATATTGCACCGACGGAGCATGCCCCAACTCTCCACAAATAGCGTTCTGGCTCGGCCTGTGCCGGTTCGCCCTGCCGGCCTTTTTGCTTTTGAAGTGGGATTTCATATTTCCTCAGATTTAATCAAAACTACGCATCTCTGTTTCTCTTATTAGTGAGCCTCAATTGTCGGCTGCCCTGACTACAGGGGAAATTATGGAGGTGTGTGATGGCAACGGCGAAACGGAAAAGTAGAATTCTTGAGGAAATGCACGAGACCGCTCGTGGCTTGCACAAAATTGGGCTGATCGACGAGCAGCGCATAGATGAATTCGATCTGTTGGCGCTTGTTTCGGTGCGAGTGAAAGAGGCAGTCGAAGATACCAGGAAAACCCGGCTGCGCCTAAATAACACCTTAAAAGCGTTAAGCAGGTGTCCGTGAATAATAAAGTTGGAAAACGGATAATAAAGTCGGGAAATGAAAGATATAGTTGGAAAATAGTAAATAAAGTTGGGAAATGGCGGACGAACAATGAGATCATGTGCTACAACTCCGGACAGTTTAATTGCTCTCTACACTTTTTTTGAATTTGTGTTTTTGGATTTGTGTTTTTGAATTTGTTGACAATGAACGCAAATTGTCTTATGATATTAAATATGATTTTGTGTATTTGCTCCCCGCTGGACCAGCCGTAAGGCCTCTGGCGGGGTTATTTTTTGACGGGCAAAATATATTCTATCACGCCAAGACTGCTTTTGGTTATTCTTTCCCAAACTATGATCCCCATAAATTGGCGGAGCGTATCTGTGCTGCCCAAGGGTGGCAGCTTGCGGTGACCCATTTTTATACCGGCCGTCCCCTCGGAAATCGACAAGCCTTTTTGGAGCCACTTTTGGACCGCTAAGATGGCTGTTATGGGTACCAGAGGCATTCGGACATTTTCTCGGCCACTTCCCAACTTTATTTTTCCAACCGGCCTCTCCGGAGGAGGAAGAATTTTCCATCTTTAACTTTTCTGGGCATTTTCCCAGAATGACGATTATGGCGGAACTGGGCCTCAATTGAAGGATCGTGATTTTCCAACTTTATTATTCACGGACAGCAGGGAGGAGACATAATGCAACGGCCTCAAATTTAACCAAAACTACGCATAACCTCATCCTGTTCACTCAAGAGGTTACCCTAGGCCAATGAGAATAAAGGGCGAGTTGCCATGAGGGCCGTTAATTTTTCGCATGTCGCGAAATCTCTGTGGTTGTAAGGTTAAAGCACATTTCTTAATCAAAAGTGTGCACCCAAACCCCTCTCTCTACAGTGACTCCTCTCCAACACAAGAATCACCCTGGCCAGGTCTTCCAGAGCCGATTTAACCAGAAGTGCGCATGCAGCAAATGCCTTGTGGTTGCAAAAAGTGCCCTTTTTAGCCAAAACTACGCTTCTCAGCTAAACCATTGTGGCTGTAGAGGGAATCGGTAATTTTTAATCAAAACTACGCATCAAAGATGCGTCGCAGTTAACGGGTGGGGCTCGATCCCGGCCGTGTTGCCTCTTGCTGCTTTTCCTGAGCTTCCCGTTGCTCACTGCCCGGCTGCGGAGGTAACTGATCCACCCGCTCGGGGAGCTGGTCGGAGATCCGGCTTTGCCCCTCCTGTTCCTGCTCGCGACCGGGCTGCAAAGTCTGGTCTTCTCGCTCTGGCAACTGCTCCGACAGTCGGCGTTGGTCGCCCTGACTGGTTCTCTCCGGAAGCTGATCCGAGATCCGACGTGACTTCTCCTCTTGCTGCCAAGCGGTCTGCCCTTGGTCCTCGTATTGTTCACGGCCAAGCTGTGTCCGATCTGCCCGTTCGGGAAGTTGATCGGATAGCCGTAACTGCTTCTCTTGTTGTTGCTCTTGGGTTGGTTGCCATGGAAGCTGCTCGCGCTCTTCTTTTGCGATCGGCTGCCTTTCTTGGTCGGCATAGTGCTGTTCCGTCGCCTTGTACTGCTCGGCAAACTCCGCCCCTCGCGCCTTCTCCACCTCCCCCTCGATCTGCCCAGCTTCGTGTCGCATCTCCGTCACTCGTTCGTTGTAGTACCCGGTGGGGTCCGCCTCTCGCTGCATCTCTTCCAGTCGGCGCTCACCCTGACCGTATTGATTCCTCGCCTCTTCCGCCCTCGCCTCTGCGGGTAGTCGTTCGCTTAAGAGGTATGCATAATCCGGACTGTGCGGGGAGGTCATGGCCAGCCGCGCGTCGATCTGGTCGATATGGGCTTGGCTTGCCTGGCCCTGCTCCCTCAACCCTTCCACCATACGCTGCTGCTCGATGTATTGATTCGATCCGTCTTGCTGCTGCCAGTGATCCTCAGCGGCTCGCCGCGACACTTCCTTGTCGTCCTGAAGCCACTGCCACTTATCTTCGTGCTGGGCAAGCATATCCTGACGCTGTTGCTCTACACGCTCCTCACGCCACTCGGCGAGCCGGCCTTCCTGCTGCGCCGTCAGATCCTGCGTCAACGCCTCGCTGATAGGTCGCAGCTCCCTCTGCTCTTCGGTGCGAGTCTGCGACTCGAATGCTCGCGCCTGGTCGAGTGATTCGCGAATCTGCTCTTGCCGTCGCTTATTGTCGTCAATGTCGATCCCCCGCGCTTCCGCGAAGTCAAGCGCCAGATCCTTCTCTCGACTCCTACTACAGATCCCTTGCAGGTCGTGAATGCCTTGGATCTCTTCCCTGTCATAGTACAGGTGGGCATCTTCGCGATGCCGCGACAAGGCCACGTACGTGCTGTGGCGGTCCATGGACCGCGCAGCAAAGACAAAAGAATGATCAGCGGTCGCGCCTTGGGCTTTATGGATAGTGGTCGCGTAGGCATGATCAATGTGCCCATAATCCTGCACCGAGAACACCACCTCGCGGTCTTCGGCCGCCAGCCGCACCGTCATGTCGCCGGCCTCGCTCACGCTCTCCAGCGTGCCACGCGTGCCGTTTTTGACACGAAGCTTGTCGTACTCGTTTCGAGTGAACATCACCGAGTCACCGGCCGCGAAGCACCGTTTGCCGGTCTCGGTCTCCAGTTCGACATCCGGACCGAGCTGTTCGGTCATCACATCCCGGGCCAACTCGTTCAACCGAGTTGTGTCTGCCCGGGTGGCGGCCAGCATGATCTTACTTTCGCCCGGCGCTTCATGCCAAGCAGCCACCATCGAACGCATCGCGATTTCACGGTTCTCGCCTGCATGCACCTTGCCGCGGTCAATATACTCGGTCAAGGCCTCGCGCGTCCGGGCCTGGCCGAAGTTCTGGGTAGCCCCCCTCGCCCACTCTTCTTTTTGACGACGGATCTCGGCGAGTTCGACAACCCCTATACGACTCGTGATTGCCTTAAACCCTCCGCCGGCCTCGATACTCTGGAGCTGTTCCTTGTCGCCTATTTGAATAAGCTTCGCGCCAGCTTCGCGGGCCTCTCCGACCAACCGGGCATACTGCCTGGTGCCGACCATCGCTGCCTCATCGAGGACCACAACATCGTTCGGAGTAAGCCGGATCTTCCCGCTGTCGATCTGACCGAGGAGTGAGTGCAATGTTCGCGACTCAATTGCGGAAGAGTGCTGTAGGCCTGCGGCCGCTTGCCCGGCCAATGCCGTTCCACGGAGCTGATATCCTTGCTCTTCGTACACTTGCCGGACGGCAGACAACATATAACTCTTCCCTGCGCCAGCAAAACCGGTCACCGCAACCGAATCACCGCTCCGCAAGATATGCTCAAATGCACGCTTCTGATCGTCAGACAAACCTCGCGCCTCGGCGATCTGCTGAGCCCTTTTGTAGTCGATATGGTGAGTATTTTTTTCTGCCAGCTCCTGGCTCCAGGAGACCATCTTTGCCTCGGTCTGAAGAAGCGAGACCGTGGTAAAACGATCACCAATCTTGACCAATTCTGGGGAGGTTTTGACTGCGGCAAGGGCTCGAAAGTACTGATCCTCATCCGCCGTCTGGGCATGCAAAAGCTTGAACAGGTCTCTATCCTCGAAGGTCGAGGAGTGATAGGTAAGATAGTCGAAAGCAACAGATGGATCAGCAATGATTCTGTTGCCGTTGTCGTACGTAATCCGTTTGTTTTCGGAGAGCAAATACCCAGCCAGTTCATTCTTGGTATCGACCCCTTCACGTCGCGCTTGAGTAGCAACCTTGCCAAGGTGTTTTTTGGGCTGCATATCGATTCCACGCTCCTTATAGGAGCGGTGATCGATAAAAATACCATAACCTCGTTCCTGCATATACTTGCTGGCATGTTTCGCCCAGCTTTCACGGGCATTAGAAATAAATCCGCGAGCCCCAAAATACTCCTTGAGCTTGCGAGCCCCGCCATCTTCTGGCGGGGGATACACCATCTCTTTTGTAACACGATGCCTGTACGGCGCCGCCGCACGCTTGAACCACTGTTCCGGTGTCCTCTCCAAGCCATCATCTTTGGCTGTGTAGTATTGGATATGGCAATGCCAGTTCTCGTGCCCGGAATCGCCCTTGGAATGGATGGCAAGAGTATATGGACACCCTTCCGGGATAATCTTTTCGCGCCATTCACGAAGCACCGACATCCTGTCTTCGACACTTAGTGCATGATCCACGGAAAAATTAAATTCTTCCCACCGCCTCCCATTGTCGAATTTATCCACTGCTCGCCAAAATTTACCAGCATCCCCCTTTGCCCAGGCGGGATAATATCCCTCGGAAACGACAAGATGGTCACGCTTGTGCTCCCATTTTTTTCCTTCCCGGAGAAGATACATTGCATAACCACTACCCCCGAGAGTATCCCCATCTTCGAAGTGTCTATGCGCCAGATGAAAAACAGACTCGCGAGCCATTATAAGCTAGAAAATTCTCTTTGTTGTTAGCCGCCAGCATGGCCGATAATGAAGACTTTCCTGAAAGGAAAGTCGGAAGTAGCGCTCTCTTTTATTTTACAGTCGGAAACAAATACAATGTACAAAAGTCTTTCATGCTTGTCAATTTTTTCGCAAACATGTATGGTTAATATATGCCTTGAAACTAAAAGATTTGTGCGTGATTTATGGGCCATAAAAAAAGCATAACAGCGCTTCAGAAAGAAAAAAATAGACTTAAGCGTGCAATTCGGTCAATTACAGTGCGGCTCTCCATGATGGAGCGAGCCGACTTCCAGCAGCGAAAACGGCAGGAAGATCGCCGGAAATTTCTTGTCGGTCTCTACTTCCACGAAGTCTTTCTAAAAAAAGGCCAGGAAAAAGAGATGAGAGAAATAATGGACAGATGGCTTGCAGAGGATCGTGACCGGGTGATCTGGGGGCTCACATTGTTTGGAGAGAACCAGAAATTTTCGCACGATCCTGCACGTTTTGAAAATCGAAAAAGGTACCATCTAGGCAGTTACTTTTTGGAAAAATACCGTAATGAAAATCGTTTCGCAGAGTTGGCAATATTGCTCAAAAATTACCTTGATCACCCGCTTGATAAGCGTCTTTTTCTCCCTTGATTTTCGTCATTAATTTCTATATGTTGTTTTGGAATTGAGTGTAACTTTACGGAAAGAGGAGGTGCCAATGTCCGCGAAAAAAACAGGAAAAACAGTGGAAAGCCTTATCCTTGAAAGAGCAACGCTTGAAAAAAAGTTGGCTGCGCTTGAGGCCGAGGAAAAAAGTAGACAAGAAGAAATAAAACAAAAAAAAGAAGAGATTATAGGAAAAGCTCTCCTCAAATATTTTTCCAGTGCTGACCAGCGCGAAGCGCTACAGCAAATCTTGGAAAAGACGCTCACTAAAAAGAGCGATCGCCAACTATTTGGATTCGAACCGATCCCGAGAAAAACGAATTGAATCGCACAGCTGAATATCCTCACGCCACGATAAAAGATGGGGGCTGCCGAAGCAACCCCCATCTTTTATGCTTATCTTCTCCTTGTGGTCTAACGACCTACTGACATTCCACCGTCAGCTGTTGGGTGGACTGTTCCATTTGGGATGTCTGGTTAAAAGTCGAAAGAAAGACGCCTTTGCCCTTATCCTGCCAACAGACTACTATCTCCCCCTCTGTTGGGATCTTCCCCTTGAGCGCACCAAGCAAAAATGTCCAATGGCTAGTATATTCAAGACTTGGGATTCTCTTGCCCCGAAAATCAGAGTATTGCCACGCCCAATGGCCTTTGTCCTTGTCGAACTCCGGCTTGGCCGCCACCGCATCGAGAGCAAACTGATACTGACTCTTCTTCGAGCAGCCGATGCTGACCGTCAGCAATAAGCACACCATGATGACAATGAGTTTTCTGACCATACTACCCTCCATGTGTTTTTATTCGTCAAAATGCGTTAACCAAAAATCGGCGTGGTGTCCACAACATCGCGCCGCACAACATTAGCCCGATTGAGCTGCAAAATTGCGCGAAATGGCGTATTCAAGAAGTGACTCATCTCCGCCGGCGAGAGCAGCGGTAGGTGGCCAACTTTATAGGTCAAAGGCTTGACCCGCCTTTTTTCATTTTCCTTCTCTTTTGCGTTCAAATCCTCAAAGACCTCTACCGCGCCCACCAGATGGCGCGGGATCTTGAATTGCCGGAGTTGGTTGTGTGAGCCAGCAGAACGAAAGAGGTCCACGCCCTCTGCCTCACTGAAGTCAGCTCGAAATACATCGCCGAGCTGCTCACTCACCCACTCCATCGTGAGCTTCGAAGACTGGAAGGAGGCGAAACTGCGGAAGTTGTTGAGCAGCGCGTAAGTCTTGTCATGCCCGAGGCGGGCGATCAACTCATCCACTGATTGAGTGCCGATCAGTCCAACCAGTCCAAGAGAACGCCCAACAGGGAACATCGCACTATCCGTTTCAGTAATGACTTCTTGAGCTTCATCGGCCACGACCAGGACTTGGGTCTGACCAACAAGACTTTTCCATGCAGACCCGCGCTGCAGGATCGCACGGTATACCCTGGCCTTGATGAGTGCCGAGACCATGGCGCCGGCGCTGCCATATTTATATTGAGGGCAGTTGACCCCGAATCTTCCACCCTGTAGGCACTGAGCGGGATCAATGTCACTTTTGGGCGCACGACACCATTCGAAAATCTCACGGTGGCCCATAAGAGGGGCGAGCCAAGAGTTGACCGTTCCCACCACCGAGCCAGCGGTGTTAGGCGGCATCTTTAAAAATTCCAGGGTGAAATAATTGATAGCTAACGCGATGTAGGCTCGCTGCGGATGATCGTCGATCGTCTCGCGATATGATGCCAGCAGGTTGGTCCGGTAAGGATCTTGGTTGACTACTCGGTGTACCGCTTCCAGAGTCCAGGGATACTCAGCCTTCACCGAGTCAGGGCGATGCTCCAAGAGAATGCACGCGGATCGCAGCATGGTCTCGCCGCTGGAGATCCAAAAGTGATCGCCGCTATGGGTATCGCTGGTAGTGCTTGCGTAACTGGTGAGGACATCTACAAGACCCTCGGTGTACAACCCCTCGATCAGGTTGAGCTTAACCTTTCCCGGCTCAATGACGTAGTAGTCATCAGTGCCGGAGAATTCGGCCGGAAGGTCGCCCTTGCCATCGAGGAGCAAAAGGCCACCGCAAAGGTGTTTGAGCCATTGTTGCACAAACGGTCGGATGATACAGGCCGTCTTGCCGGTGCCTGTCTTCCCCACGGTGAGGAAGTGGGTTGAGGAGTCGTGCTGGGTGAGACCCACCGGGAGGCCCTTGTCGGGTGAGTACAGATCCAGCAACTCAGAGCAAATCCCGGTCGCTCGGCCCAGCTCAAAAAACGGCGTCTGATCTGCGTTGGCCCGTGCCGCCTGAGCACGGCGAGCTGTCGCCGCCTCGGCAATATAGGGGTATGCCGCCGCCGCTTCGTCTTCTTTGCCTGCGGCCTGAAGCAGAAGCAATCGCTCCCGCTCCTCGGCACGAGCCTTTCGCCAAGGATTAAGCGCAAAAAACAAGGCGAGGATGACAGGGAGCGCCCTGGAAAATCCGCCCATGGCAGTAGTTCCGGTGGACATCTCGGCGACCGCCACCGGCGAAAACAGTTCCTTGCCCAGAGCGGCGGCAATGATGGAAACCACGACCACCAGAAGGGCCCACCGCATCCGCTGAAGCGCATACATCGGCTTGTCCCACAGCTGAGACGAAAACGCCGCCACGGCCACGGCAATCATGACGCCGGCGGCCAGTATCTCTCCGATATGGGGGATTTTGAGTGCAACGAACCATAGGATAACGGCCCAAGGAAGCAAGGCCTCAACAAAGGACGCCGCGGGCGAACGGTAGCCCCAACCGAAGTCTCGGCTCAGAGCCATAGCCGTAACGCGGTAGCCATCCTTGGTGAGCAGACCTCGGCCGCGTCGATCTCGGAGATCTGCAGGAGCGTCGGCGGGAACATCCCAGCGCTCACAGCAATCCTTGGCATACAGCCAAGCGTCCTTTTTCATCTGGTCTATATCCAAAAATGGAAGAAGTATCATCGCAGACCTCCTTACAAGATGATGTATACAAGCAACAGAAGGAGCAGGACCGGCACATTGATGGCCACGCCAATCACAGCCAATTTAGCCACTATCTTTCGGCGCACTGTGTTGAGGAACAGCCGGTCACGCTGCTGCTGCCAGGTGTCCTCAGCCGGGCTCGGCATGCTCCGGTCCTCGATACGATAATAGAAATCCTTGGGCATCCCGATTTTTGCGGCCGGCGCGATGAGCGCCGAGCAAACGAGATCCATGATTTTTGAAAAAAATGAAGTGCTGGCCATAATTATTTGCCCTCCTGGGAGTGAACTCCATTCATGCAAAGGGCATCGATCATAGCTGCCTGCTCTGCTTCTTTTTGCCAGTATTCAGCCCGTGCAACATCTTTCCGGACGCCGAGGCCTTCGGAGTACATGATCGACAGATTTTTCATGGCGCCCGAGAATCCGGCCGAGGCCAGGCGCTCATAAATTTTGAGAGCCTGGTCAAACTGGCCGCTGCCGACAGCCGCGTTTGCACTTTTCAGCTGCGTCTGGGCATCGGCCGGGCGGACCTTGAAACGATCAGCACAATTAGTTGAGACAGAGATAGCCGCCGGCGAAGCCTCTTTTTGGGAAATGGACACGGTGGGTCCAGCAAAGGCGGGAGAAGAAGCAAACAAGAGCATAGACAAAACGAAATATTTTTTCATGGTCCGGATCTCCTGGGATTATTTGTTGTTATTGAGCATTTTTTGAACATCTTCGAGATACTGCTTGTCTGTCTCCGACTCCAATTCTTTTGATTTCGGCTTTACTGGAGCCGCCGCAGCCGGAGCTGCTTTTACAATTAGCTTTGCCACTGGCACAGCCTGCACAGGTGCTTCTTTTGGCTTTACCGTTGACGCGGGAACCGCGACGGCTGCGGCCGGAGCTGTGACTGGTGGCGCCGGAGCAGGAACTGCCGACAGCTCGACTTTCGGTTTAATTTTTAAGAAATACTGTTTTATTTGGCGCTCTTCTTCTTTCGCTGCCCTCTCCATTTCAATGATCTGGGGGTTCTTCCAATCAGCCCACAAATTTACTGCCTCAGTGATCTGTAGTTCGGATTTTTCCGGCCGGGCAAGCACGCCTTTTATTTCACTCTCAACATAGTCAAGACGTTTGGTGGCGTACTGCATCAATCGTTTGTGACTGCCCACGATTTTCTGAAACTCATACTCCGATTTATACGGATAATATTGATCATAGTCAGGCTGGACCTGGGTGACCCAATCATCATACTGCTTGGAATATTTTGTCCGCTCGGCATCGATCAGTTTAGAATCGAGGACAGCCTGCAAGGAGGATGCAGCGCGGCCAACAGTTATCTTGTGCCAGCCGAAAAGAGCCACGTTAAAAAGCAACACACTCCCGATCAGCGCCGCCGCCAAGATAACAAACATTTTGACCACTTTTTTTACTGCGTCTTTTTGGTCCTGGATGGACAATCTAGTCTCAGGGGGCAGCTCGAAGAATGAGCCGGGCATGTCATTTTCTATGGTGCCTTTTTCCTGTCTCGGGGCTTCTTCCCCGAAACTTGGCATATCGTCATTCGCCATTTAATCCCCCCTATGCCTTCAGAGAATTTTCGGCAAAGACACTGACGACTGCTGGCTGATCACCGACTGTCTTTTTAACGGTGACCTTCGGCTGATTTTTGGCTTTACCGAAGCCCTTTTTCACTTCACCGGCCATCCATTTTCCTTGCTCTTCATTGGCAGCTTCCACCACTACCTGGACAGGCACATCGCGCCCAGTGGCAAACTCTCCGGTCTGTTTCAAAGTAGAGGAAAGAGTGGAGGATTTTACAGCCAGGGAAGACTCGGGAACCGGATATGAAAGGCCTGCAAAATAGGCGACTTTTTTAATCTCGCCTGGCTTGATCGTTTGTTCTTTGACCGTAGATGTAACGGCCGGTTTTTCGAGGCCTGCAGCCTCGATCTTTTTCGAAAATTCTTCAGCGGCCTGGAGGTCCCGATCTTTGGCGTCAAGGTGGGCAAAAATTCCACCGATTGCAGCGCCGATCCCAGCTCCGATCAGAGTTGATTTAGTATTTCCCCCCAGGAGCTGACCAAACAGAGCACCAGCAGCCGCCCCAACGCCCGCGCCAGTTGCGGTCTCAGCCGTGGATTTTTCCATGCCAGTTTTTTCTGCAACTGTATCGCTGGTGGAGCGGACCGTCGCACAACCGGTCAAAGATGTAACCCAAAAGCAGCTCAGGATAAGGGTTGCGACGTATTTTTTTTCATCTGGTCTCCTTCTTTTTTTATTTTTTAGGCTGATGGATACGCGGCGGCGAATCGCCGCGTGAGGTAGGTGTCGTCGGGGTCTATGATGGGGGGCGTGCTGGAGGATAGGACGGCCGGGGTTCGCCATAGCGAAAGCTGCTCGCTGCGCTCTGGGGTGAGTTTTCCGCCCTCGCTAGTTATTTTTCGGCGGACGGCGGCTGCATACTTTTGTCGGGTCGTCCGGATTTCCCCGGATGCAGCTGCCCGGTCTGTCTCATGGCGAATATATTCCTCCACCTCCTGTTGTTCTGGGACCGAGGAGGGAGGTGGTGGTGGTCCAATGGCTGGTTCAATGACTGGTTCTGGTGCCGGGAGGCGGCATAGGGTGTGCCGTCTCCCGGCATAGGGTCTCTTGTCTGTCGGCTGTGCCGCCTGTCGGCATAGGTGCAGCCGGTACATGTTCGATTGGTGGCCTTTTGGTCCGGTTCGGTGCTCGATACTTACCAGCCCGATATTCACCAGTGCGCTGATATGTTCTCTGACTGTGCTTTTTGCGATTTCGCATTGTTCTGCTATGTGCTGGTAGCTGGGGTAGCATTCGCCAGTATCACTGGAATTGTCGGCCAGTTTGATGAGCACCAGTTTCCGAAGGGGATTGCCTACCTTGGTCTGCATAGCCCGGACCATCAAATCCATACTCATGGCTTACCTCCGGCATCACCGCATTTGTGGCGTCGCATTTGTTCTGCTTTTCTGGGCCGTCCCCGCTTCCGGCGGGGGAGGAGTGGAGGGGTTTCGCCGATGCCCTGCTGAGCTTCCAGCGAGACTTGTGCATCGATCCATAGCGCCACATCGATAAGTCGGAAACGCAGGACTCCCCCTAGGCGCAGAGTCGGGACAGGCATAGTGCCGCGCCGCAGCCAGTCTCGATAGGTGCGGTCATGGATGCCCGTAATGCTAGCTAGTTGCGCGACGCTCAATAAGGGGGGATAGTCGCGTGACAATACATCGTATGTGGTCATCCCGCCGTCCCCGAATGATTTTGGCGATTTTGCATCCACTCCCGTACATCTTTCATGCGCCAGCGCAGCAGGCGATTAGGCATGTTGTAGCGTTGGGGTGCCGCCGATTCCCGCATCAATTTTTCAATCCCGCGGCAGCTCATGCTCAGCAGCGTTGCCAGGTCACTTTTAGTTATCAATGCTGCATCGGGGAGGTTATGCAGCGAAGCGAGTATTTGATACTTATCCCTATCTTGTGGCGACATAGACACCTCCTAGCTCACATGTGGTATTTGACATCACGCTACCAGCTAGTTTTTCGATCCGCAAGAAATAAATTTGAATATGTCTATTGATTTCAATATGTTATGTAGAATAAATTAAGCTAGCCCAAAACCTAAATCTTGAGCTAGCTTAAAAACCTAAGCAAAACCTAAAACCTAAGCAGAAAAAAAAATAAGGTCTGTGAGATGGGATGATCAATGGGGCGCTGGAGGAGACGGGTGGACAGCCTTTTCCTTGGTGCAAATTGTGCCGAACCAGGTGCTTACTTGGGTGGGTAGCCATGGCAAGGATGTCCAGGGCTTAAGCGAGGGGCTCAGGGGGCTGGAGAAAGCGGCATGAAGGAAATTCGACAGCACGGCAAAGATATGGCGGAGTTGGCGGCAAAATCGGGAGGGCTAGAGAAGGGAGTGGATAGGTAGGTGTTTTTTGAACCAGGAGAAGAAGTAATCAGTGCAAAAGCAGGCTACTTCTTCTCCTGGTAGGTGTCGTAGGCCTCGTCGTAGATCGCACCGCGATGTTCCGCATCGAGGAGCGGGTGGTGTGGGTCGAGTTGCGCCAGTGCAACGAGAAGCGCTTCACGCTGCGCCACCACTCCAGCAGTATTTTTCTTGTACGACAGCTCAATTTTTGCCACTTGCTGCGGGCTGTACCAGCCAGCGCGCGACGGTCCACTAGGGGTGATTCCTCCGCCATAAAGCTGACCCAGCTGGTAGGCATTCTGTTCAGCGCTGGTTCCAAATCCAAACATTTTCTCACCTCCACATGCGCAGTTTGACTTAAATTTTTCTGTTTTCTTGCATAGCGCGTTGACTTCCGCCGCATGCGCACTCCTGATTAAGTCCTACGTCGCCTCCATCTCAACCCGAAATTTTTTGCCAAGTGCCGCAGCAGCGCTCGCCAGCGTGGTCAATGTTAGGCTGGTGTCCGTTTCGTCAAGAAGGCGGTTGAGGGCTGCCCGGCTGGTGTGCATCTTCTTGGCCAGGGTAGTTTTAGTAAGCTTTTGGGCTGTCATCTCCTGTTCGATCTGCCAGGAAATGACTCGTTTCATGGCCACTGCCGTGGTCTCTTCCAGTATGGCCTCTTCGGCCAGAAAATCATCAAAAGTGCTTCCGATGTGGGGATTTTTTTTCATTTTTGCCTCCTTAACTGCTTGAGTCTGGCCTTTGCGAGATCAAGGTCCGGCTTTGGGGTCTTCTGATTTTTCTTGATGAAACCATGTAAAAGAACCATCGACCCTTTTTCGGTAACAAACAGAATTCGGGCGATCCGCCTGTCCAGTTTGATTCGTATTTCCCATATATCGCCGTCCAGATGACCAACAAGCGGCATGCCGAGCGGCCAGCCAAACTGAATAGTCTTGATATCCTCACCAGCAATCTTGCGCTCAATGGCTGACAAATCTCGAAGCCACTCCCTGACCGGTTCCGCACCAGATTCTGTTTTGAAAAAATGGACTTCCAAAGCTGTACTCATATTAGACAGGTATCATTTTTGGTACGAATATGCAAGTTGTTTCCGACATCAAGCAGGCAATCTGCGCAGTTTGACTTAAATTTCCCTGTGCTAAAACTGACCCCGGTCGTTCGGACGGTTCGGCGTCGGAAATAAAGAATGGAACTACGTGGGGCGGTGTTGGGACAGTGATAATTGTCGCGCCAATATCACTCAATATCATTATTCAGTATTTTGGGACACTCTTGGGACACCAAGATGCCAAAAACGAACGCTTTTGGCCTAAAACAAAAAAACCAGACAGGCTTCTAACCTATCGTGTTTACGCTATTTTTTTGGTGGGCGGAGCGGGGATCGAACCCACGACCTTTGGCTTCGGAGGCCAACACTCTATCCAACTGAGCTACCCGCCCTCGGGTTTTCATGTTCGCAGTGGCAACTACTTACCATGTATCGCTTTTTCAGTAAAGCCATTTTCACCGGTGGCCAGAGGGTGCAGGCTTACGGCAAGAATCCTTCCGGTCCGGGGTCCGATGGCCGCCCGCTGGTCAGGACGCAGACCGAGGATGGCGATGACCCCCTCTTGGTCAGCCAGGATGGGTATCCGGTTCCGCTGGGCCAGAGGAATCTTCTGGTCGGTGAAAAAATCGCCGACCTTTTTTGAGCCCGGCGCACCCAGGGGAAAAAACCGGTCTCCCGCCCGGAAAGATCGGACCAGCAGGGGAAAACTGACCTTTCCGGCATCGCAGTACAGAGTCTCCGGGGCTTGGGTTTCCCATCCCTCGGGAAGCGCCTCAAGAAGCCGGAGCGTGACCTTTGCCCCCATGGCCTCAAGCAGATACTCGCCCGGCGCGGCAAGCTCCACACAAAAAGAGGCTTCTTCCCTGCCCGCAGCCGTGAGATTGCCGCGCACCGTCCGGTGCCCCTGGGGATAGCAAAAGCACACTCTCCCCTCAGCCTTGACAACCCGCAGACCGCGGGCCAGATGCAGCGCCGCGCCCTCGGCCCCGGTTTCTGCCAGGGAGAGAAGCTGAGCAATCTGCTTAAACGATGGACGGCAATCCATGCGCCAGCAGGCTTTCTCCAGAATGCGCCGCTTGATGGCCAGGGACAGGGCAGAAAAATCCGCCAGCTGGATGGTCAGCCCGGCGGATTCCGCCATATCTTCGGCAACCACCTGAACATAGGCCTGGCTGGCCATTCCACCCAGCAGCTCCTCTTCTCCTTGCAGAATCGCCGCTGTTTCCCGCAGGGAGTTGCCGACATTAGGGTTAAAATGTTCCTCCAAATAGGGGAGCAGATCGAGCCTGATCCGGTTGCGCAGGTATCTCCGCTCCCGGTTGGAGCTGTCAAGGCAATAGGGAATGTTTTCCGCGGCAAGATAGCCGAGGATCTCTTCCTTGGCGATGCCCAAAAAAGGCCGGACAACAAGGCCGTCGCGCAGCCTCGCCATGCCGGCCAACCCCGCGCGGCCAGTGCCCCGGATAAGCCGCAGCAGAATCTCCTCAGCCTGATCATCCGCCGTATGGGCCACGGCAATCTTCGTGGCCCGGTACCGCGCCGCCACCTCCTCCAAAAACCCGTAGCGCAGATTGCGGGCGGCATGCTCAAGGGAGAGCCCCTGCTCCCTGGCGCAGGCCCTAACCGCCAGCCGGCTGCACTCACAGGCCAGCCCCAGGGACCGGGCCGCTTCCTGCACCAACCGTGCCTCAGCCTCCGCCTCCTCCGGCCGCAGATCATGATCCGCATGGGCAACCACCAGAAAAAAATCAAGCACTGGCGCCAGTTGCGCCAGCACCTGGAGCAGGGCCATGGAATCCGGCCCGCCGGACACCGCCGCCACACAGCGCTCTCCGGCAGCAAACAGCTGCTCGCGCCGGATAATTTTCTCCACTTTTTTTACGAAAAAATGCATGGGGCCCGGCCGGGGATCATTATTCCCTTGAACAAGCAGTTGTCTTTGGCTATCTGATATGCCATACTGATGCGTCTCCTTCTTTAGAAAAACACTCAGCAACGGGTCTCATATGAAAGTACGCAAAGCTGTTATCCCGGTGGCCGGCAAGGGCACCCGCTTTCTCCCGGCCAGCAAGGCGATCCCCAAGGAAATGCTCACCATCGTTGACCGGCCGACCATCCAGTACATTGTCGAAGAGGTGGTCGCCTCCGGGATCGAAGAGATCGTCTTTGTCACCAGCCAGGGCAAATCCGCCATCGAGAATCATTTTGACTACGATTTCGAACTCGACACCATCCTCAGACAAAAGGGCAAGGATGCGCTCTGCGAAGAGATCAACCACATCTCGAATCTCATCGACATTACCACGGTCCGCCAGAAAAAACCATTGGGACTGGGCCACGCCATCTGGACCACCAGAAATGTCATCGGCAACGAGCCCTTCCTGGTGCTGCTGGGCGATGACTTGGTCTTGAGCAAAATTCCCTGCTGCCAGCAGATGCTCACCCTGCACGAAGAAATGGACGCGCCCATCGTGGCCATCCAGAAGGTGCCGCCTGCGGAAACCAACCAGTACGGGATCGTGGAGGGAACCCAGATCCGGGAAGGGGTGTATCAGGTGGACCGCATGGTGGAAAAGCCCGCGCCCGGCACCACCGACTCCGACCTGGCGATCATCGGCCGCTATCTCCTGACCCCGGAGATCTTTCCCATGCTCGAAAAAACCACGCCGGGCCACGGCGGGGAAATCCAGCTCACCGACGCCCTGCTGGCCCTGGCCAAACAGCGCCCCATGTATGCCTATGAATTCACAGGCACCCGCTTCGACGCCGGGGACAAGCTCGGCTACCTCAAGGCCATTGTCGCCTATGCCCTGCGGCATCCCGTGATATCCAAGGAGTTCAAGAAACACATCAAGGAAGTATGCGCTGATTTTTAATTTTCTTAAGGTAATCCTCCCCGTTACAAAAGGGGGAGGCGAACCGTGCGGCCGCCTGGCGCGCCTCTGCGGCGTTGCGTTACGCATTTTAGTTGTTATCAGATCATTCAATCTTTTTGTTGCACAACCCACCGACAACACGCCATGCCCGCATCTCCCACCTATCTTGAAGTCGCCGTGGCCGCGCCTCTGCCGCAGACCCTGACCTACGCCGCCTTACGCGACGGGCGGCTGGCCAGGCCCGGACAGCGGGTGCTGGTCCCCTTGGGCAGACGATTGCTCACCGGCTATGTCCTGGCCCTAAGCGAGGAAAAGCCCGAATTCCGCCTCAAGCCCATTGCCGACATTCTCGATGATTTCCCGGTGTTTGCGGAAAACATGGTCCCCTTTTTCCGCTGGGTGGCCCGCTACTATCATTATCCCATCGGCGAGGTGATCCGGGGCGCGCTGCCCGGCGGACTCACCTCGCAAAGCGGCCGGCAAATCAAGACCACCGAGGCGGGGCTGCACTATTTTCTTATCGAACAGCCGCAGCTTGCCCAGCAATATCCCTGGCTGGCCGATTTGACTGCCAAAAAAAAACTGAGTGCAGCCGCGGTGCGCAAGCTCTGGCGGGGCAAGGAAAAACGGATCATTGAGCAGTGGGGTGAGCAGGGGCTGATCTCGGTGGAGCAGATTATTTCCGGGGCGACCATCGGCCAGAAGACGGAGACCTGCGTGCTCCTGGTCCCGGAACCGCCTACCCACGAAACCCTGGTCAGCCTCAAGCCTTCGGAAAAAAAGACCCTCGCCCTCCTTGAAGAGATGTTGTCCCCTTCACCCCAGGGAATTCCCCGGAGGGAGCTGACCAAGGCTTACAGCGGCGCGGCAAAAGCCCTCGCCTCTCTGGCCGAAAAAACCATCATCCGCCTCACAGAACGCCCGGTGTACCGCGACCCCTTTGGCGAGACCCCGCTTTTTTATCCCAGACCACCCCAGCTCACCGCTGATCAGGAAAACGGACTTGCCCAACTGAACCCGGCCATTACCGAAAAAAAATATCGTGCCTTCCTGCTGCACGGCGTCACCGGCAGCGGCAAGACCGAGGTCTACCTGCAGGCCGCGGAAACCACCCTGGCCCTGGGTCGCAGCGTGCTGGTGCTGGTACCGGAGATCGCCCTGGCAACCCAGCTGGAGGCGCATTTTCTTTCCCGCTTCGGCGAGACCGTGGCCCTGCTCCACAGCGGCCTGGCCCGAGGGGAACGTTTTGACCAGTGGCAGCGGGTGGTTTCCGGGGAGGCACGCATCGTGATCGGCGCCCGCTCCGCCATCTTCGCCCCCCTTGCTGACCCAGGGTTGATCATCGTGGATGAGGAACACGATACCGCCTACAAGCAGGAAGACAGCCTGCGCTACCAGGGCCGCGACCTGGCCTTGGTCCGGGGCAGCCAGACCGGGGCCACGGTGCTGCTCGGCTCGGCCACCCCGTCGCTGGCCAGCTATCAGCATGCGCTCAGCGGCAAGTACACCTTGCTCAATCTGCCGAGCCGAATCGAAAACCGGCCCCTGCCCCAGGTGGAGCTGGTCGATCTCCAGGCGGTGAACACGGTCTCCGGCCGGCCGCCGCTCTTTAGCCCGCAACTCAAACAGGCGCTGCGGGCAACCCTGGCCCGGCAGGAGCAGAGCCTCGTCTTTTTAAACCGGCGGGGGTTTGCCGGCTGCATGCTCTGCTCCGACTGCGGCCAGGCGGTGCAATGCCCCCATTGCCGGATCACCCTGACCCTGCACAAGGGAAGGGGCGAACTGGTCTGCCATTACTGCGGTTTTGCCACCAACAGCCGCACGGTCTGCACCAACTGCCGCTCCATCAACCTGACGCCCATCGGTTTCGGCACGGAACGCATTGAAGAAGAGCTTGCGGGGATGTTCCCCAAGGCCCGCATCGCCCGGCTCGACCACGACACCACCCGCAACCGCCAGGATTTCCTCCGCATCCTCCGGGCGGTGCATGACCGGGAGGTGGACATTCTGGTGGGCACCCAGATGATCACCAAGGGCCACCATTTCCCGCATGTCACCCTGGTGGGCATTGTCTGGGCCGACGCCGGGCTGGGCATGCCCGATTACAAGGCAGGCGAACGCACCTTCCAGCTCCTGGCCCAAGTGACCGGCCGGGCGGGGCGGGGCGAGCAGCCGGGCAAGGTCATTGTCCAGACCCACCAGCCCACCCACTACAGCATTGCCGCAGCCCGGGACCACGATTACCCCCGTTTTTTTGCAAAAGAGATCGGGCTGCGCAAATCCCTCGGCTATCCGCCCTTCAGCCGGCTCATCAACCTGGTTCTCGACGGCGAGCAGGAAGAAGCGGTGCAAAAAAGGGCAGAAGCCTTGGCCGCCAAGGGAAAAGCGCTGCGCCGGTATCGGAAGACCGCCATCCTCGGCCCGGCCCCTGCACCCCTTGCCATATTGCGGAACAGATTCCGCTGGCAGCTCCTGCTCAAGGGTCCGGATCTGGAAGAGCTGCACTCCCTCTGCCTGGAGCTGGAACAGGAGCACGCCCGGTTGGCTGGAACGGTGAATTTGTCGGTGGACGTTGATCCGGAGAGTATGCTATAGAAGCGCGGTATTGACATAGTGCACCACTAGTGTTACAGTTTTGCAAAATAGAGGAGCATACCATGCCCACACCCAACCCCCGCATCCACATTGTCTGCGAAAAGGACTTGTACGCGACCATCGCCAAACTGGCCGCGCAGGACGGCGCATCCCTTTCTTCGGTGGCCCATGATCTGCTTCTGGAATCGCTGGAACTGCGCGAAGACATCGCCCTGACCAGGGTGGCTGACTCCCGCGAGGCAAGCTTTGACCGGGACAAGGCGCTGACTGCTGATCAGGTTTTCGGCTGATGCCCTTTCCCGTTGTTTTTCATCCAGAGGTCAAGGATGATGCCGCTGCCCTTCCCAAGGCCATGCGGGAACGAATAAAAATTGCGATTGGGACCCGGCTGACCACCGACCCGTCCCGTTACGGCAAACCGTTGCGGGGCACACTTGCAGGATACTGGAAACTTCGCATGGGAGACTGGCGGGTAGTGTATGCCATTCGCAACAACGAGGTGGTAGTGTTTGCCATCAAACACCGTAGCCGGGTTTATGAAGAGGTGCACGGCAGGGTGTAACCCTGGCCCCACTTTACACCGGGGGCTCTCTCGCTTTCTCCTTGCCCTTGCATGCTCATGTGGGATGATGTATTAAATTTGCATTTTAATGCATGTCGGCCCGACATAGAAAAATCCACAGGGTTCACTATGCAAGTTTGCACATACCATCGTCCCTAATACACAGTTAAGGATACTCCCCATGGCATTACGAGAGATTGTCACCTATCCCTTTCCCGTTCTCAAGACCACGGCCAAGCCGGTGACCGACTTCGGCGAGGAGCTCAAAAAGCTGGTGGCCGACATGGCGGAAACCATGTACGCCGCCCCCGGCGTCGGCTTAGCGGCTCCGCAGATCAACATCCCCCTGCAACTCTGCGTCATTGACATCTCCAGAAAAGATGAGCCGAAAGATCTCATCGTGCTGGCCAATCCCAAGATCATCAAGGGCGAGGGTGAAGAGATCGACGAAGAGGGGTGCCTCAGCGTGCGGGAGTACTCCAGCAACGTCCCCCGCTACGCGAAAATATGGGTGGAAGCCCAGGACATAACCGGCCAGCCGCTGAGCTTTGAGGCGGAAGGATATTACGCCCGGGTGATCCAGCACGAACTCGATCACCTGAACGGCACCCTGTTCATCGACCGGATCAGCTCCCTCAAGCGGACGCTGTACAAAAAAAAGCTCAAGAAAATGCTCAAGGCCGAAGAGGGGAAATAGCCGGTGGCAACCAGCAGATACCGCATCATCTTCATGGGCACGCCCGAGTTTGCCGTGCCATCGCTGCAGGCCCTTCTCGACCACGGGGAACAGGTGGTGGCCGTGGTTTGCCAGCCGGACAAGCCCAAGGGGCGGGGCCGCAAGCTGAGCCCGCCGCCGGTCAAGGAACTGGCCCTGGCCGCGTCCATCCCGGTTCTCCAGCCGACCAAGGTCAGAACCCCGGAATTTCTTGAAGAGCTCCGCAGCTACCAGCCGGATCTCATGGTGGTCACGGCCTATGGCCGCATCCTGCCCGGGGCGGTGCTCGACCTGCCGCGCCTGGGCACCATCAACGTGCACGGCTCGCTGCTCCCCAGATACCGGGGCGCGGCCCCTATCCAGTGGGCGGTATTGAACGGCGACACGGAAACCGGCATCACCATCATGCAGATGGACGAAGGCATGGACACCGGCGACATCCTCCTGCCGGCCCGTCTCGCCATCGAAGCCGATGACACCGCCGGCACCCTGTCCGTGAAGATGGCCGATCTCGGGGGCAGGCTGCTCATCGAAGCTCTGGAACGGCTCAAGGCGGGAAACCTCCCCCCGCACAAACAGGACGAAAGCATGGCCACCCCGGCGCCGCCGCTCTCCAAGGAATTGAGCGAGATCGACTGGCGCAGATCGGCCAAGGAGATCAGCTGCCAGATCAGGGGACTGGACCCATGGCCCATGGCCCACACCACCCTGGAAGGCAAATGGCTGCGTCTTTTTGCGCCGCGGCTGGTGAACCCCGGCCCTGTCCGCGAGGCGCCCGGCACCCTGTGCAGGGCTGGCAAGGCAGGGCTGTTGGTGGCCACCGGCAAAGATTATCTCCGCCTTGGCGAGGTGCAGCTGGAAGGGGCCAAACGCATGAGCGCGGATGCCTTTCTGCGGGGCAGGCTCCTTAGCCCCGGCCTCCGGTTTCCCACATGACCCGTAAGCATTCAGCAGCACCGCATCTGCTTCGCAGTCTCCGCTATCGCTCGCTTAGCTGTCATCAGCCTGGTCCGCATACCATATGTATAGCGAACAGGCCTCTTTCGCGCAGCTGCAGTGCTGCTGAACGCTTACAATACCTGGATCGCCGAAAGTTGCGTTCTCTTGGCGAACGATTACCATGACCAGATTTCTGAAAAGCCGCATCTTTTATCTGCTTCTCCTCCTTGCCGGGATTGTCGCCGTTGGCCTGTATGCCTTCCAGCCGGACAATATTTTCGGCAAGGTTCTTCACTACCTGCAAAATTCACGGCAGCACGGGGAACAGCTCAGGGAGGCCATCCTGGCCAAAGGCATTCTTGCGCCGCTCATCTTCATCACCCTGCAGATCCTCCAGGTGGTTATTGCGCCCATCCCCGGCGAGGCGAGCGGGGTCTTTGGCGGTTACATCTTCGGCGCCCTGCCGGCCTTTGTCTATTCCTCCATCGGTCTCACCATCGGTTCCTGGCTGGCCTTCATGGTCGGCCGTCTGCTCAGCGATCTGGTCCGCCGCCGGTTGGAACACACCGCCTTCTACCAACGCTTCAACCTGCTGGTCAGCAAGGGAGACTTCGTCATCCCCTTTGTCCTCTTTCTCCTGCCCGGCTTTCCCAAGGATTCCCTGGCCTATCTGCTGGGCATGAGCCACATGCCGCTGCCGGTGTTCTTGTTCATCACCTTTGTGGGCCGGATGCCGGGCACCCTGCTCCTTTCCTTTCAAGGGGCGGAAATCTATCAGGGCAACTATCTGAAATTTGCGGTTCTGCTGGGGGTTTCTGCCCTGATCGCCATCCCGTACGCCTTTTATCACAAACAAATTCTCGCCTGGCTCACCCGCCACAGCAGACGGACCTTTCCCGACAACGGGCAAAACAACCCTGATCCGGCGGAAAAAAATGACTGATCAGCGCACCATCGCCTATATCGACTGTTTTTCCGGAATCAGCGGCGACATGTTCCTTGGCGCCCTGCTGGATGCCGGTCTTCCGCTTGCGGAGTTGCGCGGACAACTGGCACTGCTCGATCTTGACGGCTATACCCTGGCCGTGGGCAAAAAGGGTTGCGGGGCCATCGCCGCCACCTCTCTTGCAATCGAAACTACCGAGATCCATCCGCACCGCTCCTGGGGTGAGATCCGCCAACTCATCACCGCAAGCAACCTCGCGGAACCGGTCAAGGAAACAGCGCTGTCCATCTTTTTCCTGCTGGCCGAGGCCGAGGCCAAGGTGCATGGCAGGCCGGTGGATTCGGTGCATTTCCATGAGGTGGGCGGGATCGATTCTATCATTGATATCGTCGGCACGGCCATCGGCCTTGATGCCCTGAACATCACCAGCCTGCAATGCTCCCCCCTGCCCATGCCGCGCGGCTGGGTCCAATGCGCCCACGGCATGCTGCCCCTGCCCGCGCCCGCAACCTGCGAACTGCTGCACGGTGTCCCTGTTTACGGGGTCGAACTGAGCCAGGAGCTGGTCACCCCGACCGGGGCGGCGATCATCAAGGGTCTGGCCACCGATTATGGCCCCATGCCGTCCATGACCATGACCGGTGTGGGCTACGGCGCCGGCAGCCAGGAGCTGGCCAATGGTCAGCCCAATCTTCTCCGCCTGGTTATCGGCACCGCCCGGCTCGCGGTCGAACCCCAGGAGGTGGAGGTTATTGAAACCCATCTGGACGACTGGTCGCCGGAAACCTTTCCCTATCTCAGCGAACGGCTCTTTGCCTTGGGCGCCCTGGACGTGGCTCTGATCCCCATCCAGATGAAAAAGGGGCGGCCCGGCTTCCTGCTGCGGGTGATCTGCGACCGGGCTTCGGCCCTGGCTGCCAAGGAATGCATCCTGAGCGAGACCACGGCCATCGGGTTGCGTTTTCGCCCGGAGCAGCGCTGGACCCTGCCCCGGGAGGCCGGCACGGTTCCCACCCGCTGGGGTGCAGTGCGGGTGAAGAAAATAGCAACGCCTGCCGGGGAGGTCTTGACCCCGGAGTATGAAGACTGCAAACGGGTGGCAAGCGCACACACCGTTCCGCTTAAAGAGGTGTATGCCGAAGTGGCTCGCGCCGAACGCACGGATTTTAAAAAGGATACCTAAATGGATCGACTCTTCATGACCATTGCCACCGGTTTCGGCGCAGGCTATCTGCCCAAGGCCCCCGGCACCTGGGGTTCCCTGCTGGCCCTGCCCCTGCATTATTTTTTGCGGCAACTGGTGCCGGGCCAGTATGCCCTTGTCCTGACGGCCATCTTTTTCATTGCCGTCATAACGGCCGGACAGGCGGAAAAAATCCTGGACCGCAAAGACCCCGGCGTGGTGGTGATCGACGAGGTCATCGGCATGCTCATCACCCTCATCGGTGCGCCGAATAACCCCCTGATCTGGCTGCTGGGTTTTGGGATCTTCCGCTTTTTCGACATCTTCAAGCCCTACCCCATCCGGATCATCGACCAGCGGCTCAACGGCGGCCTTGGCATCGTCCTGGACGATGTGCTGGCCGGAATTTACAGTCTCATCGTTCTGCGAATTTTCTGTTATGCTATAATCGGGTAGAGGGAAGATCTCCCTGAACCTCGGCCTTACGATTTCGGCCTGAAAGATAATTTGCTGTCCTCCGTTTCACGAACGCTTTCCCACGGAGAACGCCTTTGCCAGAGAGTATCGAAACAGCACGCCACCCCTTTTCCCTGCCGCCACTTTGGCGCCGCCGCCTCTCCATCCTGGGCATCACCCTCGCCTCGCTGCTTGTTATCTACACCCTGGCCGGATTCTTCCTGGCCCCCTATCTCATCACCCGGTATGTCCCGCAGTATGCGGCGAAACAGCTTCATGCCCAGCTCCGGTTCGGCAAGCTGCGGATCAATCCCCTGCTCTTCACCTGCGAGGCCGAGGATATCAGCCTGCAACTAGACAACGAACCGCTCCTCTCTGTACAGCGGCTCTTTGTCGATTTCGAGCTGGAGAGCCTTTTTCGCCGGGCCTGGACCTTTGGTGACCTTGCCATTGAGAGCCCTTCCCTTCATCTGATCATCGGCGCGGATGGCCGCCTCAATCTGGCGAAGCTTATCGAGAGGCTGCCCCAGTTGGCGGAGCCCCCGGATACTGAAAAAAAATCCCCGCCGCGCCTGCTGCTGAAACATCTGACCCTGTCCGGCGGCACCGCGCAGGTGACCGACCATTCCAAAGCCAAGCCAACCGAGACCACGATTACGCCCATCGCCTTTGAATTCAACAACATTTCCACCCTTCCCGAGCACCGCGGCACCTACGTTCTTTCCGCCTCCCTGCCTGACGGAGGCGCGCTTGGCTGGCGGGGGGAAATGTCACTCCAGCCGATTTGGGCCACCGGCACCATCGAAATCAAGGATTTCAGACCGGCCGCGCTCTGGAAATACTTCCGTGACCGCCTGAATCTGGCAGACCCCTCCGGCACGGCCCAGCTTACGGCAAGCTATGCTTTTTCCTCCGGCAACGGGAAATCCGCGCTACTGGTGAACCCCATCAGCCTCGCGGTCCGCGGCCTGTCCCTGAAGGAAAAAGGCGCTGCCCAGCCGCTCCTGAAACTCGAAAGCTTCAGCGCCCCGGACGGACGAATCGACTTCGCCAGCCGCCAGATGGTCTTCCCTTCCATCATGCTTAGGGGCGTTGAGATGACAACCCTGGTCAACAAGGCAGGCGTCACCAACTGGCAGGGGCTCACCAAGACACCACCCCCATCCCAGGCCCTGAAAAGCCCGGCCGTGGAAACCAAACCCGATCCCGCTGGTCCGCCCCCATGGCGGATATCCGTCGACTCCTTCTCCGCCACCGACTTTGGCCTGCATTACCGCGATGCAAGCCGCGCCGCCCCCATCAGCGTGGAGGCGAATCTGGCCATGCGGCTCACCGGGGGCCGCCTCGACCTTGGCCGGCAGGAAGCCTCGCTCAAACGTCTTGCCCTTACCGGCGGCGGGCTGACCGTTACCCAAGCCCCAGGCAACCCCGCCACCCCGGCAGAGGGCAAAAAAAAGGATCCCCCCGAGGCCGGACAGCAAGCCAGGCGGGAAGAAGCGAGCGCTTCGAAAAAACACCCCTGGAAGTTGGCGCTCAACCAGCTTTCCGTGTCCGGGTTTCATCTCGGCTTTGTTGACCAGAAAAGCAGACCGCCCCTGGCCTATGACCTGACCAACCTGCAGGCCGAGGTGAAGGATTTCGGCAATATGGGCGGAAAACCCATTGCCTTCGAGGCCCAGACAAGAATAGAGCAAGGCGGCTCGGCCAGCCTGACCGGAACCATGTCGCAGGCAGACGGACAGCCAGGTAATCGGATCGAGGCGCAGGTTGCGATCTCGCAGCTGAATCTCAAGCCGCTTGCCTCCCTGGTTTCCCAGCATGCGGCCCTGGTCCTTGTTTCCGGCGATCTTTCGGCAAACACGCATCTGCTCTACGGCACAAGGGAGACCCCGCCGTCATTCTCCCTGGAAGGCGAGGCGAAGATCGGAAAACTCCTGCTCAACGAGGCTGATACCGGCGCGCGCTTTCTCGCCTGGAAAGAGCTTGTTGCCAACGGCCTTGCCTTCGGCCTCAACCCGGACCGTCTGACCATCAAGGAGATCCGGCTGCGGGAGCCGGGGGCAAAAATCACCATTTTCAAGGACAAAAGCCTCAATCTGGCCAAGATTCGCAAACCGCAACCCGAGGCTGCGGCGAAGGAACCGGCGAAGCCGCCCTTTCCAGTGGTGATACAGCGCATCCGTCTGGAAAACGGGGTGGTCGATTTTGCCGATCTCAGCCTGGTCATGCCCTTTGCCACCCGGATTGAGCAGTGCAAGGGCTCGGCCACCACCATCTCCACTAAGCCCGCCAGCCACACCTCGCTCAAATTCGAAGGGAGGGTCGGCGAGTTCGGCCAGGCCACGGCCGAAGGCAGCCTGGCCCCGGCCAACCCCAAGCAGTTCACCGACATCAAGGTTGCCTTCCGCAATATCGCCATGCCCCCCCTGTCCCCTTACAGCGCCACCTTCGCCGGGCGGACCATCACCTCGGGCAAGCTCAACCTCGATCTTGATTACAACATCAAAAACAGCGAGCTGTTGGGCGAAAACAAGGTGATGCTCAAGGACTTTACCCTGGGTGACCGGGTCGAAAGCCCCAGCGCCATGGACCTGCCCTTGGACCTGGCCATTGCCCTGCTCACCGACAGCGAGGGGAAAATAGATATCGCCGTGCCCATCAGCGGCAACATCGACCACCCGGAATTTTCTTACGGAACCGTGATCAGAAAGGCTTTGTTCAACCTGCTCACCAAGATCGTGACCGCCCCGTTTCGCGCCTTGGCCTCTCTGTTCGGCGGCCACGCCGAGAATCTGGATGCGATCCTCTTTGCGCCGGGCCGGTCGGATCTGGCGCCGCCTGAACAGGAGAAGCTTGAAAAAGTAGCGGAAGCCCTTGATAAGCGAAAACAGCTCCAGCTCATCGTGCATGGCGGGTTTGACCCCCACCTGGACGGGACCGCGCTCAAATCGGAGCATGTCCGCCGCACCCTGGCGCAAAAAATTGGAGTGAAACTGGACCCGGACGAAGAGCCCGGTCCGGTGGCCTATGACAATGCCAAAACCCAGCGCACCCTGGAAAAAATGGCCGGCGGCAAATTGGCCGCTTTTCAGACCGGCTATGAAGAAACCACCGGCAAAAAAGTCAACCGGGTCAACCCCGCCCTGGCCCTCATCGGCCGAGCCAGCGAGGATAGCGATTTCTACCGGGCTCTGTTTGACTATCTGGTGGAGACCGCGCCCTTGCCCCAGGCGGAGTTGCAGGCCCTGGCCGAGCAGCGGGGGACGGCAATCGTTCAGGATCTCACGGGCCGGGCCAAAGCGGACCCCAGCCGGATAACAGCCGGTGCTGCCGTGCAGACGGAAGAACAGGACAAAGCCATTCCCGCCAAGCTGGAACTGGGGAGTCGCTGAAGTCAGCGCTGACCGGAAAATACCCTTACTTTTCTTAAGAAAACTCTGCGGCCTTGCCCAGGGGAGAAAGGCTGGGCAAGGTCGCAGTCGCCCCGGCGGCGGGGGGATGGGCCGGGGAGGGGCCGCCGGTGCTGAGGGGCGATCACTGGGCGCGGACCTTGCCGCCGATCATAAAAGCCGCGCTCACTAAAAAGATATTCTTCACGATATATTGCCCTTCCAGGGACAAGCCGAAAGGCGGATGGCTGAAACAGATTTCCGGCAGCAGAATCAAGGGCAGCATCGTTCCGGGCAACTGGAGAAGCAGAAGCAGCAGGGCGATGCGGATCAACGGCCGGTAGAGCAGACACAGGCCGATGGCAACCTCCCACCAGCCGAGAACCGGCAGGAAAATATGCGGCGAAACCCAGTAGACCGTCCGCTTGATGAGTTCCGTCTCCGGACTCATGCCCAAAGGCTTCAACAGGCCAAACCAGATAAAGATGAGGGCGATGGAGTAGCGCATCAGGGGCTGACAGTACCTGTCCATCCCCGCGGAAATCCTGACATCCGCCCTGTCAAGCCAGGCGTACATCGGCGGCTGCCTCCACTGCCCGGACCTTCCGGTCACAGGCTGGCACCCCTGGTGGGGCATAAACGGTTTTATACTCTGCATACCGCGTGTCGTAGGAAAATTGCGGGATGTGGGCATTGTTCAGGATAAAGTTTTCCAGTTGCCTGATCTGAACCTCGGATAGTTCGCCAAAGCGGACCCGTCTTTCCCTGACGAAATATTCGCTTGAAAAAAATCGGGAATACACCTCGTCGGCCATGATCTCGAAGGGAATCCCCGAAACGTGCTGACCACTGTGCGTAAAGAGTATTCCTTCCGTCGGCAGATCCTCCGGCGGCGGGGTATCGGCAATGTATGAAAACGACACCCCGCCCATGCTGATGTCGAGCACCCGGCCGACCCCGTGATGAAACACATACATCTCCATCCGCGGCGTGAACCTGGGAAATTTCCCGTGGTGCTCTCCCGCCGTATTGCTGGCATGGACCTGCCTACCGCACCCGGTCTCGGGCCAATTCCCCGGCCGGTTCCCCGACGCTTCTCCGCTTGTGCCCGAGGCACCGTTGCGGACAGGAGCAATCCTGCAAATGGCATTCTCTGACTTTCCCATGACCATTCCTCCTTTTTGCTGACGTATCCTTATGGCTCCGCCAAACGCTGGTAGCGGGTGATAACGCTCCTTGCCGCGCTTCCCCGTGCCTTGACGGTAAAGACACTGTAGCGAACTCCAATGATAAATAAAAATGAATAATATAAATATTTATCGCAAGTTTTACTTATGGTAAAATAATAAAAGAAAGGGATCCCAATCATGATCACGCGAGGAACGCCTGATGAGCATTACCCTGAGACAACTGGAAATCTTTGTCGCCGTAGCCGAAACCCAGCAGGTGACCAAGGCAAGTGAAAAGCTGTTTCTGACCCAGTCGGCTGTGAGCATGTCCCTGAATGAGTTGCAGAACCAACTGGGCGGCCCTCTTTTTGACCGGCGCGGACGCACCCTGCTGATCAATGACCGTGGTCGGTACCTCCTGCCGTTTGGCAAGGAGATCCTCTGCCAGATCAACAACATCGAGACCCTGATGACCGAGAAAAAAGACAAGGTCATCGGCGCCCTGAAGATCGTGGCGAGCTCCACCGTCGGCAATTATGTTCTGCCCTACCTGATCGGTGCCTTCAAGCATATGCACCCATCGGTCTCCATCGATATGCAGGTCTGCAACACCCGCCATGCCGAGGAGCTCATCGTAGACGGCAGCATGGATCTGGGGTTTGTAGAGGGCGAGGTCGGCAATGACCAGATTGCCACGATTCCCTGGCTCCAGGATGAACTGATGGTGATCGCCAGCCCGACCAGCGAGATAGCGAAACAGAAAACCTTCCGGGTGCCGGAGGATCTGGAGAGATGCGAGTGGGTCATGCGGGAAAAGGGCTCGGGCACGGCCCAGATCTTCAAGAAAAGATTAGGCCGCCACGTAACCGGACTCAAGGTGGTCATGGAACTTGGCCATACCGAGGCCATCAAAAAAGCGGTGGAATCCGGCGCCGGGGTCGCCTGCCTCTCAAAACTGGCCGTCTGCCGTGAGGTGGAACAGGGATGGCTGGCAGGTCTGCCCGTGGAGGGGGTCGATATGAAACGAACCCTGCAGATCATTCAATACAAAAAAAAGGCCACCACCAACCTGATGGAGGAGTTTATCAATTTCTGCGCCCTGCTCAACGAATGCAGTCAAGGTTGCGCCTGCCTCTCCTCGCCTTGGAAACTTCAGGATCTGCTGGCCAAATCGTGTCGGCAGCCAGGGGCGTGAGGAGTTTGCCGGGAATTTTCCACAACCTTCCTCCACAGGCTTGACAGGGGAGGGGGAGGGGGTAGAGTTACCCCCTCGTTTGAACGACATCAAGCACCCCGAACAAGAACGAGAGGAGCCAGATCTGGTTTAGGTTTCAGTTTTACTCAATAATTTCAGTGGATCCAAGATAGTGATTTTCTTTTCAGAAATAGTGATCAATCTGTCTGCCTGAAATTTTTTCAATATTTCGCTTATGGTCTGCTGGCAGGACCCAGTCATGGATGCCATTTGCTCTTGTGTCAGACTAAAGGGGATCATGACCGGTTTCATCCAATCCTCC
>JAJZRF010000019.1 GCA_021847425.1 Deltaproteobacteria bacterium | reverse complement strand
AAGTGCCCCTCAACACAATCGGCGGCAAGAAAAAACTACCAGCGGCTAATATCGCCTAAGCATAAAATGTGAGAGACTCAGAGACGCAAAAATCATGCTGAAATCGCTTAAACTAGCGCCATTCTATCCTGTCCCCGGAATTCCACCCTCAAAAATCTCAGGTCGCGACTTTCCATTTTTTAAATATCTATTAATCAGTGCGTGAGTTTTCATGAAAATTAACTCAGTTGTCATAGTAATGGTTCAACTTGTAGTTTGTTGCCCAACGCCAAGCTGTGGGGCGGCTGTTCCTCGCCGTCCCACACCAGCGACAGGTTGGGTGCCAGTTCTATTTTCCATAGCGAGCTGATTCCAGTGCACGAAGCATAACTAACATTGCACTGATACAGCTAAAAATAAATCTAGCTTCAACAGGTTCAAGGATCTCGTTATCGTGCGCAAGGGAGCGATTATTTCTTATATCGTTGAAGCTTTCCAATAGGCTTATAAACGATTTCATGGCTCGGCTTGTGAACTCATGTAAATTTTGCTCACTTTCTAAGCACTTTCTGTATTTTCCAAATCTTGAATGGAGCGGTTCGTCTTGATCACACTTTATACCCCGAGTTTCAAGCAACTGACTGAATTTCTTAACACAATAGGTATGCAAGTGGTCAATTGCTACTTCCGGCTTGTTTGCATCCAGGGATCTTTGGATATCCGCAACCAATTCTTCAAGTGTGCGGTCGCTCGCAAACTGTTCAACCCCGGCTGATGTAAGCAAGGTCGGTTCATTCTGAAGTTGTTCTATAACCTTCTGAAAAGGCACGGATTTGGCTCGCGCATCCTGAGTACTATCAGAATTAGGGTGTGCTTCAAGAAGTCCTTCACGCCGTTCCCACAACGTACGCAACACTTTTAAAGCGGTATTCTGATCTGTACGACCAAGGAACGTTGTTAAGCAATTGCGCTTAGAACTACCATGAACTCGGTTCTCTTTGGCGTAGATTTCAATTCCGAACTCATCTTCAAAAAATTCATCCATTGTTCTGTCGGAAAAATCTAACACATAGCCAAAGCCATTAGGATAGGCCATGGCTTCCTCAATTGCCCGTATTTGAGAACGCTTTAAATCAACCATCTCGTTAGTAGCCTATGACACCCAACGTTCACCATAACCGGCGGCCAAAAGCAGAGCAAAGCGGCGCTTTTGGCTGTCCGAGTTGATGGTGTTGTTAGGCATTTCAGTTTGTGGTCAATCCGCCATCAACGGCCAAGATCGCTCCGGTAATCCAACGAGCTTGTTCTGATACGAGAAACACGGCAGCCCCTGAAACGTCAGCGGGTTCGCCGATACGGCCAAGAGGGTAAATGGTCTTGATCATTTCGGCGAACTTTGTCTTGCCTTCTTCAGTAAGCCTGTCAATGTTCGCCTGCACCAATGGTGTATTCACGGTTCCTGGTGCGATTGCATTTACCCGCACTCCCTGTGAACCCGCTTCATAAGCAAGTGCTTTCGTGAAAGCGTCAATTGCTCCCTTGGTCAGCGAGTACGCCGTCGATGGTCTTCCTGGCAACATCCGATGCGAAAAATAGGACGAGATGTTTATCACTACCCCTTTCCTGGCTGCAAGAGCACCAAACAGTTGTTGCGTCAGGATGTAAGGCGCTTTTATATTCAGGTTCAGGTGCAAATCCAAATCCGCCTCGTCTGTCTCAACGAATGGAGTAAACCGCGCTATACCAGCGTTATTGACCAGAACATCAAACTCCGGCCAGATACTGAGAATATTTTGTGCAGTTTTTCTAACCGCCACCGGATCCGACAAGTCTGCCGACACGACCTTGACTTCCACACCAAATAACGAAAGAGCTGCTGCTGACTCCCGGAGCTTCCCTTCGTCTCTGGCGACAAGTAACACGCTGGCGCCATTTTGCGCAAATGCCTTGGCAATTCCCAAGCCAATACCATCGCTGCCACCCGTAACTATCGCTCGCTTGCCTGATAACATCAAAACCTCCAAAGTTTTGTTGCTTAACTATATTATTATCTAGCGCTACATTTTGTGGCCCGGTCGCCCGCATGACGACCCTGTCTTGCAAGAAAATGTAGCTTGGTTTATTGTTATCTCGCAACAGTAGACGGATAAGAATAAATACTTATTATTATCTAGCACTAGATAATCTCGCAGGAGCATTATCCATGACCACGCCACATGACTGCAAAGCGTATCTTGTTACTAGGCAGATTGTCTAGAAAAAACAGCTGCCCTATTTCCTCCGCCGGATATCCAATTACCTCTCATTCTGCGAAAAAGCCGGTGGTTCTCATTCAACAGCCGCAATGCCTTATCCGGCAGACGATCTTTCGCGACGGGGGTGGAGAAACGTCATCCACCGACACCAATTCCCTTTCCACGGACCACTGCCCACGATACCACCACCTGCCTGACAACCCAATACCAAAAAAATACCGGCCCGGATAAAAAAACTTCCCTTACCGCAACAGCTCCGGGGCAAAGAGCATGACCAGTCCCAGCCCCACCAGCACCAGCCCGCCAGCCAGCTTGCCGTAGCGGTCATACCCCTTGCCGATGGTGGCCTCACAGGCAAAGGCGGCCAGACTGAAGATGATCAGATCATCGAGCATGAAAAAGAGGTCGTAGAGCAGGATATAGCCGTAGTACTGCGAGGTCGAGAGCTGACGCAGGGCGAGGGTGTGGGTGAACACGGCGGGCAGTCCGGCCGAGCAGGCGAATTCGATGGTGTTCACCGTGAAGGCCAGGGCGATGACGCCTAAAAGGGAGGCCAGGGAAACCGGCGCGGCAACGAGCCGCTCCATCCGGCCCATGGTCCGCTGCTTGAATTTCGCGTTGCCCACCCTGCAGGCCGGCGCGCCCCTGGTAATGACAAAGGAGCGCAGGTCCAGCACCCCGACCACCAGGGCGGTGCAGCCGATGGCAATGGTCACCGGCCTGAGGTAGCCGATGAGAAGAAAGACATTGAGCCAGGCGGTCATGAAGAGAAAATAAAGCACCCCCGAGGCGAGAACGAAAGAGCCCACCAGAATCCAGATTTTTTTACGGTCCCCCAGGGAAATCACCAGGGACAAGAGATAGACCAGTGCCCACATGGCGCAGGGGTTGAAGCCGTCGGCAAGGCCGAGGATAACAGCCATGACGGGCAGCGAGAGCTCGGCAAGGGAAACCTTCCCCACCAGCGGCAACGACACCGATCCCGGATGCCATACCTCCGGGGTGGACGTTTGCGCTACAGCGAAGGCAATTCCCCGCTGCGGCCCGAAAGGCGGATCAGTCTGAAGCCCGCCCCAGGCACTGCCCGGAACCGCCGCGCTGACCAGACAGCACCAGACAACGGGCAGCAGAAAACGTGCAGTCCCCATGGCAATCCCTCCAGCGTATGATTCCATGGCCAGTATACCGCATCAGGAATCGATGCTGGGAAAGAAAACGGAAAGATTGCCCTTGACATCGGAGTGGTGCCGGCATAAATTATACCGAACGGTCAGTTTATTGTCCCCGAAAGAGAGCAGGCCATGTCCACAACCAGCAAGGGCGAGAAAACCCGCGAGCATATCCTGAAGGCAACCCGGAAAATCCTCGTGGCCAAGGGCTTTCACAACACCAGCATCAGCACGGTCATCGAGGCAACCGGGGTCAAGAAAGGCAACCTGTACTATCATTTTGCCAGCAAGGAAGATCTCGGCCTGGCGGTTCTCGAGGATGCCAAGGATGAATTCTTTTCCTTTCTGGCAAAGGCTCTTACCGGCCGCGATCCCATCGAAAAAATCATCAACTCCTGCAAGGCTATTTTTACGGAACAGGTGAAAAACAACTTCGTCGGAGGCTGCCTGTTTGGCAACACCGCCCTGGAAATGACCGACAGCAACCAGAAATTTTCCCAGGTTATCCAGGAGGTTTTCAGCCGTTGGACCGGACTGCTGGAAGAACATCTCGGCGAGGCCCGAGAAACAGGGATGCTACCCGCTTCGATCCAGCCCCGGCTCTTGGCCAAAACCGTAGTGGCGACCATGGAGGGTGCGATCATGATCTCCAGAGTCAGCAAAGACAAAGATGACCTGAACGATTTCCTTGCCGTCATCACCGGCTTGCTGGGGCGGTGATTTTCTCCACAAAAAACGCACCACCGGGGAGAGTGCGATGGTTCTAATCCCCGACACGACCACAGGAGGCCCGACATGAAACACACACATCTTATCTTGCTTCTTCTCGCAGTATCTCTATTCTCCCTCCAAGGCTGCGCCGGGAAATCCTCCCGGCAGGCACGCTTGCAGAATCTGGGCAACGGCATCTGCCAGGACACGGTCTCGGGCCAGATGTGGCAGATCGAAAAAGGCACAATGACAACCAGCCTGGAGGATGCGGAACAATACGCCCGCACTCTGAGATTAGGCGGGTACAGCGACTGGCGACTTCCCACCGTCAATGAGCTCTTCGACCTGAACTACCTCTTTGATCTCTTCCAGAATGGCGACTGCCCCCTGGATCGTAAGGGAAACTACTGGTCCAGCGAGAAAGATGGCAAGGGCAAGACCGGAGCCTGGGAGATAGGCGCCACCCAGTGCGACCCGTCACGCGAGTACTCACCAGCTGCCAGAGGATATGTCCGGGCAGTGCGGCCCTGAGGACTCTGACCAGGAAGAGACAAAAAAGCCCCTGCCGCCGGAAACTCCGGAACAGGGGCTTTTTTGCGGTGCGAAAATATGAAAGGCTCAGGAAAGAACGGCAACCGCCTTTGTAACGGCAGTACCGATCTGCTCAAGCCGCTCTTGGGAAAGCTTGATGGGCACCGGATACACCAGGAGCCGATCCATGATCGCCGCGGATTTCGGCAGAGCCGCGGCATCATAGACCACCCGCTTTTTGCCGCCCGGTTCCGCAAAAGGCCAGCCGGACTTGGCAAGGGTGGCCCCGGCCAGCAGATGCTCCCACTTGGGATAATAATGCCAGGTATTTTCGGCAAAGCAGATGGCCCCGGCCCCGTTTTCAGCCAGCACCTTTTTCACCCTCTGGGCCTTGTCCTTGTCCGGCAGGAAAAAGGCGAGAAAGGAGGCATTGTCGCCCTTCTCATCAAGGATAGTGCGGAAGGTCACGCCGGGCAGCTTGGCGACAAACGCCTTCATGGCCCGTTTGTTCTGCTGCTGGGCCGCGACGATCCCGTCGAGCTTGGCCAGCTGGGCCAGGCCGATGGCGCCCTGCAGCTCCATCATCCGGTAGTTGAAGCCGATGAAGCTACGGCCTTCGCCGCCCCTGCCGCCGGGGTTGACCGCGTGGTCATGGCCGTGGTCGTGGTACTCGCTCATCTGCCGCAGAAGCTTTTCGTCGTTGGTGACGATCATCCCGCCCTCGCCGGTGGTCATGGTCTTGACCGGATCAAAGGAAAAGGTGCCGCAGGCACCAAAGGAACCGAGGCGTCTGCCGTTCAGGCTGGCTCCGGCAGCCTGGGCCGTGTCTTCGAGCACCGGAATCCCGTGCCTGTCTCCAATACCCTTGATCTCCTCGATGCGGGCCGCCGCGCCCATCATGTGCACCGGGATAATCAGCCTGGTCTTGCCGGTGATCTTCTTTTCCAGATCAGCCGGGTCCATATTCAGGGTTTCATCCACCTCGGCAAAAACCGCGATGGCCCCGATGTCCAGAATCGCCTCCCAGGTGGCGACAAAGGTGAAGCCCTGGGTGATGACCTCGTCTCCCGGCCCGATGCCCAGGGCAGCCATACCGACCTTAAGCGCCGCAGTGCCGGAGGTGACGGCCTGGCCGTGTTTCACCCCGCAATAGGCGGCAAACTTCTCTTCAAAGGTGCGGACCTTGTACACCCCCTTGCGCTGTTCCGGGAACTCGTAGCGGAACAGCACCCCGGTGTCCAGCACCTCCAGGATCTCCTTTTTCTCTTCCTCGCCAAATATCTCAAAACCGGGCATAGTGCGCTCCTTTGCGTACAGCTCTTCTCGCGGCTGAAGCCGCTCCTACCGTTTCCTTTTCCCTGTTTCCTTGAGCCTGTTTGCTCAACCCCACCCTTCCATGGCCGTCTCATAGACCCGGATCACATCATCCAGGCTGGGCTTGCGCGGATTGTTTTCCACCGGCCGGGTCACGGTGAGGGCGATCTTGGCCATCTCGGGAATCTTCTTGGCCGGGATCTTCAACTCGGCCAGGCTTGCGGGGATGCCGAGATCCTGATTCATCCGGTAGACGAATTCCACCCCGGCCTCGGCCGCCTCGCGCTCGGGCAGACCATCGACCTTGGCGCCCATCACCTCGGCCAGCATGGCGAACCTGCCGGGATTGCCGATGAGGTTGTAGGCCATCACATAGGGGAGCAGCACCGCGTTGGCCAGCCCGTGCGGGATGCCGAACATGCCGCCCAGGGGATAGGCCATGGCATGCACCAGGCCGACGCCTGCGGTGGCCAGGGCCTTACCGGCCAGCAGGCTGCCGAGGAGCATGTTGGAGCGGGCCTCAAGGTTGCCGCCGTGGGCATAGGCCTTGACCAGGTTGGAGCTGATCAGCTCGATGGCCTCCAGGGCATACATATCGGAGATGGCGTGGGCCTGGGTGGAGACAAAGGCCTCCAGGGCGTGGGTCAGGGCGTCCACCCCGGTGGTCGCCGTGATATGCGGGGGCAGGGAGACGGTGAGGGCCGGATCGAGGATGGCCGCCTCCGGGTACAGCGGATCGCCGTTCATCCCGCCCTTGGCCTTGGTTTTTTCATTGATGAACACGGCGGTAAAGGTGACCTCGGCCCCGGTCCCGGCGCTGGTGGGGATCATGATCTTCGGCACCCCGGCTTTCTTGATCTTACCAAGCCCAAGGTAATCCTCGGCCTTGCCGCCGTTGGTGAGCAGGATGCTCACCGCCTTGGCCACATCCATGGCGGAACCGCCGCCCGCGCCGACCACGCAGTCGCATTTCGCCTTTTTCGCCAGTTTGACCCCGTTGTCGGCCAGCTTGAGGCCCGGCTCGGGATCAACCTGATCGTAGAGTTCAAAACCAATCTTTGCCTTGGTCAGAGGCGCGGTGATCCGCTCCACCAGCCCTGCTTTAATAAGGCCCGGATCGACCACCAGAAACACCTTGCTGCCGCCAAGCTCTTTTACCAAGGCGGGCAGATCGTTGATCGCATCCACCCCGAAACGGATCCGGGTGGGCTGGGTTACTGTAAAGGATTGGGAATGCATGATGGGTCCCCTTTTTTGTTTATAAAACTTGCGGGCAATGCTACTGTCCCAGGAAGATAAATACATCCGTAAAACTGTCCGGCGTATTAACCGAAACTAAGGCTAACCGCCGATCTGTAACTGTTCAGCAGCGCCGCAGATGCTAGAAAGAGGCCTGCGAAGTGTGCTAGCGCACACGAGCCAGGCCGATGACAACGCAGATGCGGTGCTGCTGAACAGTTACGCGAAATACTACTGTAGCGGGAACTTGCATGGCAACTAAAAAATCAAAGAGCAACGATACCGACCCGCAGGAAATCTACGTGAGCCGCTCGGAAAAAAAGCGGCAGGCCAAAAACATCGAAGAGATCGCCAAGGAACTGGTCGCCCTGTCCCCGGCCCATGTCAAGAAGCTGCCCGCCGACGATCTGTTGAAAACGGAACTTAACAGCTCACGAAACCTGAAAGGCGGCGCACTTAAACGGCAGATCAAATTCATCGCCGGCATGCTGCGGGAGAACGGGGCCGATGAGGTTCTCGCCTTCCTGACGGAACGCAAGGGTTCCCACCTGAAACAGGCCGGAGAATTCCACGAGCTGGAACGGCTGCGGGAAGACATTATCACCGAGGTGATCGAGGCGCGGGAGGAAGCCCAGCGGAATCAGGAACACCTCACGGAAAGCTGGCAATCAGAAACCATTGCCGTGGCTTGCCGCAGGTTTCCGGCTCTGGACTCCAAGGCCATGCACAAATCGGCCCTGCGGTATGCAGCCACCCGCAAGCCTGTGCATCGCCGGGAAATGTTCCGGCAATTGCACGCGGCCATGGAACGGCAGCAGTTTGCCGAAGCGCCCACCCCTCCCGACAAGGCTTAAGGAAATCCCCATGGAATACCGCACCGGCTCGATCAAACGGGTCTTCACCGTACGCTTTGATGAAGGGGACGACTTTCTCGGTGGGTTGCGCCAGCTCATCATCAAAGAGAATATCCGCTGCGCCTGGTTCCATGTTTTGGGCGGCCTGCGGGAAGCGGGGGTGGTCACCGGCCCCAAGGAACCGGTCATGCCCCCCGAACCGGTCTGGGCGCAGATAGACGGCGCCCGGGAAACCCTGGGCAGCGGCTCCATCTTCTGGGATGAAACAGAGCCGCGCATCCATCTCCATGCCGCACTGGGACACCACGGAGAGACCATCCTCGGTTGCGTGCGCAAGGACACCAGAGTCTATCTCGTCCTTGAGGTGCTGATCCTGGAACTGGACGGCATCGACGCCACTCGGCCTTGGTTCGCCCAGGGCGGTTTCAATCGCCTCACCTTTGCCCCCTGACCTCTCCCTGATTTTTCCATTTGACTTTTCCCCCGGCTTTGCCGCATCATGAAAACAGTTTCTTGCAAAAATCAACATGATGTACGGCATAGCGCCCATCCGCAAGGCACAGTAAGGGAGGAACGAGCATGGCAACCAAAGAGAAGGCAAAAAAAACAACCACCGCGCAAAAATCACAGGCAACCGCACCCTCCATCGAATTCACGGTGAAGGCGCCTGCAGCCAGGGAGGTTTTTCTGGTAGGGGATTTCAACGGCTGGCAGGCGGAAGGGTTTCAGATGCGCAAGTTCAAGGACGGCGTCTGCCGGAAAAAGGTGCAGCTCAAACCCGGACGCTACGAATACCTTTTTATCGTTGACGGCGACTGGTGGACAGACCCACAGAATGACGCCCGTTGCACCAATCCCTTTGGCATGGAAAACTCGGTAATCCAGATCAACAGCTAAAAAAACCAGCCCGTTTCACAAAAAAACGGCCGGTGGACACCCTGTGCCCACCGGCCTTTACCGGTCAGGCCGCAGGCGTCACCTTCACCAGCTCATCACCGGGCTGCATGGCATCCCCCACCTTGGCGACAATCTTGCCGACCACCCCGTCCACTTCGCTGTTTACCGGGGTTTGCATCTTCATGGCCTCAAGGACCGCCAGCTTCTCCCCTGCTTTGACCTCCTGCCCTTCCTGAACGGAAATCTCACAGACATTTGCCGTGAACGGCGCCCGGACATCCCCGGCCTTGGCCAGATCCTCGATCTCCTTCTTGCTCAGCTTGGCTGCCTTGGCCTCGCCCGCCGCAGCCACCGCGTTTTCAAAGACGAAATGGCGCTGGTGGTGGTCAATATTGAGATAGACGTTGGTTTCGGACCCGTCCTCGCTCTCCTGGGTGGGGCCCAACTCGATGATGTGCTCCTTGCCGTTATGATCCTTAAAGGCAAGGGTTTCGCCCAACCTGAAGCCGCCCCGCCGGAAAAGAATGCTCGGCGGCAGCACATAGACCTTGCCGAATTTCTCCTCAAAACGGAAAAAATTCACCGCGTCGTTTGGGTGCTGGAGATAGGTGACCAGCTGCTGCTCGGTGGGCGCGTAGCCCAGCTTATCGGCCAGGGTCTTGCGCTCCTTCTCAAGATCAATATCCTCGATGGCCTCCATGCCGCCTTCCCGCGCGAGCACCTGCTTCCAGTCCGGGCCAAAGGCCTTCTCGTAGATCCAGTCGGGCGGCTGATAAAAAGGGAATGGACCATACTTGCCAAGCAGCAGGTTTTTCAGGTCGCCGGAACAGTTGCCGTAGCGCTCGCCGCCCTGCACATTGCTCACCGCCGTGGTCCAGAGAATCTGGGAGCCGGGGGTGACGCTCCAGTAGTTGCCCAATTCCACCTGCACCTTGGGCAGTTCCTTGTGGAGAATCTCCGGCATCTTGTCGAGAAAGCCGCCCTTGGCCGCCTGTTCCAGACTGCTGCCCATGGCGCCGCCGGGCAGCTTGTGGATCTGGACCGTGGGATCAAAGCCCTTGATCTGGGATTCGAAGTACTCGTAGTACTTGCGCTCGGGCTGCAGCACCTCGGAGGTTTCCATGATGGCCGCCTCGTTGATGTCCACGGCCTTAAGCCCATACTCCGTCAGGGTGTGGATAACGCTTAGGATCGGCGGCGGACCGTAGTAGCCGGTAAAGGCATGGTCCGAGGCATCGACGATCTTGGCGCCGGCCATGGCCGCGGCAACAACGCGGCCGATGTCGTTGCCGTCGGTGTTATGACCATGATAGTGGATGATCATCTCGGGATACTTCTGCAGGATCGCATCCACCAGATCGCCGATCCGTTTCGGAGAGCCGAGGCCGCCGTGGTTCTTGATGCAGAGAAGGATCTCATCCCCGGTGACATCAAGGATCTCCCGGACCTTCTTCACATAAAATTCGTTGGTGTGCTCGGGGCCGGTGGAGAAACAAATGCACGGCTCAAGGATCTTGCCGGCAGCCTGCACCTCTTCAAAAACCGCCTGCATGTTGGGCACATGGTTCAAAAAGTCGAACACCCGCCAGACATCGACATACTTGGCAAACTCCTTGACCACAAAACGGATGACGTTCTGGGGATAGGGCCGGTAGCCGAAAAGGTTGATGCCGCGGCACAGGGTCTGGAACATGGTTTTGGGCATCTTTTCCCGCAGCAGTTCCAGCTTGAGGAAAGGGTCCACCTGCTTCCTGAGGATATCGACATGCACCGAAGCGCCGCCGGTGATCTCCAGGGAGAAATACCCCGCCTCCTCGCGGGAGGGGGCGGCCAGCAGGTCCGTGTGCAGCAGAATCCTGTTCTTGTAATCGGACTGCGACATATCACGGGCGGTATTGGTGATATAATACCCTTCCGCTTTTCGCATAATCTTGAGTACCTCGGTGATACCCATACCCTGAACAATGCGTTCCATGACTACTCCTGTGTTTTAACGAAGGATAAAGGTGCAAGGTTAAAGGTAAAAGGTGAAAACGACAAAGGCCTTTAACCTTTTTCCTTTAGCCTGTTTTTTTCCTAAACGGCGTAGGGGTTTTCCCCTTTGTAATGAATCTCTGCGATCAGATGGGCCAGCTTGTTGCCTTCGCTGACCTGGTCATCATAGTTGATCAGATGCGAATGGGTTTCAATAAAGGAGGTGTCGAAATCACCCTTCTTGAAATCCGGGTCCTGCACCAGATTCACATAGTAGGGAATCGTGGTCTTGGGGCCGGTGATGACAAAGTTATTGAGGCAGCGGAGCAGCCGGTCCACGGTTTCATTCCAGGAAAAACCGAACACGGTCATTTTGACCAGGAGCGAATCGTACACCTTGGGAATGGTAAAGCCCTGGTAGACAAAGCCGTCCAGCCTTACGCCATAGCCGCCCGGCGAACGGTAGACGGAAACGGTCTTGCCGCCCTCCGGCATGAAGTTGTTCTGGGGGTCCTCGGCGTTGATCCGCATTTCCACGGCATAACCCCGGATATGCACATCCTCCTGACAGAAGGAAAGCTTCTTGCCCAGGGCCACCTTGATCTGGGTCCGGACGATATCGATGCCGGTAACCATTTCGGTAACGGTATGCTCCACCTGCACCCGGGTATTGATCTCCATGAAATAAAAGTTCCAGTCCCGGTCAACAAGGAACTCCACGGTGCCCGCATTTACGTAGTGAGAGGCCTTGGCCGCCGTAACGGCAGTGGCGCAGATCAGGTCAACCAGCCCCTTGTCCTGGATCAGCGAAGGGGCGATCTCCACCAGCTTCTGATTCCGGCGCTGGATCGAACAATCCCTGGAGCCCAGATGCACGGTATTGCCTTCCTTGTCGGCAATGATCTGCACCTCGACATGCTTGGGATTGATCACCACCTTTTCGAGATAGACCGCGTCGTTGTTAAAGGCAGACTTTGCCTCGGCCCTGGCCATGGGGAGTTCCACCCGCATCTGCTTTTCGTTTTCCACCCGCCGGATGCCGCGCCCGCCACCGCCGGCCGTGGCTTTCAGCATAACCGGATAGCCGTATTTGTCGGCAAAATCAATGGCTTCCCTGAGGCCGGCATCACCGGCGGACAGGTTCTCAGTGCCGGGCACCATGGGGATCCCGGCCTCTTTCATGATCCGCCGGGCCGTCACCTTGTCGCCCAGCGACTGGATAACCTCGGAGGGCGGGCCGATGAAAATGATGCCATTGTGCTCGCAGGCCTTGGCAAAATCAGGGTTTTCCGCCAAAAATCCGTACCCCGGATGGATGGCGTCGGCCCCGACTTTTTTGGCGACCCCGATAACCTTATCGATGTTCAGGTAATCGCAGCGGGGGCCATCCCCAAGCCAGATGGCCTCATCCGCCGTGCGGATATGCAGGGCGTCCTTGTCCGGCGTTTCATAAATAGCCACGGCAATATGCCCAAGCTCTTGCACCGCCCGGATGATCCGCAGGGCAATTTCACCTCGGTTGGCTATCAAGATTTTCTTCTTCAACGGATTCCCTCATTCAGACAATTTTCAGGCCAAACCCAACTTGTCAGCCCGTGCATATGAAATATCTTTTTCTGACACGATCAGCGCAACGCCGCAAAAAAACGTGAAAAACAACCGCATGACAGCACCCCGACCAGGACACTCAACTTTGCAAATTACCATACCGGATTTTCAAGGGCAACATTTTATGTCCACAAAAAATAAAGGGGGAAGCATGCCTCTCCAGACGCAGAACCCCTTGAAAAAACGAGGCTCCCGCAGATCAGTCCGCGCCGCAGCTATCTCTTTCAAGACCAGCCAGCGCCATGGGCAGATGAAGGCGGCACGCTGCGGCAAAATCTTCCGGAAAATGCCCGGCAACCCAACGCAACTGGGCCTCGCTGAAGGCTCCCATGGAATATGGCAGCTTGGGCAAAAGTGCGTAGAGCAACCGCTGCCCGGCAGGCTTCGCCGTTATCCGGCTGGAATATTCGATACTGCTCACCAGCCTGGCACCCAGACGGGCAAGAATCTTCTGGGCGATGAGCAGGGCACGGTCCAACGAGGCCCGGGTGGCCGCGTCCGCCTCCAGGATATTGCCTACCTCCTCCAGGGGCATGATCTGCAACTCCCACTGAGAGGTCTGCGCCTTGGGCACAAAGAGCATGACCCTCTCATCCTCATACACGACCAGACTTATATTTTCGCCTTCCACCCCGTCCATCCGCCTGTTATTGCGGATCGCTTCGAGATAGGCGCTGAAAAAATCGCGGCCCGTCTCCTCTTTGTACCGCTGGCAGAATTCAGCAACGAGATCCCCGCAGGCGTAACTTGAAACCGGCTCCTTCGCGACTTGCCCGCCATGGTGCCAGGCGGGAACCGTATGCGGGAGCATGGCGAACTGCTGGTGGATCTGCTGATGCGAGGCATGGAGCCGGTAACCGCTGGGGGCGTAATCGAAGCCATAATTCCAGCCCCAGAGGGTGGCGGTGAAGGGCAAGGGAGGCGCGTCTTTTCGCCGCAATGCCTGAACGACCGCAAGCCGCAGCTCCTCGAGTTCGGTCTCCGTCATGGTTTTCCGGCGCGGCGGCAGGGGCAGGCCCAGCTGGGCGCCAAGGCGGAGGAAGGTGCGCTGATAGTAGAGGTGCCGCAACCCCCGCATGTCGGTTTCGGAAAGATTCGCCGTGCTGTAGCGGACAGCATCATCCGCCATGTTTGCGGCGTAATGCCCCCAGGAAATATAGCTGTTGCGGCGCAGATATTCAAAAACGTGGCAGCCGTGCGGAGCATCGCGATACTCGCCCACGATTTCGCTGCCCCCCTGCACCCCTGGCCGCAGAATCATGACCTGCCTGTAGACCTCGGGCAGATGGCGGTTGTTGACCACCACCTCGAACAGCTCATGCTGAAGAATCCGGGGCCGCGCCAGACCATTGCCGCCTTCTGTGTAGCGAAGGCCGACCGGCTCCCCGGCTCCGTCACGGAGAAATTCGCAGCTCATACCGGCCAGCGTCACCAGATCCTCAGGGTCGGTGGACGTGGAGGCCAGGGCCAGCAGCACGGTTTCCGGCAGCGCCGCAAAGCTTTTTTGCAGATTCGTGGCGGCTCCGGCGGGCAGGAGTTCCTGCAGCGCCTGACGCATGGACACGTCCGGCGGCTCCGGCAGCTTGATGGAAGAGGGGTTTGCCGCCCTGGGCCTGGCCCAGGCGCTGCTGATGTACGTTACCCCCCGGAACGGAAAAGGATTGGCGACTTCATAGATCATTTCCGCCTGCTCAACCTGGATTTCGCCCTCGGGAAAATTCCCCTGATTCCGATACGGGCTATCGTCCGGAAATACACCGAGCGGCTCGACAAAATCGTTTTCCCGCAGGTTGGCAACCTGGTAGGAAGGCGCATGCACGCCATAGACAAACTGTCCCGAAGAGTGGACGCAGGAACGCACGGTCATATCAAAACCTCCGATGAATCACACGAGGAAGGACAGCAAGGTTGCGCAAGCCAATATAACCGGGAACCACGCCCGCGCTCCACAAGAAAAAACGAAAAAATCTCAAGCCCGCTTGCCTTTGCCTCGGAATCTGCTACCATGGGGGAAATTCACCGTCTGTTTCCTTCTGCCCCATGGTGCTCTTCTCTTGATAAAGGCTCTTTTCAAAAGACTGCTGCAAAGCAACAATAGCACGCCATCCCCGCCGGATGAAGCTTTCTGCAACACCTCCTGCATTTTTACCGATATTTTGCGGGATATCGACACCGGTCTCATTATTCTCGACACCGTGGAGAAAAAAGTTTTCTTCAAAAATGGTCATGCCGTGAAAATCCTTGAGCCGCTCAAGGCCGCCCAGGATTACGAGGGCCTCACCTCCCTGCTCTGCAACGACCTGGACCCATTGCAACAGCCGGGCCGGACCAGAAGCCGGCAAACGGTCATCCACTATGAACACCGGGTGCTCGGCTATACCGTGTACAGAATCCCCGGAGAACAGCGCCACATCTCGATTTTCATTCAGGACATCACCGACCGGCACCGCCTGGCCGCCATCGACGAAGCCACGGAAATGATGAACAACATCGGCTACCTCTTCTCCGGCATCCGCCACGAGATCGGCAACCCCTTGAATTCCATCAAGATGGCCCTGACAGTCCTGCAAAACAACATCAAGAAATATTCCCCCGAGGAAATAGATGTGTATTTCAACCGGATTTCCGGGGAGATCACCAAGATGGAAGCGCTTCTCAAATCCCTCAAGAACTTCAGCATGTTCGAGACGCCAAGGACCAGCGATATTGACCTGGCGATGTTTTTCGACAATCTCATGCAATTGCTGGGCGCGGATATCCGTGCCAAAAAAGTGGCCATCAGGATCGATATCGACCCGGACGCAAAACACATCCTGGTGGACCCCAGAGCCCTGCAGCACGTCACCATGAACCTCCTTGCCAACGCCGTTGACGCCATGGCGGAGACACCCGACCCGCTGTTGCTGGTGCGCAGCCAGAGCCGCGGCAATGTAATCCTTTTATCCATCACCGACAATGGCTGCGGCATGTCGCAGGAATTGGCGCGGGATGTCTTCAAGCCGTTTTTTACCACCAAACCCCATGGCACCGGATTGGGACTGGTGATTTCCAAAAAAATGCTGACCCAGATGCACTGCGGCATAGAGCTGGTCAGCGAAAAAGGCATCGGCACCACCTTCCACCTGACCTTGCCCAAGAGCACGACAAAAACCCAGCGTGGGGACAACCTGGGCAGGAAAATTCCGTGAAAACCTTCCGCCGCCGGTTTTCCCCTGTTGAATATGGCGCAACGGTTAAGGTATAATCCAGCAGTTGATGGGACATTATTCCCGTTTCCGGGCCTGTCCTTGCTGAACGATTACATTTTTTAGGAGAAAGAGATGGGAATCCGATCACGCTTCATGATCATCATGGCAATTATTTTCGGTCTCGCAACCGTGGGCATCGGAACAGCCAGCTACCTGTTCAGCAAGCACAACGCCATGCTGGAAGCGAAAAGCAAAGGCGAGCTGATCTTCAATTATATTCTGGCCACCCGGGATTTTTACACGGAAAAACAACGCCCCCTCATCATGGAGGTTTTCGAAAAAGACCGTTTTTATCCCGAGTTGATGTCCGGCTTTGTTCTCACCCGTGGAACCTTTGACATCTTCAAGAAGAGACTGACCGGCTACAATTTCAAACAGGCAACCCTTAATCCCCTCTATCCGCCGAACAAGGCGGACGAATGGGAGGCCAAGCTGATCGCCATGTTTGCCAGTCAGCCCGGATTAAAGCAGAGCGAAGGCACCATGAAGCGCGATGGCGAGACCTTGTTTTACCTGGCAAAACCCATCAGGGTCACGGAAAAGGATTGCCTGCGTTGCCATGGCGACGTGAACGACGCCCCCAAGGATCAGGTTGAGATCTATGGCTCCACCAATGGCTACAACTGGAAGAGTGGCGATACGGTGGGCGCCTATGTGGTCTACGTTTCCGTGGAAGATGCCCTGGCCAGCGCCAGAAAGTCGGCGATATTCCTCTATCTCATCGGCGCAGGTTGCCTGCTGGTGGCCCTTATCGGCATCTGGCTGTTCATGGACCGGTTCGTGGTTGACCCCATTGTCCGGCTGAGCGTCAAGGCCGAAGAAATCAGCCTTGGCAAAAATATGGATGAGAGCGTCGGCATCAAACAGAATGATGAAATCGGTGCCCTGGCCAACGCGATCGAGCGATTGCGCATGAGCATGGTCCGCATCCTCAAACGGTGAAAATATGTCCATAGTAAACAAAAACAAACAGCCAAGGCTTGCGGCCGGGCATGGAGCAACCCTCTTTCTCATGCTGCTTGGCGTCCTTTCGCTGCCCGCTTTGTTGCCTCGCCCAACCTCGGCGGCGGACTGCAAAAAGATTGCCGAGACAATCAACCAGGAACACGATCTCATTGCCAGACGCGACCTGCTGGCTACCGCCATCAAGCAATGTCCGAAAGACCCGGAAATCAACTTCATGCAGGGCTACACCCTTGAACGTCTGCGCGACTATAAAGACGCCTTGCCTTACTATCTTACCGCTTCCACCCTTGACCCAAAACATGCCAAGGCATTCTTCGGCATGGGCGACATCTATATGGTGACGGACAAGGTGCAGAATGCGGTGAGCGCATATGAAAAAGGCCTGGGTATTGATCCCGGCAATAAAAGGGCGGCAAAATCCCTGGAATCAGCGCGGATCAAACTGAAGGCCCTGCATGGAGAATCGGTAAGTTCCGAGGAGGCCGCCACCGTTCTTTTCGAAGAAAAATCCAAGGACCGGGAGGTCAGCCCCATCGAAGCCACCATCCTCAGACTGCTGATCCTTTTCCCCGGCAAATCGACAGCGCTGCCCGAAGAGGGCGAAGACCAGCTCAGCATTGTGGGAGCACGCGCCTTTACAAGTCACGACCTGCAAGGCGCCGTGTTTGAAGTAGTCGGCAACACGGATGACTCCGGCAATGCCAAGGCCGATTTAGCCGTTTCACGAAAAAGGGCCGAGGCTGTGCGCAATTATCTGATCAAAAATTGCAATATTGCGGCGAAGAAGCTGCGAGTGGCGGCATACGGCCATACCCACCCCATTGTTCCCAACACCACGGAACAAAACAGGAAAATAAACAACCGGGTTGAGTTCAAGCGGTTGAAATAGAGACGACGCCTAAGGGAACAAAAAACCTTGCCTCCCTCCTGGCTGGAGGGGGCAAGGTCTTTTTGCTTGTCGTTCAGCGGGGAAGAAGCCTGGTCGTATCTGCCCGAAATTCCTTTTCCAGCGGGGCGTCTCCAATCTCCTGACAGAAAAGATCAACCAGCTCCGGAAATCGCTCCTGGCTGCATGCCCCTCCCTGCAACCATTTTCCGACAATCTCTTTGACAAGCATCGCCGCAATGGGGCCAATGGCCTTGGCCAGTGCATCCTGAAAAACAGGGATAGCGTTTTTCAACGGTTCTTCATTCTGCGCCTGGGCAAAATCCATGCTTCCGGCTTTTTTTGCCGAAATTGCCCGCATGGCGGCTTCCGGATTGGCACGGACCTTTTCCACTCCCCGGGCAAGTTCACCAAGGAGCATGTTACTGGTCATATTGATCAGGGAAAAATTCGCCTCTGTCTCACAGAACATCACCAACAGGGAGCCATCACAGATATGCTTCACCAGGACCATGGCGGCGGGAAACCGCATCTCCACGGAATTGACGCTGAGCCGACAGGAGGCATTCATCTTAATGATCCGCTGCAAGGAGCCTCCCATCGACTTGAGGGTCTCATGGTCATAACCGTCCGGCACATAAGAAAAGATGATATCCGGTTTATCGACAGAGACAAAAACCCCCACAACGCCGGGGAGCATTTTTATTTCCTGCAAAAGTTCGTCCATGCTCCATACTCCTCAATTAGGCCTGCAGCTCAAGCTGTTGGGCTTCGGCAAGCGCCGGGCCGATGGCGGCGATGATCTTGGTGGGTGAAACTCCAGGCTGAACCTCTATCCCCACCGACAATTCAACTCCGGGAATGATCAGCAGCTGTTCGCCTTTCTCCTGGGTGAGGATGATATGGGAAGGAAGCTCGCCATACCCGAGAATCCCCCGGATTTTTTCCGCAGCCACGGCAACATAGGTGACAAATGGCTTAAACTCCTTATTGTCAATGTTCCGCTGAATCCTGGCGGTTCCATCCTTGGCGACAAGCACCATCCGGTTGACGCCCGGGGCTGCGTTGAGCGTTTCCTCAAGAGTGACCTTGCCGCCCTGCTCCAGAGACTGGGCCATCGCTGCGGTGGACGGCGGCAATGGCCCGGTGGCAAAATCAAGATCGTCCAATTGCGCAAATTCATCGTCCGCCTCTTCCGCAGACATGCCGGCGTCCTGAGTCACCCCCCCCTCGCCCCGCTCATCGCTCAACCTGGCGCCTTCAATAAGGATGAATCCCAGCGGGGCATCAATGGTCTTTTTCCGGTTCCGGCAAAAATTGTGGATTTCGATCTCGGCCTGATCCCAGCTGATGATCTCAAAGGCGGCGTCAAGGCCGGTAAGGGGCTCGGCATAGGCATTGATCAGGCTGCCGTTTTTAAAAAACAGCAGACCGAGACGCCTTCCCGCCCTTGCCATGATGGTGCAGGTTTTTCGGTCAAGCTCAAGGAGCTGCAAGAACGAGGACAACGATACGCCGGACACTATCCCTTTGGCGCCCGCGGCCAGACCGTCCTTTATTTTTTGCAGCAGCAGTTCGAAATCAACAGGCTTTTCGATGTACTGAAAGGTCCCAAGATCCATGAGCCGGTCTTCCATTTCCGGGGTGCCGAAGGCGGTCATGGCGATGACCGGCACGGAATTTTTGAGTCTGCTCATCCGGCTGACCAGTTCGAACCCGTCCATTTCCGGCATCTTCAAGTCAGTGACCACCAGGTCTATCGGCTGGCTGCCAAGGACGGCCAGCGCTTCCTTTCCGTTCCCCGCGGTAACGACCTCAAATGAATCGGCGCGCTCCCGGCACATGTCCTGCAAGCTCAACAAAAAACCATGGTCGTCATCAACAACCAGCACTTTTTTCATGGAAACTGCCCCTGTTGCATGGGTTAGTGTTTCGTAACCGTTCACCTAGAACGGAAAAACGTGGTTCGCTCTCTGATCTGTAGACGTTTCGCAGCGCCGCTTCGCTGCCGCAGATGAATGTTTACGGTTCAGCCCTTCATTTGATGCAGGCCGCCCGGACCTGCAAGAGATCGGTATGACCCGCCAGCACCTTGCGGATGCCGTCCTGCTTGAGAGTCAACATGCCCACCCGCATGGCCTCGTCCCGGATTTCCACAATGGGGCTGTTCTTGACGATGAGAAGCTTCAGCGAATCATTCACCGTGAGCAGCTCATGGATGGCAAGCCTTCCCAGGTAGCCGCTTTTTTTACACTTGTCGCAGCCCTTCGGCCGGTACAAGGTGGCCCGGTCGATCTCCGCCATGGCCAGCTGACTCAGGGGATGCGCCCCGTATTCCGCGATGAGCAGATCTTTTTCCACCGCATCGGGGACGTATGGTTCCCGGCAATGCGGACACAGCCGCCGCACCAGACGCTGGGCCAGAATGCCGAGCAGGGAATCGGAAAAATTAAAGGGATCTATCCCCATGCCCAGAAGCCGGGTGACTGTTTCCGGGGCGGAGTTGGTATGGAGGGTCGAAAAAACAAGATGTCCGGTGAGCGCCGCCTCGATAACGGTTTCGGCGGTTTCCTGGTCCCGGGTTTCGCCAACCATGATGATATCGGGGTCGGCCCGCAAAAAAGACCTGAGGATTCTGGCAAAATCAAGACCGATTTTATTTTCGACCTGCACCTGCCGCAGGCCGTCCTGGACAATCTCCACCGGATCCTCAACGGTCCAGATCTTTTTTTCCGGCCGGTTGACGTAATTGAGCGCGCTGTGCAGGGTGGTTGTCTTGCCGGAGCCGGTGGGCCCCACCACCAGGAGCAGTCCATAGGGCAGATCAAGCAGGCGGCGCAGCTCCGTGAGATTTCTTTCGGACAACCCCATTTTCTCTAACGGCAGGGCAGACCCGGCGGCGAGAATACGCAGAACCATATCCTCGTTGCCCCCGTGGGTTGGGAGAGAGGCGACCCGAAGCTCGATCTTGCCGCGACGGGTTTTAAACTTGATTTTGCCGTCCTGGGGAAGCCGTCTCTCGGAGATGTCAAGCTTGGCCAGGATCTTCAGGCGGGAGATCAGCGGACGGGTATAGGTAAAAGGGATGTTTTTGTAGTGGGAGCAGATGCCGTCCACCCGAAAACGGACCGTGGTTCCTTTCTTGCCGGGCAGCGATTCAATGTGGATATCCGAAGCGTTGCGGGCCACCGCATCCTCAATGATCTTGTTGGCCATCTGCACCACAACCCCATCGGCGGCGCCGCCGATTTCCTCATCCTCATCCCGCCCGCCGTCGGATTCCTCGATGATCTCAAGGTCTTCGAAAACATCCTGCGCCCCCTGATCCAGCGCGTATTTCCCGTAAAAAAAATCGATGAATTTGTTGATATCATCCTTGAGTCCCACGGCAAAACGGAAGGGTATGCCGTGGAGAACAGAGCGGATATTGTCCTGCTTGCCGAGATCGTTGGGATTATCGGCCAGCACCACGATGCCATTATCATCCTGCCGGATGGGAATAAAAACATTGGCCCGGAAATAGCTCTCCTTGGCCCCCTGAATACAGGCAGGCGGTTCCGGTACTTCCGTGTCAACGAACTCGACAAACGGACAGCCATAATATTCGCTCAAGGATGCCCCAAGCTGCCTCCGGTCAACACCAAAATCACCGAGCAGAACGCTGTCCAGCGTTTTATTGTGCTGTCTGGCCTTGAGCCGGGAGGCATCAAACTGGGCCGGGGTCAGCAGTTTGTTGCGGATCAAGCCGTAAAACTGACCATACTTGCTCGTACTCTGGGAAAGGGTGGCAAGGCGTTGTCTGGCGTTGCGATAAGCAGGGTCAAGGGCAACCATTTCCTCCAGGATTTTAAGGCTGGAAGGGGTGGAACCGGTGCTTTCATAGGTAAGAGCAAGCTGATCGAGAAGCCGGAGGCGTTCGATCTTGCGGTCGAAGCCATCTTTTTTGCCCACCGCTGTGGCTATCGCGGCTTCAAAATGCTCAATGGCTTCAAAGGGTTTGTCAAGCTGGAGACAGCAGGCGCCAAGCCTGGCGTGAACCATGGCTGGCTGGTAGCCGGTGGCGAGCAAAGACCGCAGCTCCTCTTCGGCCTCACGGTAAAACCCTGCCACCATCAGCCCCTGGCAGTTCTCGAAACGGTCGGCCTCGGATATATGGCCAACTTTCGCGACCGGGGTGGCGCCGGAGTCGGCCAAGCCCCGCTCGGTTTGCAGGACAACCAGTCGTTCCTCGACCAAATCACGGAGAATCGGCTCGCTATCGGCAATCTGGGGCAGCAACGACTCGCACAGAGCCAACGCCTCATCCACAAGCCCTTGCCCGGCGTACAGGTCGGCTTCGGCAAGTTTTGCCTCGATGGTTTCCCTGGCAACCACGGGGGTTATCATGCTCATCACGCCCGGCTATATGCTCCTCATGGCTAAGACCGGAATGGTTTTTCCGTTGACCATGAGATTGCCGGCGACAAGGGTGCTGGCATCGACAACCGGCTCCCACCGGCAACCGTTGGCGGTGGTGTCAAGCCGCTCTGTCGGCTCGTCGAGCCAGAAGGCCATGCCGCTGTTCGCTTTAAACACGATGAGCAGTGGGCTGTCAGCCTTGGGGACACATCCGGCCATGCCCTGGGGACTGGCCACCGGAATGGTCAAGGTTTTCAGGGTGGCCTCATCAAGAGAACGCAACTCGCCCTGCACCACAAAGCCGATCTTGCCGAAAATGCCGCGTTTCAATTTTTTCATGGGCAGGAACGGAGCGCATTTTCTGACCTGGCCCGCCGGTTTGTTTTCGTAGACAATCTGTTCAGGCAGAAAACCAACCGTTTTCCCGCCCCAGGCGGCAAGCACCACGATGCGCCAGGGACAGCCTGCCGCCGTTGACACTGCTGGTTTTGCCGATTGCCAGGCGGCTGACTCCACCGGAGCAGCGGCGTCTGCCTGATAGTCGGCATCCAGCGCCTTGATCAGATTGAGTTTTTGCCTTTCCATGCGTTCCCGCAACTCGGTGTGGATGGCATGCAGTTTTTCATACCCAGGCGTTTTGGCAAAAAGGTTTTCAAGCGGGACAATCCGCTTGGCAATGCACTTGCCCAACACGGTAATATGGGCGTTCACCGCCTCAATCAGCGCCGTGGCCGGCCTGCGGGAAGAAGCGCCGGGAAGTTCCGGCAGAAGGCCCTCTTCCGCGAACTCTGACGGAACCGGCGTGGCGGATGAAGCCGGGGCAACTTTAACCGCGTCCGTTTTTTTCTGGTCGGTCCCGGAGGCGGCCTGCGTCTTGGACGGCGGTGCCTGCCCGAGCAGCTTGCTGTAATCCTTGGGGATATTGGGAATAGCGGAGCGCAACTCGGAGAGGGTGGGGTCAATCAGCGTTTGCTCGATAAGGGAGATATCCTCGGCGCCTGCGGCGGCCCGCAGGGTTTGCAATCCTTCCTGCAAGGTCTTCGGAGCGGAGGTGGAAACGCTTTGCGGGGCAATGGCCATGGCTTCAAGCAATCTGTCCATGAGCGCGAAAATTTCCGTCAGGGCGACAGCCTTGTCCACCTCGAAATTGCCGTGAATTTCCGCAAGAGCGCTCCGGGCTTTCTCTATATTGCTTGCGGAAATCTCCCAGTCCAGGGAAAGCAGGGCTTCTTCAAAGGGACTGAAAGCATCCGTGCCATCGGCGGAGAGCAGACTGGCAGGCAAGGGTGGCGCCTTTACCGGCGCGGCGGAAGCCTGGTCCGCCGGTTTGTCGGGGGGTGCGGCCGCCGGCTTGTTCTGTCCTGCCCCGGCATGTGGAGCAAAAAGGTTGTCAATGGCGTCATCAATTTCGGCGTGGAAGTCACGCTCGGGGGCCTTGTCAGTCATAAACTCCATTCTCCTTGAGCAACAGCCAACCTCGGGATATCACGGACGGCCTATTTTGTCTCATGCAGCAGATGCTTATTGGTGACATAACGCACAGTCTGTTTGCTGATTTCCCGCAGGGTTTCAAAAACCCCAAGCCCCGTAACCGCGGAGGCCTCAAAGGTTTTCACCTTGTAGGCGCTGTTGAGGTCGGCGTCAAGCTCCGCCACAGTAAGGGTGGGAATCGGGGTATCAACAAGATCACGTTTATTATATTGGATCACCAGGGGTATTTCTTCCAGCTTGAGGCCATATTCCAGAAGGTTCGTCCGCAGGTCTTCCAGGCTCTCGATATTTCTCTCACGACGCACCTGGAGAGGGTCAGCCACAAAAACCAACCCATCCGCCCCCTTGAGGACAAGCTTGCGGGTGGCGGCATACATGACCTGCCCCGGCACGGTATAGAGCTGAATCCGGATATTAAACCCCCGGATCGTTCCCAGGTTCAGGGGAAGAAGATCGAAAAACAGGGTCCGATCGCCCTTGGTTTCGATAGTCAGCATCTTGCCCCGGGCATTGTCCGCCATGGAGCTATGCACGGTGAGCAGATTGGTCGTCTTCCCGCAGCGGCCCGGCCCGTAATAGACAATCTTGCAGTGAATTTCTTTTTTGCTAAGATCAATGAGCGCCATTGGTCATCCTTCAAAAATTTGCAGAAGGATATCGGTAAGGTCGGTCACCCGGCAGCGCACCAGACCGAGCGAGACATCTTCCCCGAAAATGGTGATGAGGATAAGCTCGTCGCCAATCCGGCCAAAATGGATATTCCCGTTTTTCCCCTTATGAAAGAGCAGGGAAAAATCCTCCTCGCCGATCAGTTTGGCAATCTGGGAGGTGGCGCCCAGATTGGCTGCAGCCAGAGCGGCCAGGGAAATGGCATCGATATCATCGCTGTCACGCCCGCAGTTGGACAGGATATTGCCTGCCCCATCAATGAGCAGGGCGGTCCGAACGCCCGCCTGAATGAGCGAGCCTTCTATGGCAGTCCTGGCTTTGTCCAGAATTTCCGCAGTCAGGATAAAATCTTGCATATCCCGTTTTCTCCCGTGGTGAGGGTTTGGGTACTCTATCACAGCAAACAGGGGTAAGGTTGCCGCCCACAGAGGGGCAAAGCACTGCAATGAGGTGGCTTCGAAATCGCCTGAAACGCTGTGTATCTGCTGAATTTCCGGCAAAACACGTTCCTATCGTGTACATGGAAAAAAAAAACGTGTCAAGCGGAAAGCTTGAGGAAATAGTGTGCCCTGACCCGGTGAAATATGCGCTGCACAAAAGAACTCCCGCAATTCGCACAATGACGGCGGCGCCGGACAAATATGGAGCGCACCTGCGCACGACAAGGGGGAAGGGATTGACACCGCGTCCTTATTTTTAGTCATTCACCCTCTTCTCTCCTTGTCTAATCCGCTGAAAATGGAGTATCGTATCATTTTTAAAAATCTCCGGAGAAAGCATGCGCCGGTTAGGCGACAAGGATATTCATCATGAACAAACTTGGCTATTTTGGACAATGGGGCGGCGCCTATATCCCGGAAGTGCTGTACGAAACCTTCCGGGAGCTGCGGGAGGTCTACGCCAAGGCCAAGGCAGACCCAGCCTTCTGGCAGGAATACCTCACGCTCATGGGCTCGTACTCTTGCCGCCCCACCCCCCTTACCCATGCCGACAACCTGAGCCGCCACTTCGGCGGGGCACAGATCTTCATCAAGCGCGAGGATCTCAACCACACCGGGGCGCACAAGGCCAACAACGTCATGGGCCAGGGGCTGCTGGTCAAGCGCATGGGCAAGACCAGAGTCATCGCCGAAACCGGCGCGGGCCAGCACGGGGTGGCCTGCGCCACCATGGCGGCCAAATTCGGCTTTGCCTGCACCATCTACATGGGCGAGGAAGACGTCCACCGCCAGCGGCCCAATGTCTTCTGGATGGAGAAGCTCGGCGCCACCGTGGTGCCGGTGACCACCGGCAGCCGCACCCTCAAGGACGCCATCAACGAAGCCTTCCGCGACTGGGTCTCCAACATGGACACCACCCACTACGTGATGGGCACGGTTTGCGGGCCGCACCCCTTTCCGGAGATGGTGGCCTGGTTCCAGTCCATCATCGGCCAGGAGGCGCGCAAACAGATCCTCGCGGCCCACGGCAAACTCCCGGCCCGGGTCTACGCCTGCGTGGGCGGCGGCTCCAACGCCATGGGCATCTTCCAGGGCTTTCTCGGTGACCCCGAAGTGGATTTGATCGGGGTGGAGGCAGGCGGCAAGGGGATTGACACCGGCCAGCACGCCGCGCGGCTCGCCAGCCAAGATGCCTCGCCCGGCGTGGCCCAGGGGTACAAAACCATGTTTCTCCAGGATTCCGACGGCCAGATGCGCGACACCCATTCGGTGGCCGCGGGGCTTGATTATATCGGGGTTTCCCCCCTGCTCACCGACCTCTGGGAAAAAGGGCGGGTCCGCTTTGCCGCGGCCACCGACCAGGAGGTCATGGCCGCGCTGGATCTTACCATCAAAAAGGAAGGGATCATCCCGGCCCTGGAATCCAGCCATGCCTTTGTCCAGGCCTTCAAGGAAGCGGGCGAGCTGAACGGCGGCCAGGCGATCATCATCAACCAGTCCGGCCGGGGCGACAAGGACATCTTCACCATTGCCCATGCCTTTAATGACCCGTCCTGGAAGGATTTCATCCGGAAAAAGGGAGAGGAATATGCAACTCGCTGACCAGCTCCGGCAAGCCCGGAGCAAAAAAGAGATCCTGCTCATGACCCACCTGGTCCTGGGCTACCCGTCCTTTGCGGTAAACCGCGAGGTGATCCGCCAGATGGTGGCAAACGGCGTGGACGTGATCGAACTGCAGATCCCCTTTTCCGAGCCCATGGCCGATGGGCCCATGATCATCAAGGCCAATCAGGAGGCCATCGCCAACGGAACCAAGGTCGCCGACTGCCTCGCCTTTGCCGCGGAAATGGCGGCGCAATACGATATCCCCTTCCTGTTCATGACCTACTACAACATCCTCTTTAAATACGGGGTGGAGGATTTCTTGCGCAAGGCCAAGGAGATCGGGATCAGGGGCTTCATCATCCCGGACCTGCCGCCCGAGGAGGGCGGGGAGTATCTTCGTCTGGCCAAACCGCTCGATCTCGCTCCCATCCAGATCTTCGCCCCCACCAGCACCGAGGAGCGGATGCGGACCCTGGCCAAACATGGGGCCGGCTTCATCTACTGCGTGGCCCGGAGGGGCGTCACCGGCAGCAAGACCGAGTTCGACGCCTCCTTCGATGCGTACCTGGCCCGCTGCCGCAAGGCCACGGACCTGCCGCTCGCCGTGGGCTTTGGCATCAGCAACCGGGCAGACGTGCAAATCCTGACCGGCAAGGCGGACCTGGCGGTGATCGGCACCGCCACCATCAGGCTGGTGGAAGAGAAAGGTCCGGAGGCGGTGGGCTCCTTTATCGCCGGGCTCCGTTAGGGGATGAAAGCCAAAACTCCCGCCGACAAGACTTTGGCCAGCGAGATCGCCCGTTTCCATGAACTTGCAAGCCAAAGTCTTGAATGGGTCTGGGAAACAGACGGCCAGGGGTATTTTACCTATTGCTCGCCAAGCTGCAAGGCTCTCTATGGTTATGAGCCCAGTGAACTCCTGGGTCGCAACGCTATTGAAACGCTGATTCCCCCGGAAGATCGGGATGCCCAGCGGAAAATGTTCGAGGAGATCAGCCGGAGCAAAAAACCCTGCAACGGCTTGCGGCGGCGGATAACAAAAAAAGACGGCGCTGTCATCCCTGTCGAAACCCACTGCCTGCCAGTGCTGGCTGGAAATACCGTGGTGGGATTTCGCGGCCTCTCCAGAGACATCAGGCCAAGCAAGGAACTGGAACTCCACCTGGAACACAAAACCCGTGAGCTCACCGAGGTCAACAACGCCCTCAGCCTTCTCCTGCATCAGAGCGCCGAAGCCAGAGCCGATCACGAGCGCAGGGTCCACGACAATCTGCAGCGGTTGGTTGTCCCCTATCTGGAAAAAATACAGGAGCGTTGCAAAGACCAGGAGCTGGAACTCTACCTGCGGGTGGCGGTGGCCAATCTTGAAAAAATTACCTCGACCTTCAGCCTGACCCTTTCCGCAAAACTGGGCAGGCTCACCCCCCGCGAGCTGGAAGTGGCGGAACTGATCAAACAGGGAAGGTCCACCAAGCAAATTGCCGCCATCCTTGATCTTTCCAGCCGGACCGTGGAATTTTACCGCGACAAACTCCGCGTCAAGCTCGGCATCAAAAGCAAAAAAACCAACCTGCGGTCCTTCCTTTCTTCCCTTGCCTGACTGGCATCCCGTCGGACCCCGTATTTTTCCCGTATTGCCATTGGTGCCCAACTCCGTTATTAAAAAAACTCCATCGGATCTTATTTATCTTATAATTTTCGATGGATGCAATCAAGATATACAGAATATTGGCCTGCCACCACCCGGGGGGAATGGTGCCGGAAAAAAACACACCGTCTGCCTGATAACTCCTGCCGGAAGTCGCCTTGCTCGACTTTCCCGCCACGGATATCACGGTCAGGAGGAAAAACAAACAGGAGTGCATGTTGGACACCCCCAAAACCATTCCCCTGGACCTTCTTCACCAACTTTTCACCCCGCTCCGCGACAACATCCGTCACGGCCTTTTGGTTGTCGAAATCCTGCGGGACGACTCCGGCAATCCCCATAAATTCGTGGGCAGGGTTGCCAATCAGCTCTTTTACGAACTGCTTTCGGTGCGCGAAGACGATATCCTCAAAGAAGCGCTGCCGGAATACCTCTGCCAGACCCTGGCTCTGCCTACCCTGCTCCGCGAACTCGCGGTCTCCGGGGCAACACGGATACACAGGAATCTTCCCCTGGGGCCAGACCGGACCTGCACTCTACAGGCGCATCTCCCCTGCCCGGAACTGCTGACCATAACCATCAAGAATGATCAGCCGAAGCAGACAACAATCAGTTCCCAGACCGAGATGATTCTTGCCAGCCTGGGAGACCCCTGCACCATCGTCGACAGAAATTTTTCCGTTTGCTACGAAAACCAAACCGCCAAGGAACTCTGGGGATCAAGCCTCGGGAAAAAATGTTACGCCACTTTCCATAACCTGCAGAGCCGTTGCGAATCGTGCCATTCCGCAGAGGTGTTTGCCGATGGGATGATCCACAAAGAGGAAAAACAGACCCTCATCAACGGGAGCGAGCATCACCTGGAGATCACCTCCGCCCCGTTGCAGGATGCCTTTGGCAAGGTCTTCGCCGTGGTGAATATCACCCGCGATGTCACCATCCGCAAGATAGCGGAAAAAAGCAAGGAACATCTTATCCAGGAGCTGCAGGGGGCACTGGCCAAGACAAAACAGCTCAACGGCCTGCTGCCCATCTGCTCCTACTGCAAGAAAATCAAGGACGGCAATGGGGATTGGCAACAGCTGGAGCGCTATCTCCGCAGTCACGCCGAGGTGGAGTTCAGCCACGGCATCTGCCAGGAATGCGGCGAAAAACACCATCCCCACGTCTTCACTAAGAAAAAATAACCGCGTCCGGCTTCAGATCCGCACCTCTTTTTTTCACATTTTGTTTTACAGTTCCCTGACATCCAGAGTAAATGTACAGGACAGGCAAGATTTCCGGCCACCCAGACACAGCCAGACCGCTACGCCGCCAGTGATACGACAGGTGCCATGAACCCCAACACAACCCTGAGCGACATATTCAGCAAGGTCAACATGAGCGAGCTGCCGGCCATGTCCGACCATGTCCAGGAGCTGCTCCGCCTCCTGAACCGCGATGAATCCAGCGCCGACGAAATCGCCGAGGTTATTCTCCGGGATGCCTCCCTGACCACCAAATTGCTGCAGGTGGTCAACTCGGCTTTTTACAGCCGGGGGACGCCAATCTCCAACATCAGCCGGGCCATAACCGCCCTTGGCCTCACCACCCTGAAAGAGCTGGCCGTCAGCCTCGCCCTGTTTGAGGATTTTCTCAAGGCCGGAATCGAGAAGGAAGAGATCAGCAAGCTTCTGGCCCTCTGCTTTGTCAGCGCCTCCCAGGCAAAGATTCTCTGCAAGGTCAAGAAAATCAATGTGGTGGAAGAGGAGGTCTTCATCTGCACCCTCTTGCACCAACTGGGCAAGCTCATCATCCTGGTCTATCTGCCGGAGCTGTACCGCAAGACCCAGGAGCTCATCGACCGGGGCTACTCCGACGAATTTGCCGCCAAAACCGTACTGAACGACCTCACGTTTTCCGCCGTGGGCATGGAAATCGCCCGCTTCTGGAATTTTTCCGAAAAGATCGTCCTGAGCATGGAGAATAACCCGCCCCAGCCAATCAACAAATTCGACTCCCAGCTCTACCTCCTCAATGTGGCGGTTTTCTGCAACAGGTTAACCTGGATCATCTGCTACGGTTCGAGCCTGGATCTGGGCGAACTGCTCCTGCACTATGGCCCGATCATGGATCTCACCAGACGAGAGGCATTCGGCCTGGCCAATAGAAGCCTGGATATCGCCGAAGGGATGTCGGACAGCATCATCCGTTTTGGTCTGGCCAAGCTCAAGATCCGCGCCAAGATATCCCAGAAAGAAAGGGGAAGCCGCTGACGCAAACTCCCCTCCCTTGACGGGAGGGGATGGGGGGTGGGTGAAGCTGCCAAGGTCTCACATCCAGCGGGTTCCCCCTCACCCTAACCCTCCCCCGCAAGGGGGGAGGGGACTTTTTTTGACTTTTGCAAAAGTCTCTTTTGCTTTAGAAATGGAATCAGATGGTTTCCCCGGTGGCGATGGCCAGCGAAGGAAAATCCACGGCCTTGCGGGAGGGGGGCACCACGCAGTTGCGTCCGATCACGGCCTGGGGCGGCACCTCGGCCTCCTTGCCGATCATGGTGATCCCGGTGTAGAGATGCTTGGGGCTGGCCTTGTTGGGCAGCCCCTTGTCCTCGCCCTGCCCCACCACCGCCCCCTGCCCCACCCGGACCCTTTTATCGAGGATAGCCAGATCCACCACGGCCCCTTCCTCCAGAATGCAGTCGTGGAGAATGATGGAGTCCTTGACCCGGACATTCTTTCCCACCCGCACCCCAGGCGAAAGCACCGAATTGATCACCTCGCCCTCGATGACGCAGCCGGCGGAGATCATGGAGCCTTCCACCACGCAGCCGCCGGCAAAACGGGCGGGACACCGATCCACCACCAGCCGGTCCGCATAGGGGTTTGGCCGAATGCCCCAGGCTTGCGGAGAGATCTCGGAATCGATTTTCAGCAGATCCATGTTCGCCTGCCAGTACGCCTGGACCGTGCCCACATCCCGCCAGTAGCCGTGGAAAGGATAGGCAAAAACATTATCCCGCTCGATGGCCTTGGGGATGAGATGCATGCCGAAGTCCACCTCCTCGCGGTCTTCCTCCAGAAGCCGAAGCAGGTATTCGGTGTCAAACACGTAGATTCCCATGGAGGCCAGATCGGTGCGGGCAATCCTGGGCTTTTCCTCCCATTCGACGATGCGGCCCTCACCGTTGGTGATGCCCGCGCCGAATTGGTGGATCTCGGAAAGCGGCACCACCATCATGGCGATGGTCACCTGGGCCTGCTTCCTCCGATGGAACCGGAGCATGTCGTCGAGATCCATGCGGTAGATGTGGTCGCCGGAAAGGATGATCGTCTCCTTGGCGGGGTGCTCCCGGATAAAATCGATGTTCTGGCGCACCGCGTCGGCGGTGCCCTTGTACCAGTCGGAATCGTGTGACCCGGTGCGGGGGGGAAGGATCTTCACTCCCCTGGTGCGGCCCGTGAAATCCCAAGCCTCGCCGGTGCCGAGATGGCGCATCAGGGAAAGTGGCTTGTACTGGGTGAGCACCCCAACCTGGCTGAGCCCCGAGTTCATCACGTTGCTCAAGGAAAAATCAATGATCCGGTAGAATCCGGCAAAGGGCACGGCCGGCTTGGCCCTGGTCTGCACCAGAACATTGAGGCGGCTGCCGACCCCGCCTGCCAGCAGGAGAACCAGGGTATTGTCGCCTTGAATCATCGGACCACCTCGTTGTTGCCGATTTTTCCGACCATCTGCTCCGGCCGCAGATTGGGGTGCAGGGTACAACCGGAGCCGATCACCATGCCGTCAAGCACATGGTTGTTCCAGCCGACCACCGTGACCTTGCCGGCCTGCGGAACCCCTGGCTCGCCGATCCGCACCCGGGCCCCGAAGGTCACGTTGACATCGCTCACCACCGTGTCGAGCATGGCGCCGTGCCCAACCACATTATCGTAAAAGAGCACGGAGTTCTTCACCTCCGCCCCGGACTTGACATGTACCCCTGGGAAAAGAATGGAATTTTCCACCCGTCCCTCCACGACACAGCCGTTATAGACCAGGCTGTTCTCGATGCTCGCCGAAGATCCTGCCTTGAGGGGCTGGCAGTCCCTAACCGCCCGGTGTTCCAGGTTGGTGCGGATGCCCCACTCCTCAAGGCGGATCTTCGGCTCCGGCCCCAGCAGATCCATGTTGGTCTGCCAGTATTCGCCAACGGTCCGGGTGTATCCCCAATAGCCGTGAAACTTGAAACCGTACACCCGGCGCTGGCTCGCCATGATCCGGGGCAGGATATCCCTGCCGAACTCGAAGGACTCATCCTCCCGGGCGTTGGCCTCCAGCACCTCATAGAGCACCGAGGGCCTGAAACAATAGACGGTAAGCGAGGCCCAGTTGAACTTGGGATCGGCCGGTTTCTCCTGGTACTGGTGAACGCGGCCGCCGCGCTCGCCGTCCTCGTCATCGATTTCCGCCACCCCGAAACGGCTCGCCTCACCCATGGGCACCTGCAGGCAGGCGATGGTCAGGTCGGCGTCCTTGTCCCGATGGTACTGGAGAATCTCCCGGTAATCCATCTGGTAGACATGGTCCCCGGAGAGCACCAGGATGGTTTCCGGATCGTGGTACTGGACAAAATCGAGATTCTGATGGATGGCGTCTGCCGAGCCCCGGTACCAGCTGCTCTGGCCCGAGCCCTGGGAGGGAGGGAGGATAAAAACTCCGCGATAACGGCCGGTCATGTCCCAGGCAGCCCCGACCCCGATATGGCTGATCAGGGAAAAGCTCCGGTACTGGCTAAGGATGGCGACCCGTTCCAGGCCGGAGTGCATGAGATTGCTCAGGGCAAAATCGATTACCCTGGCAAAGCCGCCAAAGGGGACAGCCGACTTGGGCCGGTAGGCGGTGAGCACGTCCAGCTCGTCAACGCGCCCCCCGGCAAGGATCATGGCCAGAACCTTCGGTTTCAGTTTCATGGGATTCCTGACGGGAGAGGGGGAAGCATCGTCCGCAGGCCGCCGGAAAACAAGGTTTTTCAACGGCCCAATTGTTTCAGGTCCATTATGGGAAGCCTTGCGTCAAAAAGCAAGCACAGGAATGGGGCGGGGATAAAATTTCCGAAAAGGTTGCTACAGGTGTTTGACCGTGAGGCGCATCAGGGTCTTGGTGGAAAAATCCTGCATTTCCGCAGGCAGGTTCCGGAGCAGCACTTCGGCCCGGGCCGCTTCCCGGTGTCCTCCCGCCGAGCCGATGGCATTAAACATCTTCTCCGCCAGCCTCCCGGCATTTTTCTTATAGCCGTCACAACGGAAGATAACCACCAGCTTGTCGCTATACAGGCCGGAAACAAAAACCCAAGTGACATCGTGGACCTGGTTCAGGAAGTCGGCGATGAGCACCAGCATGTCCGGGCTGGGAACCCTGCCGAGGTGAGCATACAGCCGCTGCTTGCTCACCTTCATCTCTTTGAGGGCGGTTTTGAAATAATTCAGCTCGGAACGGCGGAGGGAGGAGAGCTCTATCTTGCGGACCAGATTCTGGTTGGCGATATTGAAGAGATAGCGAAAGGAAATGGCGTCCGCCAAGGTCGCTTTTTTCTCAAAATTCCGGGTATCCACCTTGATCGCGTAAAAAAGGGCGGTGGCCAGAGCCACCGAGGGCTTCACACTGGCAGCCCGGAGATACTCAACGAGCATGGAGGCTGTGGCGCCGTAATCCTTGCGGATATCGACAAATGGGGCCACCCAGCCTCTGGTGGCGGGATGGTGGTCAATGACCACGTCAAAGGTGATGTTCTCAAAACAGGGCAAATGGCTGGGCTGGGAATCCAGCATGACCTTTTTGGTGAAATCCCCGATCTTGACCGTATGCAGACGTTCCATGGGGATTTTCAGCAGGTCTACCATGACCACGTTATTGAGACGCCTGATTTCGTTGGGATAGCTAATGGTGACGTTCTTCACCCGATAACGGAGCAAACGCTTCACCGCCATGGCGCTGGCAATGGCATCCGGGTCGGCGTTGATGACCACCAGAACCTCGTCCTCCTTGCCAAACAGAGCGCAAAACTCAGCCAAGCGGTCCCTGGCTGTTTTCTTTTTGTTAGACACAGGTTTTTTGGGAATTTCAAGACTTCCCTTCTCGCTCACGCCATCATCCCCGCCATCCATGAAAATCAGACCAAAAACCGGCCTCCACACCCATTAAGGCACCAGACCCGCGATGCCTTATACCACATGCCCCGCAAATTTCAAGGACAGGATCAAGCACAAACCGCGGCTTTTGAAGGACCAGTCTGCTTTGAGAAACGGGCAATCGTTACATCCAGCGCCTTACACATTTCAGGGAACCGGTCGGACTGGAAAAATTGATACTCGACCACCCTTGCCCCCCTGATAACGTCTATCATGTCATCACTTTCCAGACCCGGATGACACATGATTAAGCCGCCGGTTTCGCTCCTCGCCAACCATCCCTGAAAAAGCGCCGGATAATTCTCTTCTCCCTTGAGTGAGTAAACCCCGGCAAAAGTTGTATTGGTTGGGCAGTAACCCCTTATTGCCGAGCGCCAGCCCGTTGCCAGCATTCTGATCACAAACGACTTAAGCCGGTCATCCCCGTGGGGAATCATCGGCACAACACTGCGGACATAGAGCGCCTGGATCAAGTTTTGGCCGGCCAGATAATCGAGAAAAACCCGCCGAATACCAGGCAAGATATGCACGTGCTGATGGCCATCGATAAAATCCGGAAGCCGGCCGGTTACCCGCATGAATTCCGAGCATTGACGATGCAGGGTTTCCCTGATTTCTTTCAGGGGAAGTTGCGCAACAACAGAACGCGCAAGCCAGTATCCCAGAGGCCGATTGAGATACCCAAAATCATGGGTCAGGTTGAAATGCAGACCCAGGTCGATCTCATTGTGGTGTCCGGACAATTCCGCCCCGTATTGTTGCCAGAGGGATGAATCGGTAAAACAAGACACCGCCGAAAGCCTTTGCCGCTCGACGAGATTGAGAATCCCTCGGGAGATGGCACTGTTTTGGGCAAAATCGTCCGAGCAGAGAATGATTTTTTTGGCGCTATGCATCCCGGAAAGCCCACAGCTTGCTCACGGTAAAAGTCACGACCGCGACAGCCGCCAAAACAATAACCAGCGCCGTTCTATAATCCAAAACCGTTGCCGTCAACAAAAACCAATACAGGGCTTCGTTTAAGGCAAAGCCGGAAACAGCGACGAAAAAAAAGCGCATCAGCGCCGCATGCCGGGCCGAACTGGCGGAAGGAAACGTCCAGTGCCGATGGCCGAGATAACTCACCCCGAAGGCGAGGAGAAAACCGGCCACATTGGCAGCCAAAGGATGTGCGCCCAGCGGGACGATGATGCTTACAATCGAAAAATGCACCCCAAACGCCGCGCCGCCCACAAAGATAAAACGCACGATCTGTTTTTTCATTCCGCGCTGTTTCGTTTGCTCATGCATAATGCACTGGCGATTTCTTCTTCCACGATATAGTTGGGCCGCTGCTTTGTTTCGATAAAAATATTTCTTATATAATATCCCATAACCCCCAGCGATAAAAGCTGTATGCCGCCCAGAAAGGAGATCGCCACGGTCAAGGTTGCCCAACCCGGCAGATCCACCCCGCAGATGACTGTGCGCGCAAAGATATAAAAAGCATAGCACACGGCGGAAAAAGAGATGATTGCCCCGGCGGAGCTCATCATTTTGAGGGGAAGATCGGAAAAGGAGGTCAGCCCATCCCAGCCGAGTTTAAACAGGCTTTTTCTGTTGAAACTGCTTTCCCCCGCATATCTTTGATTCGGCATAAAGGCAATGCCGATACTTTTGTAGCCGACCCAGGCATATAACCCCTTTGTAAACCGGACCCGTTCCCGCAGGGAACACAAGGCCTCAACCACCCGCCGATCGAGCAGGCGAAAATCCAAGGCTCCCGGTTCGATCTTTATCTCGGCCCCACTGTTCAGCAAGGTATAAAATATCCGGGTAAACAACCGTTTATGCCAGGATTCATCCCGACGATCCTCCCGGTAGCCATACACAATATCGTATCCCTGTTGCCACTTATCCAAAAATTCAGGCAACATTTCCATGGGATGCTGCAGATCAGCATCCATGAGAATGACCGCGTCCGCATCCGCATGATCCAGGCCGGCTATGATCGCATGTTCTTTTCCGAAATTCCTTGACAGTTTAATCAGGCGGACAGGATAACCTTGCAGAATACTTTTTATCTCGTTGACCGTGTTATCCTTACTGCCGTCATCGACGATGATAATTTCAAAATCATAGTCAAGAGCCAAGAACGCTTCGTTTATTTTCTCGATAGAGGCTCGGATATTATCCTGTTCATTATGGGCAGGCATAACAATACAAATCATATTTGCAGAGCTTTTATCGCTGCCTCCCCCAATTGTTGTAATGTTATTCTTCATTTGTGCTCTTGAATTCCTTTATTATTTTATTCGGCCGTTATTTCTTCAAGAAGAATAATTTCGCCAAATTGTTTGACACGATGGAAGTGCTGTTGAATATCTTCCGGGATAGCAGGCAGATCGCCCTTGGCAACAACAAGAAAGTCCTTGCGGTGATCCATGAGCAGTTGACGCAGCTGCTCCGGCTTATCTATCCGCCTTGCTTTTCCCTGGCTGTAGAATTCAGCGGAATAATACCGATCGTTCCAGTAATAAATACCACAGTCCGTCCCCGCGCAGTCTCGGTTGATTGACTCAACCACTTGCTTTTGACTGTGTTTTACATAGATGGTGGTTCCCTTGGCGGCGTATACCGACAGCCCCGCGAACAACACTGCCATCACTATCGCCACCACGGAAACGAACTTGAGAAATCGCCCCTTGTCTCTTTCCCCCTTGCCGGCCAGCAACGCCGCCAGCACGACAATCGTCCCCGGCAACCCCGGCAACGGGTATGTCCAGAGAATATTATGCGCAAAGGTGAAAAGCAGCAGCGGGCAAACGGCCCACAGCAGCCCGAAAAGGATGAGCGGCCGGTGCCGGCGCCAATTTTCAGGCAAACTTTTTTTGCGCAGATAGGCAAGCGGAATGAGGGCCAGACTCCAGGGAAAGAGAGAGGCCAGCCAATACAGCCAGATCATCCCGGTCGGCGCTGCATGCGCATGCCCGTAGAGATCTCCGTGCCAACCACTGACAAGAAAGCGTTTAATGTGTTCCCCCACGATAAAATATTCCAGAAACCCGGGGGTTTTGTTTTCCGCCAGAAAATACCACGGCGCGGCAATGACAATGGCGAGCAACGCTCCCTTGATCCAGGAAAACCGTTGCCAGACCGCCGGGAAATTTTTAGTAAGGATTGCCCAGATGACGACCGGAAACAGGATAAAGATCACGGCGATGGGCCCCTTGGCGAGCAGGCCCAGCCCTATTGCACCATAGAGCGCCAGCTCCCAAGCCCGGGAGCCATGATGAAATCGCTGCCAAAAACCAATGAGACCCAGCGTGACCGTGGCGGTCAGCACTAAATCCGTCATAACCGCGGCAGCGGAAATAAAATAGAGCACTGACGAAAACAGCATGAGCGTCGCGGACGCCGCGAAAACAGAGTCAAGAGACTCTCTGAGCCAGAGGAAGAACAACACGGCCAAACCAATCGCCAGGAGAAAGATCCCTGCCCGGGCCGCAAGTTCAGTGGGGCCCAGAAGTTCAATGCCCCCCGCGGAGACCCAAAAAGCGAGGGGCGGTTTGCCCCAGAACGGGACATTATAGTCGAATTGCGGGGTAATCCAGTCACCGGTTTCCACCATTTTCCTGGATATCTCCGCATAGCGTGATTCCGTGGCGTCGCTGACCGGCACCGTCTCGGCCATCCAGAGCCTTACCGCGATCAGGGCCGCAATGGCGAGCAGGCCCAGAAACCAGGCTTTATGCCAATCCTTGGCTGGCTGGGTATGCATCCGGTTGTCACTGAATGAATCTGACTCCATGGCTAATCGCCTCTTTTTCTTGCAATTGATTCAAAGTGTTGCCCGCTTGCGGGAACCTACTCCCCGGCAAAAAACGGAACCGAAGGAAACAGGGCCGGATCGGTGTGGGGAATAAAACGGGAACCGGAAAACCGGAGCATGAACTCCTGATTAACATTCAATTCAATGTAAGTGATCTTCCTGACCAGCTCCAGACAGCGATCCCGGGCCTCCCGCTCCAGAAGAATCCGGCCGGCCCCGGCCAGGGAACTGTTGCCCACGGGCTCATAGGTCGCCAGGGGCAGATCGGGCAGCATCCCCAGAACAATGGCCTGCCTGGGCGAGATGTGCCGGCCGAAGGCCCCGGCCACATAAATGCGGCGCAGATCACCAAAGGCGACGCCCACCTGGTTGGTCAGGGTAGTGAGGATGGCATACATGGCCGCCTTGGAGCGCATGAGCGCGTCGAGATCCACCTGCCCCAGAACCACCGGCCTGCCATCCGCCGAATCCTCGGCCCCAACCACCACGAACTGGTAGCCTTCGCTTCCCTGAATCAACCGGTCTCCAGCGGCCTGGGGCCGAAACTTGCCCCGGATATCAATCCGCCGGGTCAGATACAGCTCCGCCACCAGATCGATGAGCCCGGAGCCGCAGAGCCCCTTGGGCTTACCCTTGCCGATGGTTTCATATTGGATCTCGCCGCTGGCCGGATCGATCCGCACATGCTCGATGGCGCCGGGCCCTGCCCGCATGCCCATCCGGGCCACGCCGCCCTCCAGGGCCGGACCTGCCGCCCCGGCGCAGGCGATAAGCCATTCGCGGTTGCCGACAATCACCTCGGCATTGGTGCCCACGTCGATGAGCATGCAGGTCTCCGGCTGCTGGTCAAGCCCGCTGGCCAGGACGCCGGAGATCAGATCCCCGCCGAAATAGCTGCCCACGCTGGGCAAAAACCATACCGGCGCGGCCGGATGGATGGCCAGGTTAAGCTCTCCGGCCAGACAGGGGTCCGGGGCGTTGACCATGGGGATGTACGGCTCGCGGCAGAGATGGTAGGGATTGATATTGAGAAAGAAATGCACCATACTGGTGTTGCCGGACACGGAAAGCGCCCGGATCTCGGCCACTGCCAGACCGGAAACCCCGGCCAGCTCCACGGCCAGCTGATTGACCGAGCCGATTATTGCCCGGTGCAGCTCCGCCAGCCCCTCGGCTCCGGCGGCATGATGGATTCGGGTGAGGATATCGGCCCCGTAGCGGATCTGGCCGTTTTCCAGGTCGGCCCGGGCCAGGGTTGCGCCGGTGCTCAGGTCGAGCAGGGTTGCTTCGAGATGGGTGGTCCCAAGGTCAAGGGCCATGCCGGCAAGAACCGGCACCGGCTGGGGGAGGAAATCAACCAGAACCGGGGTGCCCGCCATGTCGTTGACAATGGCGGCGCCCGTAAAGCCCGCGGCGCGGAACCGGCCGGCCACCTTGCGCAGACGCTGATACGGCACCACCGGCATGGCCCCGGCCAGCTGCGGAACCAGAGCCTTTTTCAGCCGGTCGAGATCGCCGGTGTTGTCGCCAAGACTGGGAAGGGGTGCTTCAACCGCAATGGCGCGCACCAACGCGTTCAACATAACCGGGCTACTCCGAAAAAATTGCTTCAGGGGCGTCTGCATATTCTGCCGACATACTATGCCGCCCGCCGGGAAAAGTCCCTAAAAAAATGTGCCGCCCCGAACCCCGACGGCAGCCGCGCCGGACGCAACCGTTCAGGATGGGCAGGCTTGACGTTCAGGATGGGCAATGGTAAAGAGCCAGGGAGGCGTTGCCCCGAAAAAACGGGCCGCAATGGAGCCGCGACAAGGAACCCCTGAAAACCATGCCCTTATTGCTCTACACTTATATCGCCACCGAGATCCTGGCCCCGTTCTTCGCGAGCTTTCTTGTCATAAACGCCATCCTCTTTCTGGGCAGGCTTGTCCCTGTTCTGGACGGGATCTTCGATTTCGGCATCGGCACCGGTGATTTTTTCCGTCTCTGCGCCTACATGCTGCCCAAGCTGATGATGTTTTCCATCCCCATGGCCAGCATGATCGCGGTCATTGTCGCCGTAACCAGAATGGTGAACGACAACGAGATCATGGCCCTGAAGGCCTCCGGCATCGGCTTGCTCCGCCTGCTGCCCCCGGTGATCGTCATCGCCCTTTCCACTTCCCTGCTCACCTATTTTTCCGCCGTTACCCTGATTCCCAAGGGCACCCTGGCCATGAAAACGCTTTTTTTGCAGATGGCAAAGGATAAGATCGACAAGGGCATCCAGGCCGGACAGTTCAGCGAAGGACTCAGCAATGTCGTGCTGTATATCGATGCGGTGGATCCGCAGACCCACCAATGGCAGGGCGTCTATGTTTCCGACATGCGGCACGGCGACACGCCTCTTACCATCGTCGCCAAAACAGGCAGCCTTACCGCCCAACCCGAGAATATGATGATCACCCTCTCCCTGGCGGACGGCACCCTGCACCGCGCCAGCGAGAATATCACCCAAACCATCCGCTTTGACCGCTACCGGATCAACCTGCCCATCAAAACCCCCACCGAGGTCGCCGGCACCTCCATTACCGATGTCGGGAAAAACGGCCTGAGCCAGAAGCAGCTCTTGGAACAGGCAGCAAGCCATGGCCCGAAAAGCCCCATCGGGCTGAACATGCTCATGGAGTACCACACCCGCATGGTCCTGCCGGTGGGCGGCTTCATCCTGACCATCCTGGGGTTGCCCCTGGCCATGCTGGCCAGGACGGGCCGCAGGCCCCTGGGCGTCCCGCTTGGCCTGCTGCTTTTCGTCGTCTACTATGTCCTGTTCACCGTCGGCCGGACCGGCGCGGAAAGCGGCCATCTGCCGGTCGCGTTCTCCATGTGGCTGCCCGATCTCCTGTTTGCCGTTTTTACCGTTCTGCTCACCCGGCAGGTGGCAAACGAGACCTTCCCGCTCTGGTTTTCCCGCCTGGGCAGACTGGCCCTGAACCTGCTCTCCAGAGTGGAGGGAAGCAAAACCGGGGGGAAACAGCGATGAAGCTGCTGGATCGCTACCTCATGGCCCAATTCGCCAAAAACCTGGCCCTGGTCACCAGCTCCCTGATCGCCATCTATCTGCTGGTCGATTTTTTTGAGCACCTGGACAATTTCCTGCAAGCGCAAAAAACCATCGGCCTGGCGGTCAAATTCCTGCTGCTCAAGATTCCCTTCATCTATGCCCAGCTGATTCCGGTCTGTATCCTGCTGGCCGGGGTCATCACCCTGGGCGTCCTCAATCAGCATTTTGAATTCATGGCTCTCATGGCCGGCGGGATCAGCGTCATCCGCATCATCCGCCCCCTGCTGGTTGCGGCAGCCCTCTTCACCCTGCTCACCGTGGCCATCGGCCAATGGGTACTGCCCGCCACCACTACAGCCACCGACCGGATCTGGTATGAAGAAGTCAACCACCAGATTCCCAGGGGCATCATCCGGGACGGACGCACCTATTTTCGCGGCATCGAGGGAATTTTCTCCTTTCTCCGCCCCGATCTCGGGAAAAATGATTTCCGCAATTTCTCCTTTACCGCCTATGACGCGGAGCATGGCCTTACAACCTTGCTCACCGCCGAAAGCGCCACCTGGCAAAACGGAACCTGGCTTCTGCAAAACGGGCAGGATAAAGAACGCACCGCCAATGGCGATTTTTCCGTAACGTTCTTCAAGACCCTTTCCAAAGCCTTCAGCGAAGCGCCGGAAGAATTCTTTGTCCCGCCGTACAAAATCGAGGAACTCTCATACAGCAAGCTCCTGAAACAGGCCATGGACAACAAGGCTTCCAACCAGGAAGCGCTGGTGGAATTCCACCGCCGTTTTTCCTACATCTTCCTCGGCATCCCCCTGCTTCTTTTAGGGATTCCGGTGCTGCTCTCCGTGCATAAAAACAAGGGACGCGACCTGGCCCTGGCCATCCCGGTAAGTTGCGGCATGGCCTTTGCCGCCTGGGGCGCCTGGAGCGTCGGCCAGTCCCTGGCCAAGACCGCCACCCTGCCGCCGGGCATCGCCTCCTGGTCCATCCATGTTCTGACCATCGCCCTTGGCTGTTTTCTCCTGAAAAAACACAACCAGTAACCCCCTGAACATGGCCCTTGACCCCGCACCCTCAGCCGCCATGATGAGCCGCTTCCACAAGATCGGCATCATCGGCATCCCGCCCTTGGACGTGATCCGGGGTGCCAACGAACATGGCCTGGTTATCCATGACCTGGACGAGCCCCTGGTCCGGGAGGATCTCGAAACAGCCAGCCCCTTTCTGCCCCGGGTCTACTGCGCCATCCTCCGCACCGCCGTGGTCAACGCCCTGCACCTTGAGCTGGACGCCATCTATGTCGATACCGGGCCCGGCAAGTGCGACTGCGCCCTGCACACCGCCACGATCCTGGCCGAGGCCCTGCCCATCCCGGTGATCTGCACCAGAAATACGGACACCGCAGGCTTCGGCACCCCCCTGTGCCAGGCCCGGTTGCCGCTCTTAGCCAGGATGCAGGCCATCACCGCAGGGGTCAAATCCGCGGCGCCCTACCGCAATCCCCCGCCGGTCTGTGCGCCAACCGCCGGTTTCTGGGGGGTGCCGCCCAGGGATTTCTCCATCCTCGGACTGTTCCCGGACACCACCCACATCTACGGCTGGGCCCGCTGCATGGAGAACAAGACCCCGGCCGATCACGCTCTGGAGGCCCGGTTCAACCCGGAGGTGCCCACGGTTTTCTTTGCCCAGTCCTTTTGCGCGAAAACCGCCCTGGCCCGGTACCTGGCCAAAAAACATCCCCACGCCCTCTACCTGGACGTGGACGTGCACACCACCAGCAGCGCCCGGGCCAAGGTCCAGGCCTTTCTCGAACTTTCCGGAGTACACCCATGATTCTGGGCGACTTCGGCACCTCCTACTGCAAGTTTCTTGATCTCGACGCGCCGAATGCAGAGCCGACCATCCTTGCCACCAAGGAGCTGCCCAGGGATATCCGGGTGGATCTCGCCACCGGCCACAACGGCAAGCGGTTTGCCGAACGCTACGTCAACGAGCTCATTGCCCTGGCCAGGGGGGGCGAAGCCATGATTGGGGAAAAGGAATATGTGCTGCTGGACTGCGGCAGCCGGGACATCAAGTTCATCAAGTACGCAAACGGCAAGCTGGCGGACATGGGGTGGAACGCGGAATGCGGGGCCTCGATGGGCTTTACCATCGAGCTGCTGGAGCGGTATTACGAGCTGGACTATGCCCGCCTGCGGGTGCCGGAGCAGACCTTTTCCGTGACCTGCGGGGTCTTGGGGATGAGCGACATCTTTGACGCGGTGATCTCCGGGATCCCGGTGGCCGAAGCGGTGGCCCGCTTTGTCAAGGGGATTGCCATCAACGCCTACCGCTTTGCCGGTTCGCCTGCCCGGCTCTACCTCTCGGGCGGGCTGTGCGACAATCCCCTTTTTGTGGGCAGCTTTCCCTGCCAGGTAACGCCCCTGGGCCGCTTCGTTCTCCTGCGCGGCCTGGAGGCGGAAGCACGCCAACACTCCCCGTTTGTTTCCTAAGGTGAAACCGGTGCCCCTGCCAACCACGGAACGGCCAAACTGCCTGGCCTGCCTCCATTTCTTCATCACCCACGAACCGGCGCGCCCTTACGGCTGCAAGGCCTTGGGCTTCAAATCCCTCCAGTATCCTGCCATGGTGGTGTTTGCCAGCTCCGGCATCCATTGCCAGATATTTTCCGCCAAGAAGCCCCAGACCTCAGACCGTTCATCCTGAACCGGTTTTTTTTTGATGCACATCTAACTTCAACCATGTTTTTCGGCAATGCCGGAAGTGTTCATTTCTTTGCTTGCCCAAAGAAACGAACCAAAGAAAAGGCCCCCTGTGTCTCTTGTCCCGCCTTTGGCGGGATGCCCTGTGCTCCTCGATGCTGCCGGGGCTTTGCAAACTCGGCTTCGCCTCAAACAGTGCAAATCCCCTTTTCGGCAGCCTCTCCGGTGCTCGGCTGCGTGACAATGGGATTTTGACTGCCCTGAAAGAAAAGAACCCGACTGATTTCAATTAGTTGACCAAATAAGTTGTTACAGCGCACTCGGAGTCAGCACCACTGTCTGCCTCGGCTGACTGGCGCTAAACACCGTTTCCACCCCATCAAGAAGCCCCAGTGCTGCAAGCCGTTTGACGTTGGCGTTGCCCCTGCCGCGATAGATGGATTCGTCCGCCCTGGCAAGACAAAGCCGGTAAGGCTGTTGAGGCGGGCGGGCGGAGAGCGCCGCCCGGACCTGGTTGAAAAAAAGCCGGGAGAGCACCAGCTCGCCAAAGGCCGGATGATATGGCCCGGCCAGCACGGTTTTTTCCAGGGAAAGCGAAGGTTGCAAGCCCATGCGCACCACGGGAATCCGGTGCGCCTTAAAAATCCGCCAAAGCCGACCCGCCAGGGCCACGGCCCGGGAAAGAGCCAGGGGTTGATACCCCCCCTGACGGTAGATTTCCGCCAGGGGACTGCCGGAGATAACCAGACAGGGGTAAAGCCGGACCAGATCCGGGCCAAGCCCGGTAGCCTGGCATCCGCTGGCCAGGGTTGTGGCCGTGCTGTCGCCGGGCAGGCCGAGCATGAGTTGAAGCCCCACCTGAATCCCCGCCTCTTTCAGACAGGCAACCGCGGCCCGAACCTGGGCTGCGGTATGCCCCCGGCCGCTGGCCGCAAGCACCCGGTCGTCCAGAGACTGGGCGCCCAGCTCCACGATCCCCACCCCCTGCTCCCGCAAAAAATGGGCGATCTCCGGGGTTACGTAATCCGGCCGGGTGGAGAGCCGCAGTTCCCGGACCTGGCCAGAGGCCAGAAAAGGCTGAGCCGCCCCGAGCAATTCCCGTTGCCGCTCCATGGCCAGACCGGTGAAGCTGCCCCCGTAAAAAGCCACCTGCACCGGCGCGGCAAGATGACGGCGGGGCCAGGCAAGCTGGGTGCGGATGGTCTCCTCCACCTCGCGGGCGGTGACCATGCCCTCCGGGGCGCCGGTTATACTGCGTTGATTGCAGAACAGACATTGATGGGGACAGCCCTGGTGGGCAATAAAGATGGGGATGACAAAAGGCGGGGGCATTGGTTTAGAAGGGGCGCACTCTGACACAACGGATCACTGCCCAGCCTGAGCGGGCGGCTTGGCGAGATTTTTGAGCGCCACGGCGGCGGCCTCCTGCTCTGCTTCCTTCTTGCTGCGGGCGCTGCCCTGGCCAAGAATTTCCTCCCGGAAGCGCACCGAGACATGGAAGGTCTTGTTATGGTCCGGCCCTTCATCCCCCTCCAGCACATAACGGGGCCCCTCGTTGAACCGCTCCTGGAGAAGCTCCTGGAGCGAACTCTTGGCGTCGGCCAGAAACATGGTCTGCTGCCGGTCATCAAACCAGGGGGTGAAATGGCGTTCGACAAATTCGCTGGCCGCAAGGTACCCGCCATCGAGAAAAATGGCGCCAGCCACTGCCTCAAGGGCACAGGAAAGAAGGGAAGGTTTTTCCCTGCCGCGATTGGTCTCCTCACCCTTGCCCAGCAAGAGATAGCGGCCCAGATCGAGATCTCTTGCCATCCGGGCCAGGTGCCGCTCGTTGACCAGGGCCGCCCGCAGCCTGGTAAGATCTCCCTCCCGCATCCGGGGAAAATAACGGAAAAGCGCATAGCCCACCGTGAGGTCGAGCACGGCGTCCCCGAGAAACTCCAGGGTTTCGTTGTTCTGCTGCGTCGGCCTGCCTTGCTCAAAGGCGTGGGAGCTGTGGATCATGGCTTTCTGCAGATGGCCAAGGTCACGGAAATGGTAGCCGAGATTGTTCTCGAGAAGGTGCAGATCCGGCTGCGGTGTTTGGGTAAGGATATTGGTAGTCACGGTAAGGGTACGGGTAAGGGGTAATCTGTGAGGGCGTCACCCCTCCAGCCGAAAAACCAGCATACCCCAGCTTCCGGAAAAGGGCAACGGATCAGCCGCCCCGATGCGGCGCTTGCCCTTTTTCCTTGCCTGCAACCGCCCGGCGCGGGGCGCACATTTTCCCTTGTCAAAAAAACGATCTGCGTTTAAGATTGCCCCCACCAAAAAGGCGGCGTAGCCAAGTGGTAAGGCAGTGGTCTGCAAAACCATTATTCAGCGGTTCAAAT